>NZ_JBHVRT010000107.1:0-1039 GCF_042885555.1 Kitasatospora sp. NPDC058048 | reverse complement strand
GGGCTGGAGTAGGTCCCAAGGGTTGGGCTGTTCGCCCATTAAAGCGGTACGCGAGCTGGGTTCAGAACGTCGTGAGACAGTTCGGTCCCTATCCGTCGTGGGCGTAGGAAATTTGAGAGGAGCTGTCCTTAGTACGAGAGGACCGGGATGGACACACCGCTGGTGTACCAGTTGTCTTGCCAAAGGCATCGCTGGGTAGCTATGTGCGGACGGGATAAGTGCTGAAAGCATCTAAGCATGAAGCCCCCCTCAAGATGAGATTTCCCATTCCGCAAGGAAGTAAGATCCCTGAAAGATGATCAGGTTGATAGGTCTGAGGTGGAAGTGTGGCGACACATGGAGCTGACAGATACTAATCGATCGAGGACTTAACCAATTTGAATGTATGCTTATTGTTATCTAGTTTTGAGAGAGCACTCTCAATGGTTTGGTGGCGATAGCGAAGAGGTCACACCCGTTCCCATGCCGAACACGGAAGTTAAGCTCTTCAGCGCCGATGGTAGTTGGGGGTTTCCCCCTGTGAGAGTAGGACGTCGCCAGGCTTTCTTCATTCCGCAGTAGCTCAGTGGTAGAGCTATCGGCTGTTAACCGATCGGTCGTAGGTTCGAGTCCTACCTGCGGAGCCATGGGGAAGTACTCAAGAGGCTGAAGAGGCGCCCCTGCTAAGGGTGTAGGTCGCGTGAGCGGCGCGAGGGTTCAAATCCCTCCTTCTCCGCCATTATTGTATGGCCCGTTGGTCAAGCGGTTAAGACACCGCCCTTTCACGGCGGTAACACGGGTTCGAATCCCGTACGGGTCACCATTTACCTTCGTTGGGCTATAGCCAAGCGGTAAGGCAACGGACTTTGACTCCGTCATGCGTTGGTTCGAATCCAGCTAGCCCAGCCATAAAGAGCCATTAGCTCAGTTGGTAGAGCATCTGACTTTTAATCAGAGGGTCGAAGGTTCGAGTCCTTCATGGCTCATAAAAATGTTAACCTAGGGAAATTTATCCCTAGGTTTTTATTTTGTGGATTTTTGGAAGTGGTTTACAAAATTT
>NZ_JBHVRT010000106.1:0-1044 GCF_042885555.1 Kitasatospora sp. NPDC058048 | reverse complement strand
ACGACCTGGTGCGTGATTGCGGCGGCGATGTGACGGGCTGAGCGACGGCCGTTGTCAGGCTGTGGCGGTGCGGTCGGAGACGAGTCCTGCGACGGCGAGGTATGTGGCCGGGAGGGTGTCGCGGCGGTGGGTCCAGCGAGCCAGTCCCTTCCAGCGTTTGTGGTCGGCGAGGGCGTGCTCGACGGAAATGCGTTGAGACGAGTGCTCGTGGCGGGCTTGCTCACGGGCCTCGTGGACTTCCGGTGCGGCGATCTTGTTCGGTTTCCTCGGAGGCGTGACGGCCTTGCCCGGATGGTCGCGCCGCAGACCCAAGTAGCCATCATCGAGCAGTACTTGAACTCTCGGGAACTGCCGGAAGAGGTCGTCGATGCCCTCGCTTCGTATCGCTGTGGCGTCGTGCATGCGCCCGGGGCGGAGGTTACCGGCCCACAGGGTGCGGCCCTTCGCGTCGGCGACGACGGTGGCCTTCATCGTGTTCTGCTTCTTCTTGCCGGACACGAAGGCCCGACGTCCGCCGCGGTGCGATGTCGGGCGGCGGACCTGGACCTCGGTGGCGTCCAGCCGCAGTACGACGCCCTCGGCCTGGGCGTAGGCGAAGACGTCCGCCAGGGTTCGCAACCGGACTCCGGGACGGTCGGGCACCGCGAAACCGCGCTTGGCAAGCAGGACCCTGACCTCGCCGATTGCACGACTGATAGTGGAGCGGTCGACACCGAACAGCAGGCCCAGGACGGCGTGCGGCAGGTCGTGCCGCAGGTAAATGAGCGTGGCGGTCACCCGGTCGACGAACACGAGCCGATGCCTGGCACCCGCGCCCGCCGCGCGTTGCCGCGCTCCACCACGGGCAGCGTCTCGCCGGCCCTCGACAACGGCCTGCCACGGAGCGGCCAGTTCGACGACCAAATCCGCCAGGTGCCGCCGCGAGATGCCAGTCAGCACCCGGTGGCCAAGGACCGCATGGTTCAACTTGATCGTCACATCGTCAAATGATGCCGCCCGTAACACTGCTGGTCACATCGCCGCCGCAATCACGCACCAGGTCGT
>NZ_JBHVRT010000105.1:0-1158 GCF_042885555.1 Kitasatospora sp. NPDC058048 | reverse complement strand
AGGCGGCGGAGCGGCGGGAACAGGACGATCCCTGGGCTCCTACGGGCGAGTTCAGCCTGGAGCCCCCGTTCTAGCCAGGGGCGCCGCGGTCAAACTTCGTTGAGAATCGTCAAACTTCGGTGAGACAGGACAGCCGGCCTTCGTCAGGGCTCCCGGAACCGGACCAGCGGTGGGTGCTCCACGGCGTCCGGGTCGGCCCGCGGGTCGTAGACGGCGAGCCCGGCCGCCCGCACCCTGCGCTGCCTGGAACGGGGCCGGCGGGCTGAGCGTGGGACCGGAGCGGTTGAGCAGCACGGAGATTTCGGCGGGGAGCGCCGATCAAGCCCTTCTTCTACGTCTTACGTCGAGCGCCTATCCTGAGGTCGCTTGTCTACTCAGGGGGAGATGTGACAGAGCCGTCGCGGAAGATGCAGAAGGAACTGGCCGGGGCCGGGTATCGGACGACCAGAGAAGTCGACTCCGGAGAAGAGACGAGCTTCCTGTGGCATCCCGCTTACCACGACGGGTTCATGGCCATCGGATGGGCCATCAACCGTGCTGCCGGATGGGGCGCCTACGCGCGGAACCGTAATGGTGACGGCGTGCGCCTGGGCCATGCCGACAGTCTCGATCAGGCCTTCGTCGCCATCATCGGGTGGGCTGCCGAGCATGGGCACGTGTGACCCGCCGAGTTCTGCGCAACGGTGATCCACTTCCGGATCCCGTCGAGAACGAGGGCGGAGCGGACGATGTCGCCACCCGGACCGGACCCGCGGCCCGGCTGTGCCTCCACACGACACCGGGCTGCTTCCGGCGGTCCGTAGCGTGGCACGGTAGCCCACCCAGAGAGCGGGTCACCCCCTATCCGGGCCGCCCCGACGCGCCCGTCAGGCGCGCCCATACACCCTCCAGAACGTCGATCAACCCCCGCGTGACCAGCAAAAATATCGTCCTCCGCCTGCCGGCGACGAACGGGCCGGGGGTGGCCTCCGCGCGTCTGGTCGTTTGGAGCATTTCGGCGGGGCTGTCCCTGGGTGGTGGGGCGGCCCCGCCGGGCGGGCCGGTGCGTCGTTGGCCGGGGCGTTAGGCCGTGTCTCATAATTGATCTTGTGGTGGGTCGAGGAGAGATAACGGATGCCGCGTGGGCTCGGATAGAGCCGTTGTTGCCGCAGCGGGACG
>NZ_JBHVRT010000104.1:0-1301 GCF_042885555.1 Kitasatospora sp. NPDC058048 | reverse complement strand
CGGCGGTTTCCAGGGGTCGTAGCAACACGTGGTTGGTTTGATCAGGCCGCGATGAGTTTATGCAGGCGCTCGGCTGGGGTTTCCCAGCCGAGCGTTTTGCGTGGGCGGCCGTTGAGTTCGGCGGCGACTGCGGTCAGGTGCTCGGAGCTGTGGACGGACAGGTCGGTGCCCTTGGGGAAGTACTGCCGCAGCAGGCCGTTGGTGTTCTCGTTGGAGCCGCGCTGCCAGGGGCTGGCCGGGTCGCAGAAGTAGACCGGGATGCCGGTGGCGACGCTGAACGAGCCGTGGGCCGCCATCTCGCTGCCCTGGTCCCAGGTCAGCGACCGCGCCAGGTGACCGGGCAGGATCCGCACGGTATCTACGAGGGCGTCGCGTACGTGCTCGGCGCCGCGGCCGTTCGGAAGGTGCAGGAGCATCACGTAGCGGGTGGCGCGCTCGACCAGCGTGCCGATCGCGGAGGCGCCGTCCTTGCCGATGATCAGATCGCCCTCCCAGTGGCCAGGCACGGCCCGGTCCTCGGCTTCGGCCGGGCGTTCACTGATCATGACCATCGGGGTGGCGAACCTGGGCTGGCGGCAGGCGGCCTGGCGGTGCGGCTTGCGGCGCGTGCGGCCACTGCGCAGGGCGCCGGCCAGTTCCCGGCGGAGTTCTCCGCGCCCTTGGACGTAGAGGGCCTGGTAGACCGTCTCGTGGACCACGTGCATCTCCGGCCGCTCGGGAAAGGTGTCCCGAAGAGCCTGGCAGATCTGCTCCGGGCTCCACTTCTTGTCCAAGTGGTGCTGGATGAAGTCCCGCAGTTCCGGGTTCTGGCTGATCTTGCCCGGCTTAGGACGGGGCCGCCGGGCGTCGGCTCGGGCCTGGGCCGCGTGCGGGCGGTACGCGCCGCTGCCGGGATGATGGTTGCGCTTGATCTCCCGGCTGATGGTGGAGGGGCTGCGGCCGAGCTCGGCGGCGATGACGCGGATGGTCGCCTTCTCCCGCAGGCGATCGGCGATGTGGATCCGCTCGGCCTCCTTCAGGTACCGGGACGGACCGTCCTCCGGCAAGGGCGTACAGATCGGTGGATACGCCTTTATGCCGCTCGATGCGTTGCGGCCGTTACGCCATCGCTTGCCGGTTCGGTAGTTGATCCCGACGCGTCTGCACGCTTCCTGGCTGCTCAGGCCCTGGTCCATGAGTCGGAAGTATTCCTCCCGCTCACGGACCAGGGTCCTGCGACCCTGAGCCGCTATCCGGTTCTCCCGGATCTCGAACATTGCACCCCTTGAACTGGGGTGTTGCAACGATCCCTAGAACCTAAG
>NZ_JBHVRT010000103.1:0-1302 GCF_042885555.1 Kitasatospora sp. NPDC058048 | reverse complement strand
CGCCGAGACGGTGCGGCAGCCGGCTGTCCCGGAGTCCGCCGCCGCTCCGGTGGCCCCGCCGCCGGAGCCCGGGGTGTTCACCACCGCTGCGGTGGACAGGCAGCCAGCGCCGGTGGTGCCGGACCGGGACCGGGACGGCTCGCTGGTGATGGGGTCGTCGGCGGTATACGGCGGCGGGGACCAGGCCGTGGTGGAGCTCGACCGGACGGCCGCCGGGGACCTGGTCGCCGCCGGGCCCGCGCCGTGTGTGCGGTGCGGCCGGCCGACGCCCTACCGTTCGCAGGGCCGTCCGGTGCACATGGGTGGCTGGTGCGCGCCCGCTCCGGCCGGGCAGTCGGCGCCCGCCGTCCCGGTCGCGGAGCGGCCCGTCCCGGCCGCGCCCGCCGAGCCGGCTACCCCACCGGCAGCGTCGGTCGCTTCGGTCGCTGCGCCCCGCCAGGCCGCTCCCGCCCCCGTTGCCGCGGCGGCTCGGCGCGGGCCTTCGTCCCGTCCCTCTGCCGGTGCGCCGTCGCGGGCACGGAAGACGGCGGCGAAGAAGCCGGCCGCCGAGGCGGGCCCGGCGGACTGGGAGGCCGCGGCGGCCGCGCGGTTCCCGGCCGGGCCGCTCGCGGTGGTGGACGTCGCCCCGTCCGGCCGGGGCCTGGTGGCCTACCTCGCCGACGGCACCCAGGCGCCGACCGCGCCGGTGGGGCGCACGCTCGCCGACGTCGTCGAGTGGGCGCTGGAGGTGAAGCTCGGCTCGCCGCGCCTGCACCGGCACGGCAAGGACGGCGACGCCCTGGTCGTGCTCACCGACGCCGCGCTCGCGGAGATCGGCCTGCCGCCGATGGGCCGGGATGAGAAGCGCGAGTTCGTTCAGCGCCTGGGGCAGCTCCCGAAGACCCACAAGGCCGTGAAGCAGGTGGAGAAGGCCGGCTGGCTGCTGACCCAGCGCGGCCTGGGCCCCTGGGCCCGCATCTACCGCACCCCCGAGGACGGCAAGCGGGTCTGCGTGCAGCTGTGCATCCCCGCCTGGGGAGCCCTCGCGTCCGGGGGCTGGCAGATCCCCGACAGCCTCACGGCCCCGGACCTGGCTCGCCTGCTCGGCACCTACGCGAAGCGCGTCCTCACCCCGCGCGGCTCCACCGCCGTCTCCGGCCTCGAACTCGTCACCGCGCTGCGCCCGCCGACCCGGGCGGTGCGCACCGAAACGGGCTGGACGTCCGGGCCGGTGGAGGGCTCCCGCCCGAAGGACGCGTTCGACCCGGCGCCGCCGGAGGTCCCGGACGTGCACCCGCTCGCCCAGGACCGGGAGCCGGGCGG
>NZ_JBHVRT010000102.1:0-1667 GCF_042885555.1 Kitasatospora sp. NPDC058048 | reverse complement strand
GTCGCAGGACTCGTCTCCGACCGCACCGCCACAGCCTGACAACGGCCGTCGCTCAGCCCGTCACATCGCCGCCGCAATCACGCACCAGGTCGTTACTGATCGTTTCAAAGTGAGGCCCGGCCTGCTCGATGTCCCGGGTGGAGGCACCTGTTCACTTGTCGTGGGAGCCCTATGCTCGCGGAGACGGCAGAACTGGGTGATGGGGGACGAGATGGACCGTGTGCCTGGTGGTCCGCTGAGGAGTGTCCTTTCGGAGGCGGAAGTTCGGTCCTTCGAGCGTGACTACGGGGTGGCCCTCCCCGCGGATTACCGAACGTTCTTGATGACCATCGGCGACGGTGGCCCGGGGCCCTACCACGGCATCTGGGCGCTGAGCAGGTCGTACGGCCCGAAGGGCGAAGCCTGGTGGCCGGGATACCTTGCGACGCCGTTTCCGTTCACCCGGGCGGTGGGCCCGGACGACCTCGAAGACGACTACGACGAGGACGGGATCGTTCCGGGGTCAATGATCATCTCGGACATGGGGTGCGGCGCGTTCGTCCGACTGGTGGTCACCGGAGCGGCCAGTGGCCAGGTCTGGTTCGATACCCTGGGGATAGACGACAGGTTGACCCCCGGCCCAGCCTTCGGGGACTGGTATCGGACGTGGGCGATGAGCGTGGTCCCAAGCTGACGCGGTCTGGATGCGTAGCTGCTCAAGCTGCACGGAGTCGTCGGAGGCAGATGAGACTGCAGGCCAGTTCGAGTAGGCCCTGGTGGAGATCCGCGCGGCGTTCGTAGCGGATGCGCAGGCGCTTGAACTGGTGCAGCCAGGCGAACGCCCGCTCCACGACCCAACGGACCTTGCCGAGGCCGGAGCCGTGAGTGACACCTCGGCGCGCGATCATGGGCTTGATGCCGCGTTTCCACAGCAGGCGGCGGTACTTGTCGAAGTCGTAGCCTCGGTCCGCGTACAAGCGGCGCGGCCTGTGCCGAGGTCGTCCTCGCAAGCCACGGATCGACGGGATCGCGTCCAGCAGCGGCATGAGCTGGGTGACGTCGTGTCGGTTCCCACCGGTGAGCGTGACGGCAACCGGGATGCCGTGGCGGTCGACTATCAGGTGGTGCTTCGAGCCGGGGCGGCCACGGTCGACCGGTGACGGGCCAACGTGATCCCCCCTTTGAGCGCCCGGACGTGCGACCCGTCCACGGCGCAGTCGTCCAGGTCCAGAAGGTCGGCGCGGCGCAACTCGCTCAGCAGCGCGGCGTGCAGGCGCGGCCAGACGCCGGCCGCGGTCCAGTCCCGCAGCCGACGCCAAGCCGTCACCCCCGAGCAGCCCACGACTGGCGCGGGGACATCGCGCCACGCAACACCGGTCCGCAGCACGTACATGACCCCGGCCAGGGCCGCCCGGTCCGGTATGCGAAGACGCCCTGGGTGACGGTGGCGCCGCTCGGGTGCGGGCGGCAGCAACGGAGCCACACGCTCCCACAGGTCATCTGGAACAAGATCAGCACGCACCCCGGACACCCTGCCGATCAAGATCACTCAGCGCAAGATCTGGGGTTCCAGTCATTCTGAAACGATCAGTTACGACCTGGTGCGTGATTGCGGCGGCGATGTGACGGGCTGAGCGACGGCCGTTGTCAGGCTGTGGCGGTGCGGTCGGAGACGAGTCCTGCGACGG
>NZ_JBHVRT010000101.1:0-1702 GCF_042885555.1 Kitasatospora sp. NPDC058048 | reverse complement strand
CGCCCCGACGGCACCCGCAACCCCCTGCAGACCGTCCCGCTGCTCGACGCGATCGAGACGGGCCGTTTCGACGCCGTGTTCGGCGGCGGCCGCCGCGACGAGGAGAAGGCCCGCGCCAAGGAACGCGTCTTCTCCCTGCGCGACGAGTTCGGCGCCTGGGACCCGCGCCGCCAGCGCCCCGAACTCTGGTCCCTCTACAACGGCCGCCACGCCGTCGGTGAGCACGTGCGCGTCTTCCCGCTGTCCAACTGGACCGAACTCGACGTGTGGCAGTACATCGAACGCGAGGACATCGAGCTGCCGGAGATCTACTACGCGCACGAGCGCGACGTCTTCGCCCGCTCCGGCATGTGGCTGACCGCCGGCGACTGGGGCGGCCCCCGGGAGGACGAGCCCGTGCAGCGGCGCCTGGTGCGCTACCGCACCGTCGGCGACATGTCCTGCACCGGCGCCGTCGACTCCGACGCCACCACCATCGAGGCCGTCATCACCGAGATCGCCGCCAGCCGCCTCACCGAACGCGGCGCCACCCGCGCCGACGACAAGCTCTCCGAAGCCGCGATGGAAGACCGCAAGCGCGAAGGGTACTTCTAGACATGAGCACTGCGACCGCCACTTCGCTGCTGCGTTTCGCCACCGCCGGTTCCGTCGACGACGGCAAGTCCACCCTCGTCGGACGCCTCCTGCACGACTCCAAGTCCGTCCTCGCCGACCAGCTCGAAGCCGTCGAGCACGCCTCCCGCAGCCGCGGCAAGGACACGCCCGACCTCGCGCTGCTCACCGACGGCCTGCGCGCCGAACGCGAGCAGGGCATCACCATCGACGTCGCCTACCGCTACTTCGCCACCCCCCGCCGGCGGTTCATCCTCGCCGACACCCCCGGCCACGTGCAGTACACCCGCAACATGGTCACCGGCGCCTCCACCGCCGAACTCGCCGTCGTCCTCGTCGACGCCCGCAACGGCGTCGTCGAACAGACCCGCCGCCACGCCGCCGTCGCCGCCCTGCTGCGCGTCCCGCACGTGGTCCTGGCCGTCAACAAGATGGACCTCGTCGACTACGCCGAACCCGTCTTCGCACGGATCGCCGCCGAGTTCACCGCCTACGCCGCCTCCCTCGGCATCACCGACGTCCTCGCCGTCCCCATCTCCGCCCTCGCCGGCGACAACGTCGTCGAACCCTCCGCCCACATGGACTGGTACGGCGGCCCCACCCTGCTGGAACACCTGGAGACGGTCCCCGTCGGCAGCGACCCGAGCGCCGAACCGGCCCGCTTCCCCGTCCAGTACGTCATCCGCCCCCAGACCGAGGAACACCCCGACTACCGCGGCTACGCCGGCCAACTCGCCTCCGGCGTCCTGCGCGTCGGCGACACCGTCACCGTCCAACCCTCCGGCCACACCACCACCATCACCGCCATCGACGCCCTCGGCCGCGACACCGACATCGCCTGGGCCCCCCAGTCCGTCACCGTCCGCCTCGCCGACGACCTCGACATCTCCCGCGGCGACCTCATCACCGCCGGCCCCGCCCCCACGCCCACCAAGGACATCGAAGCCACCGTCAGCCACCTCAACGAACGGCCGCTGCGCACCGGCGACAAGGTCCTCCTCAAGCACACCACCCGCACGGTGCGGGCGCTCGTCAAGGCGATCACCTACCGCATCGACATCGACACTCTCGAACAGCGCTCCGGCGCCGA
>NZ_JBHVRT010000100.1:0-1767 GCF_042885555.1 Kitasatospora sp. NPDC058048 | reverse complement strand
CCCAGACTTCGCACATGGGGTTTTAGGTTTCCAGCCAGCGGGGTCGGGTTTCGTCGATGTCGAGGAGTTCGAGCAGGTGTGCTTGGACTCCTCGGTTGATGAGGACGACGGGTGGGCTGGTGGTGGTGCCGGGCCGGATCATCAGGCTGGCGAGGTGGTAGAAGATCATGCGGCCGGTGGGGCGAACGGCTCGGTTGTCGGGGTAGAGGCCGCGCATGGTCTGGTCGGGGCCGAGAGCCTGGCGGACCTGGCGCTCGATCAGGCAGAAGACCAGTAGGGCCAGGCAGATCACGGTGATCAGGGCGGCGATGCGTCGGTTGTGCTGCAGGAAGACCGGCGCGACCGCGAGCGGGCCCTTGAAGTCGTGATAGCGGCGTTCGACCACGGTCTGGCCCTTGTAGCGGAGGAAAACCTGCTGGGCGGTGGCCTGTTCGGGGGTGAGGTTGGTCAGCAGCGCGTACCAGCCGTCGACGGCTGCCTGGGCATCGAGCACGTCCTGGTCGAAGTGCCATTCCAGGACGGGCCGGCCCTCGGGGCCGGTGCCGATGGCGGTCCGCAGGCAGTCCTCGACCCGGTGGTTCCTGGCGATCACGCCGATCCGCGCGGCGATCTTCTCGGCCGTGCCGTAGAACCGTCCGCCGGCGCCGCGCTGGAGCTTGTCCAGGTCCTCGGCCGCGCGGGCCAGGCGTTTGGCACGCGCGGTCTGCTGGCCACGGACGTTGCCGGTGGAGTGGACCAGGATCCTGCGCAGGGTGTGCACCGGGTCGCTCTTGCGGCGCCCGGGCAGGGCGTGGGTGTCCTCCAGGACCCGGTAGACCTCGCGCCGGCCGGCGGGCTTGCCCCCGTCCCGGTCCGGGACGTAGTCCACCACCTGCGTGTCTTCGAGGTTCAAGCCGGCGTAGACCTCGTCGGGGACCTTGGCGGCCGGCGCGGGGGCGACGAAGGCGACCTTCGCGTCCAGCAGGGCGGTGACATTGGGGTGGGACACCAGCTTGGAGTCGGCGACCAGCAGGAAGTCCCTGCGGTCGGCCATCTTGCGCAGGGCGTTCATCGCGCCGACGACCTGGGCGACCTCGCCCGCGCCGCCGTCGTAGACGCGGTGGAGGAGCGGGACGCCACCGTCGCCGCTGACCGCGAGGCCGGCCTGGATCTGCTTCAGGTCGACTCTGCGGTCCTTGGGGTGGCCGTACTTGACCTGCGGGAACTGCTCGTCCTGGTCCTCGTACGCGCCGAAGAGGGACATCGAGGTCATGTCCCAGTGGATCCGGGACACGTCGATGCCGAACTCCGCGATGGCCTGCGCGCCGACCGTGCCGACCAGCTCGTCCAGGTGCGGCGCGATGGCGTCCAGGGCGCGGGCGAGCCGGTCGTCACCCAGCAGGTGCGGCTCGATGCCGAAGACCTCCTCCACCGCCCATTCCCGGGCCCAGTCGCCCACGCGGACCAGCGGTGCCGGGGCGGACAGCCGGTTGGCGATCAGTACCTCGATCACCTGGCCGTGGGTGAGGTGCGCGACCTCGCGGATCGGGCACAGCTCGTCGACGATCCCGGCCACGTCCAGCCGGCGCAGAAACTCGGCAGAGGCGGGCAGAGCGCCCAGACGCCTCTCCACCACGGGCGTCAACTCCACCGTCATCCGAGGACGGTGGACCCGTGAACGACGTGAACGAGATATCGGCACGCCAGGCTCAACGACCGGCACCCCATCGGGATACCGGTCGCATCACCACATCATCCGAACTCGTTATGTGCGAAGGACGGGTCTAG
>NZ_JBHVRT010000099.1:0-1832 GCF_042885555.1 Kitasatospora sp. NPDC058048 | reverse complement strand
CCGGGCGCGACGTCGAGGGTGATGTCGTCCAGGACGTGGGTGCTCGCGCTCCCACGGCCGAAGGACTTGTGCACGTGCGAGATGCGGACGGCGGGTCGACCGGAGGCGACGGCGACGGTGTCCGGTTCGGCGGTCAGTGTCGGGGTCATCCGGGCACCTCCTGCGTTGGTGGTCATGGGCCCCTCCTGCCCGGGGTGGCAAGGAGGGAGAGGTCTGCGGGGCCGTGGTCCGGGCCCCGCCCGTTCCGGTGGGCATCGACCGGGATCGACCGGGCGGGGCGGGGCCGGACCGCGGGGTCTTGGCTGAACGTCCGAGGCGCGGAGGGAACTTGGGGCTCGTCGGCCGGTGCTTCGGGCGCTACTTGGCGCCGAGCCCGGCGTCCGCGACGGCCGGCCGGCCCTGGGCGGCGAGGACCTTGTTCAGCAGGGTGAGGTCGTAGATGCCGTTCAGGTTGCCCGCCGCGCCAGCGGCCTGATTACCGCGAATCTTGAGGAGCCCGGCGGTGACGGCGTGGTCGGCCTCGGACTGCAGGGTGCTCGCCAGCGGGTCGTCCAGGAAGTCGATGTCGGCCCAGGCCGGGTCGAGGATCGCCGGCTCCAGCGCGTTGCCGGCTTCCTTCTTGATGGCCTCGTTGGCGTCGGCCTTGGCCTTGTCAGGGTTGGCCTTGATGAAGGCGTTGGTGTTCACCGAGCCGCGCAGCACGGCCTCCACCACGTCCGGGTGCTCCTTGAGGAACTTCTGCGAGACGATGATGTTGGTGATGACGAACTTCTTGTCCGGCCAGACGTCCTTCTCGTTGAGGAGGACCTTCGCGCCGAGGGTGACCAGCTTGGAGGCCGTGGGCTCGGGCACCCAGGCGCCGTCTATGGAGCCCTGCTTGTAGGCGTCGGGGGTGACCTTGTTGTCGGTGCGCACGACGGAGACGTCGCCCGCGCCGGAGGCCGCGTCGACCTTGAAGCCCTTGCCCGCGAGGTAGTTGAGCAGTGCCACGTCCTGGGTGTTGCCCAGCTGCGGGGTGGCGATCTTCTTGCCCTTGAGGTCGTCCAGCGAGGAGACCTTCTCGGGGTTGACGACCAGCTTGACGCCGCCGGAGGCGGAGCCGCCGATGATCTTCAGGGACTGGCCGTCGGACTTGGTGTAGCCGTTGATCGCGGGGGAGGGGCCGATCCAGCCGATGTCGATGGAGCCGGCGTTGAGCGCCTCGATCTCGGCCGGGCCCGCGTTGAAGACCTGGGTCTTGATCTGGGTGGCGCCCAGCTCCTTCTGGAACAGCCCTTCCTGGAGGCCGACCAGCGGGGTGCCGTGGGTGAGGTTGGAGAAGTAGCCGATCTTCACCGTGTCCGCCGACAGCTTCGCGCCGGAACCCCCGGCGGAGGCCGAGGCGTCGGCCTTGGTGTCGGAGGACTTGTCGGCCTTCGAGCCGTAACCGCAGCCGGAGACGAGGGCGGCGCAGAGGAGGACGACAAGGGAGGGGAGAAGGACATGCTGCTTCGAACCCCGGGGCCGGTTCACGCCCGAGAAGGCCTCGCTGGGCATCAGACCCAGTCCTCCTCTGTGGTGTCCGTGGCGCGTACGGTGTCGAACGCCTCGCCGGCCATGCCGGCGGTGAGGGTGGTGCCGTCGGCCGGGTCGATCAGGAGGAAGGATCCGGTGCGGCGGTTGTCGGTGTAGGCGTCGAGCGCCAGCGGTTCGGCGGTGCGCAGGACGACGTGGCCGATGTCGTTGACGTTCAACCCGTCGGCGCCGGAGCGCTGTTCGAGAGTGTCGATGTCGATGCGGTAGGTGATCGCCTTGACGAGCGCCCGCACCGTGCGGGTGGTGTGCTTGAGGAG
>NZ_JBHVRT010000098.1:0-1957 GCF_042885555.1 Kitasatospora sp. NPDC058048 | reverse complement strand
TACCTTGACACGGTAGCGGTCACTGGTTCAATCCCAGTATCGCGCACAGTAACGGCCGGGGCCGCGATCCATCAGGATCGCGGCCCCGGCCTTTTGTCGTCTCGTTCCCGTGGTTCCCCTGGCCCCGACCGCTGGAACCACCGGGGCGTCCGGGACAACCGGGGCGTCCGGCGGGAACACGGGTGGGAAAAGAGAAGAGCCGCGTACGGACGCCCTCACCGACGTCCGTACGCGGCGTCTCCGCCTGCCGGGGCGCTCTGCGCACCGCTCTCGCCCGTCCGCGTGTCATCGCGGCCGCGGCCTCCCCGGCGGCACCGCTCCCCGTCCCCAGGGGATCGGTGCCCGTCTTCGACCGGCCTCGGGGCCGGTGTCCTTCATTCCCCGCTCAGCGGGTGATCAGATCGGCGACGGCCTGGGCCTGGTTCGCCATCTGCTCCCACCCGCCGAACAGCAGCACCAGGAGCACGGCGCACGGCAGGGCCATCGCCAGCGCCACGGCGGGGTGCCGCGTGGGCTGCTCGGTGGATCGGGACTGGACGGAGGCCGGCCGACGGCGGGGGGTTCCCGTGATCTGCGGTGCCATGTCCTTGCTCCTGATCCGGTCGAGTTGGCGCGGTGGACGGCTTACCTCGGGGGACGAGCTCCCCGTCCACCGCTGGACACAACGCTATTGGCCGGAGGGTCCTCCGGGCGTCATGCCGTCGTACTGTTCCTCGGACGTCCGGGAGGATGACGATCCCACTCGGGGCCTACTACCGCAGGGGGACGGAAGGCTCATCCGACCCCCGAGGGAACCCTGAGGGGCAACCCCGAGAAGCCCTTCGACGCCCTTGTGACCTGCAGGTCAACGCAAGATCCGACAATCGCACGGTGGCTTCAGGTGTTGCGTATCAGCACACCGCAGCGGGCAGTCCGTAAGCTGTGCCAGACAGGAACTGACGATGCCCCAACCGACGGGGCCTCACCCACAGGCTGACGGGGAACGAAACATGGCGATGATGCGGCTGAGGCGTGAGGACCCCCGCATCGTCGGGCCGTACCGCCTGCACCGGCGACTGGGCGCCGGCGGCATGGGCGTGGTCTACCTCGGCTCCGACCGCCGCGGGCAGCGCGTCGCCCTCAAGCTGATCCGCGCCGAGCTCGCCGAGGACCAGGAGTTCCGCACCCGCTTCGCCCGCGAGATCGCCGCCGCCTCCCGGATCCGGGGCGGCTGCACCGCGCGCGTGGTCGGCTCGGACATCGAGACCGAACGGCCCTGGCTGGCCACCGCGTACGTGCCGGGGCCCTCGCTCTACAAGCGGGTCGGCGACGAAGGGCCGCTCAACTGGCCCGAGGCCGCCCGGATCGGGGCCGCGCTCGCCGACGGACTGGTCAAGGTGCACGAGGCGGGAGTGGTCCACCGGGACCTCAAGCCGTCCAACATCCTGCTCTCGCCCCGAGGCCCGCGGATCATCGACTTCGGCATCGCGTGGTCGCGCGGCGCCAGCACGCTCACCCACGTCGGCACCGCGGTCGGCTCCCCCGGCTTCCTCGCGCCCGAGCAGGTCCGCGGGGTCGCCGTCACGCCCGCCACCGACGTCTTCGCCTTCGGGGCCACCCTCGCGTACGCACTCACGGGGGACACCCCGTTCGGATCCGGGGCGTCCTCCGAAGTGATGCTGTACCGGGTCGTCCACGAGGAGCCCGACCTCTCCGCTGTGCCGCCGCAACTGGCGCCGCTCATCCGGGCCTGCCTGGCCAAGGAACCCGCCGAACGCCCCGGAGCCGCCGCGCTGCACGAGCGGCTCAGCGAACTGGCGGCGCGCGGTGCGGCCGCCGGGAACCCCGGCGGCGCCCGCGGCACACGACCCGGACGGGCCGCCCCCGCACCCGCTCCGGCCCAGCAGGAGAACGGCCGGCAGAGCGTGCCGGCCCCCGGACGCCCGCCCGAGCCGCCCGCCGCGGCACGGGCCCGGGC
>NZ_JBHVRT010000097.1:0-2283 GCF_042885555.1 Kitasatospora sp. NPDC058048 | reverse complement strand
TCGGCACGCCAGGCTCAACGACCGGCACCCCATCGGGATACCGGTCGCATCACCACATCATCCGAACTCGTTATGTGCGAAGGACGGGTCTAGAGGATCACTGAGAGCCCTTCGGGTTCCGGCCTCACCCGGTCCGGGATGAGGCCGGACTGCCGTGTGTGCAGGGGGGCCGGGCTGGTGGGGTAGCCAGGCCTCGGTCCGGACAGCTCGTCCGCGAGCAGAAGGGCCCGCGGCCCGCCGAGCCCTTCCCCCTCGACCGTCCCTGGGCCGGCCTGTCGACCCGGATCACCGACTGGGAGGAAACGAAGGAGAGGATGATGCTCCTTTCCGGCCGACCGCGCCGGTGACGGGATGCCACGTGGGGTTGGAATGGACACAGAGGCAGAAGATCGCGAGCGCTGGGTGCTGGACCCGCTGGTGAGCGTGGGCCCTCTGCAGTTCGGCATGTCCCCGGAGCAGGTCCAGGAGACGCTGGGCGAGGACACTACGGGAGGCGTCCGCAGTGGTGGCCTGCTGGTGTGGCGCCGGTACTCCCGGCTCGGGGTGAGCACGATCCACGGGCCGAAGGAGGAACTGGTGGCCGTGGGGGTCGACGCGAACCGGGGGCCGCTGGTGGTGCTGGAGGACGTGGTGCTGGTTGCCCGGGCACCCTCCCAGGCCCGTGCGGACATCAGCCGCCTCGCGCTCCGGCACGGGGCGAAGGTGCTGCTGAACGCGGAAGGGGAGCCGGATGTACCGGCCTGGGGCGTCTCGATCGGCGTGACCCAGCAGTGGGTGCCGGACGCCGAAGGGTTCCCACAGCGCGGGAACGCCATGCTCACCGACCTCCTGGTCGCCGGGCCCCAGTTGGCCGACGACCCGCACAGCAAGCGGAACCTCGCCGGCTGGCGCAGCACCTCCCGCCGCCCCGCCCCGGCCCCAGGGCCGTGGACGCTGGTGGCCGAGCGGGACCGGCCGCGCTGGGAGTGCCTGCCACTGGAGGGGGTCGGCCCGCTGCGGTTCGGGATGACGCCGGAGCAGGTGTCGGCCTCCCTGAGCGGGGAGGTTCCGGCCGAGCACCGCACCTACCACCCCTTCCCCGCCGGCACCCCGTGGGAGACCCAGGGCGACCCCATGGAGGAGCGCCTGACTGAAGAGCGCTTCGAGGGCGCCGGAGTGCGCGCGCACTACCGGGGCTGGGAAGAGGGCAACGGCCCGCTCCTCGCCGCTGTCACCGTCCTCGGACGGACTGGGCCTCAGGTCCTCTTCGGCGGCATCCCGCTGATCGGCCGACAGGTCACGGCCGTCGAAGCGGACATCACCCGCTACATCACGGACAACGACCTTGGCCTGCGTTTCGCCTGTCGCGGGGACCTGGAGGTCGACGGGCTCGGCGTGTGGGTCCGTTCTGCGCGCGTCGGAGACACCACCGTCAGCGAAGCCCGGATCGGTGCCGAGCAGTGGGAGGAGGAGTGAGCCCCGGCAGAACTCACACCCGAAACCGGCCCACGCTCAGCCGACCACGGGAGAGGCGACCCCGAGCTTCGGAGAGATCCGGGACAGGGTGGTGCCGATCGCTACGGCGCCAGACGGGCTCGACGGTGCCGGGCGACGTGCTGGCCACCGACAACCGGGTCCCACTGGCCGGAGCCGTCTGAGAGGGATCCGACGACGCCGAACCGGTCACGAAGGGCCGCCTACCAGGGAACGGTCCGTCAGGACCGGCCGTCCCGGCGGCGTCGCCGAAGTGCTCACCGACACGGCGAACGGTGGCTCGGCATACGGTGCGGGCGGAGGGATGCGTGGGTGGGGCCTGGGAGATGTTCGCTCAACGCGCAGCGGACTCCTCAGCGTTGTGCGGCGGACGAACCCCGCCACGCCACCGCGGCCGCCCCGGCGCCCAGGGCCGTGCACAGCGGCGAGTAGTACCGCAGGTTCAGCCGCCGGAACCGCTCCGTACGCTCGCTGACCCGCCCGAACACCACCGGCCCGGCCGCACCGCGTGCCAACAGCACTCCGGCGACCGCCAGGACCCCGGCCCGCCGCACCGCCGGCGGCCCGACCCGCGGCAGCACCCGCGCCTCCGCTCCCACCACGTACGACGCCACCCCCAGCAGCCCCGCCACCGCCAGGCACGCCCCGGCCGGCGGCCGCCGAGCTGCGACGTCGACCTGGCACGCCGTGCGAAGGGCAGGCGTCCGCGCTCGGTCCTGAGCACCGACGTGGGCGTCGACGCCGAGTCGGGAATCCGCGGCTCCGTGGTGTTCCAGATCCTCGCGGACGGCGTCAAGGTCGCCGACAGCG
>NZ_JBHVRT010000096.1:0-3042 GCF_042885555.1 Kitasatospora sp. NPDC058048 | reverse complement strand
CTTAGATGCTTTCAGCACTTATCCCGTCCGCACATAGCTACCCAGCGATGCCCTTGGCAGAACAACTGGTACACCAGCGGTGCGTCCATCCCGGTCCTCTCGTACTAAGGACAGCTCCTCTCAAATTTCCTGCGCCCGCGACGGATAGGGACCGAACTGTCTCACGACGTTCTGAACCCAGCTCGCGTACCGCTTTAATGGGCGAACAGCCCAACCCTTGGGACCGACTACAGCCCCAGGATGCGATGAGCCGACATCGAGGTGCCAAACCTCCCCGTCGATGTGGACTCTTGGGGGAGATAAGCCTGTTATCCCCGGGGTAGCTTTTATCCGTTGAGCGATGGCCCTTCCATGCGGAACCACCGGATCACTAAGCCCGACTTTCGTCCCTGCTCGACTTGTAGGTCTCGCAGTCAAGCTCCCTTGTGCCTTTACACTCTACGAATGATTTCCAACCATTCTGAGGGAACCTTTGGGCGCCTCCGTTACTCTTTAGGAGGCGACCGCCCCAGTCAAACTGCCCACCTGACACTGTCTCCCCGCCCGATAAGGGCGGCGGGTTAGAAGGTCAATACAGCCAGGGTAGTATCCCACCGACGCCTCCACCGAAGCTAGCGCTCCGGCTTCTCAGGCTCCTACCTATCCTGTACAAGCTGTACCAAAATTCAATATCAGGCTGCAGTAAAGCTCCACGGGGTCTTTCCGTCCTGTCGCGGGTAACCTGCATCTTCACAGGTACTATAATTTCACCGAGTCTCTCGTTGAGACAGTGCCCAGATCGTTGCGCCTTTCGTGCGGGTCGGAACTTACCCGACAAGGAATTTCGCTACCTTAGGACCGTTATAGTTACGGCCGCCGTTTACTGGGGCTTCAATTCGCACCTTCGCTTACGCTAAGCGCTCCTCTTAACCTTCCAGCACCGGGCAGGCGTCAGCCCCTATACTTCGCCTTACGGCTTCGCAGAGACCTGTGTTTTTGCTAAACAGTCGCCTGGGCCTATTCACTGCGGCTCTCTCGGGCTATTCACCCTAACAGAGCACCCCTTCTCCCGAAGTTACGGGGTCATTTTGCCGAGTTCCTTAACGAGAGTTCTCTCGCACACCTTAGGATTCTCTCCTCGCCTACCTGTGTCGGTTTGCGGTACGGGCACCTCCCGCCTCGCTAGAGGCTTTTCTTGGCAGTGTGGAATCAGGAACTTCGGTACTATAATTCCCTCGCCATCACAGCTCCGCCTTAATGGAAACGGGATTTGCCTCGTTTCCGGCCTAACTGCTTGGACGCGCATATCCAACAGCGCGCTTACCCTATCCTTCTGCGTCCCCCCATCGTTCAAACGATGTATAGGTGGTACAGGAATATCAACCTGTTGTCCATCGCCTACGCCTTTCGGCCTCGGCTTAGGTCCCGACTAACCCTGAGCGGACGAGCCTTCCTCAGGAAACCTTAGGCATTCGGTGGAAGGGATTCTCACCCTTCTTTCGCTACTCATACCGGCATTCTCACTTCTAAGCGCTCCACCAGTCCTTCCGGTCTGACTTCACAGCCCTTAGAACGCTCTCCTACCACTGTTCGAAGAACAGTCCGCAGCTTCGGTGATACGTTTAGCCCCGGTACATTTTCGGCGCAGAGTCACTCGACCAGTGAGCTATTACGCACTCTTTAAATGGTGGCTGCTTCTAAGCCAACATCCTGGTTGTCTAAGCAACTCCACATCCTTTTCCACTTAACGTATACTTGGGGACCTTAGCTGGTGGTCTGGGCTGTTTCCCTTTTGACTACGGATCTTATCACTCGCAGTCTGACTCCCATGGATAAGTCTTTGGCATTCGGAGTTTGACTGAATTCGGTAACCCGTTGGGGGCCCCTAGTCCAATCAGTGCTCTACCTCCAAGACTCTTACAACATGAGGCTAGCCCTAAAGCTATTTCGGAGAGAACCAGCTATCTCCAGGTTCGATTGGAATTTCTCCGCTACCCACACCTCATCCCCGCACTTTTCAACGTGCGTGGGTTCGGGCCTCCATTCAGTGTTACCTGAACTTCACCCTGGACATGGGTAGATCACCTGGTTTCGGGTCTACGACCACATACTCAATTCGCCCTATTCAGACTCGCTTTCGCTGCGGCTCCGCATCTTCTGCTTAACCTTGCACGGGATCGTAACTCGCCGGTTCATTCTACAAAAGGCACGCCATCACCCGTTAACGGGCTCTGACTACTTGTAGGCACACGGTTTCAGGATCTCTTTCACTCCCCTTCCGGGGTGCTTTTCACCTTTCCCTCACGGTACTGGTTCACTATCGGTCACTAGGGAGTATTTAGCCTTGGGAGATGGTCCTCCCGGATTCCGACGGAATTTCACGTGTTCCGCCGTACTCAGGATCCACTCAGGAGAGAACGAAGTTTCGACTACAGGGCTGTTACCTCCTATGGCGGGCCTTTCCAGACCTCTTCATCTACCTCGTTCCTTTGTAACTCCGTATAGAGTGTCCTACAACCCCAAGAGGCAAGCCTCTTGGTTTGGGCTGGTCCCGTTTCGCTCGCCGCTACTCAGGAAATCGCATTTGCTTTCTCTTCCTCCGGGTACTTAGATGTTTCAGTTCCCCGGGTCTGCCTTCTCATATCCTATGTATTCAGATATGGATACCACTCCATTACGAGTGGTGGGTTTCCCCATTCGGAAATCTCCGGATCAAAGCTTGCTTACAGCTCCCCGAAGCATATCGGTGTTCGTCCCGTCCTTCATCGGCTCCTAGTGCCAAGGCATCCACCGTGCGCCCTTTCTAACTTAACCGTTAAAAAAGATCTTACTGATGCTTTGAAAAAATTAATTGCCTTCTATCTATTATCTAGTTTTCAAGGAACAAAGAAGAAAAAACTTCATCACAACGTGATGAGATCTTTCGTATCTGAATGAATTACTCATTCAAAACTGAACAAAACAAAAGCGCTCTCGTATTTATCCTTAGAAAGGAGGTGATCCAGCCGCACCTTCCGATACGGCTACCTTGTTACGACTTCACCCCAATCATCTGTCCCACCT
>NZ_JBHVRT010000095.1:0-3715 GCF_042885555.1 Kitasatospora sp. NPDC058048 | reverse complement strand
GCCTCACCCGCCACCGCCTCGGGCAGCGCGACCTCCGCACAGACGGTCTCACCCACCCGCCAGGCCGCACCCAGACCCCGGAACACCGGACCGTAGCCGTACCCGACCTCGGCCAGAGCCTCGTAGAAACCCTCCAGCGGCAGCGCCGTGGCACCGACCGGCGGCCAGGCGGCCAGATCGAACTCCGGCGCCCGCTCCTGCGCGGTCAGGGTTCCCACCGCGTGGCAGATCCACGGCGCGGTCCCGCCGGTGTCCGGCCGGGCGTGGATCTCCACCCGGCAGTCGCCCTCCTCACCCGGGGCCGCCACCCGCACCTGGAGGTGCACGCCGCCCTGCTCGGGCAGCGGCAGCGGCGCCTGGAGCACCAGCTCCTCCAGGACCGGGCGGTCGATCTGCTCGCCCGCGCGCAGCGCCATGTCCACGAAGGCCGTCCCCGGCACCAGCGCCTGGCCCTGGACAGCGTGGTCCGCGAGCCACGGGTGGGTGGCGAGCGACAGCCGTCCGGTCAGCAACAGCCCGTTGTCTCCGGCCAGTTGAACCGCAGCGCCGAGCATCGGGTGGCCGGCCGACAGCTGGCCGACCGAACCGGCGTCCCCGGACCGGACGGCCGGGCGCGGCCAGTAGCGCTCGCGTTGGAAGGCGTACGTCGGCAGTTCGAGCCGTCGGCCGGCCGGCAGCACGGCCGGCCAGTCCACGTCCGCGCCGGCCGTCCAGAGCCGGGCCAGGGCGGTCAGCGCGGTGCCCGACTCCTCCCGCTCACGGCGCAGCAGCGGCGCGAACACGGCCTCGGCAACCGCCTGTCCGGCCAGGCCGCTCAGCACCGCGTCCGGGCCCAGCTCGACGTAGCGGGTGACGCCCTGCCCGTCGAGGTGGGCGACGCCGTCGGCGAAGCGGACGGCCTCGCGGACCTGACGCACCCAGTAGTCGGGGGTGGCGAGCAGGCCGGGATCGGCGATCCCGCCGGTCAGGTTCGACACGACCGGAATCTGCGGCTCGGCGAAGGTCAACCCGGCCAGCACGGAAGCGAATTCGTTGAGCATCGGCTCCATCAGCGCCGAGTGGAAGGCGTGCGAGACCGTCAGACGGCTGGTCTTGCGGCCCTCGGCCTTCCAGCGGGCCGCGAACTCCTCGACCGCGTCCGCCGGACCCGAAACCACCAGCGAGGTCGGGCCGTTGACAGCCGCCACGTCCAGGCGGTCACCGATCTCCGCCCGCACCTCGGCCTCGGTGGCCTGCACGGCGAGCATCGCGCCGCCGCTCGGCAGCGCGTCCATCAGCCGCCCGCGCGCCGCCACCAGGGCGCACGCGTCGGCCAGCGAGAACACGCCCGCCGCATGGGCGGCCGCCACCTCACCGATCGAGTGCCCGAGCAGGAAGTCGGGCGTCACGCCCCAGGACTCCAGCAGCCGGAACGATGCCACCTCGACCGCGAACAGCCCGGCCTGCGCCCACACCGTCCGGTCCAGATCCTCGACGCCGTCGAGGACGACCTCCCGCACCGACCGCCCGAGCCTCCCGTCCAGCTCCGCACAGACCGCGTCGAACGCCGCCGCGAACACCGGGAACCGCGCGTACAGCCCGGCCCCCATCCCGACCCGCTGCGAGCCCTGCCCCGTGAACAGGAACGCCGTCCGGCCCTCGACCGCCGTACCCGAGACCACGCCCTCGCCGGGCCGGCCCTCGGCCAGCGCGGTCAGGCCTGCCCCGATCGCGGCAGCCGTGTCACCGACGGCCACCGCGCGGTGTTCCAGCGCCGCCCGGGTGACGGCCAGCGCGTGCCCCGCGGCCGCCGGGTCGGGCCCGGTCGCCGCGAACTCGGCCAGCCTCGTGGCCTGTCCGCGCAGCCCCTCCGGGGTCTTCGCGGAGACCGGCCAGAGCACCGGGCCGCTGTTCTCCACCGGTTCCGGCGCGGGCGACGGGTCGCCCTGCTCCAGGATGACGTGGGCGTTGGTGCCGCTGATACCGAAGGAGGACACGCCCGCGCGACGCGGGCGACCGTCCTCCGGCCACGGCCGGGCCTGCGTCAGCAGTTCCACCGCACCCGCCGACCAGTCCACGTGCGAGGTCGGTTCGTCCACGTGCAACGTGGCCGGGAGGACGCCGTGACGCATCGCCTGCACCATCTTGATGACGCCCGCGACACCGGCCGCCGACTGGGTGTGGCCGATGTTGGACTTGATCGAGCCCAGCCACAGCGGCCGGTCGGCCGGCCGGTCCTGGCCGTAGGTCGCCAGCAGCGCCTGGGCCTCGATCGGGTCGCCGAGCGGAGTGCCGGTACCGTGCGCCTCCACCACGTCCACCTCGGACGGGGCGAGCCGCGCGGAGGCCAGCGCCTGCCGGATCACCCGCTCCTGGGAGGGGCCGTTCGGCGCGGTGAGCCCGTTGGAGGCGCCGTCCTGGTTGACCGCGCTGCCGCGGATCACCGCGAGCACCCGGTGGCCGTCCCGACGGGCGTCGGAGAGGCGCTGGAGCACCAGCACGCCGACGCCCTCGGACCAGACGGTGCCGTCCGCCCCGGCGGAGAACGCCTTGCAGCGTCCGTCCGAGGCCAGGCCGTCCTGCCGGTCGAACTCGGCGAACACCCCCGGGGTGGACATCACGGTCACACCGCCGGTCAGTGCCATCGCGCACTCGCCGCGCTGCAGCGCCTGGATCGCCCAGTGCATCGCCACCAGGGAGGAGGAGCAGGCGGTGTCCACGGTGACGGCCGGGCCCTCCAGGCCGAACACGTACGAGACGCGGCCGGAGAGGATGCTGGTGGCGGCACCCGTCATCAGGTGCCCCTCCGACTCCGGCAGGTCCATCCCGGCGCCGTAGCCGAACGCCGAGGCGCCGACCAGGACGCCGGTGGAGGACCGGTGCATGGACAGCGGGTCCAGGCCGGCGGCCTCGAAGGCCTCCCAGGCGGCCTCCAGCAGCAGCCGCTGCTGCGGGTCCATCGCCAGCGCCTCGCGCGGCGAGATCCCGAACAGCCCGGCGTCGAAGTCGGCGGCGTCGTGCAGGAAGCCGCCGCGCGGCGTGTAGGTGGCGTCGGCGACCTCGATCTCCCAGCCGCGGTCGGCCGGGAAAGCGGTCACGCCGTCGAAGCCCTCGGCCAGCAGTCGCCAGAGCCGCTCGGGGTTGTCGGCGCCGCCGGGGAAGCGGCAGCTCATGCCGATGATCGCGATGGGCTCGCCGGTGTCCACGGCCGGCTCGACGAGCGGCGCCACGGGGGCTGCCCGCTCGAAGAGCAGCTCGTCGAGGTGCTCGGCCAGCACGGCCGGGGTCGGATAGTCGAAGACCAGGGTCACCGGCAGCCGCAGCCCGGTGACGGCGTTCAGCCCGTTGCGCAGCTCCACGGCGGTCAGCGAGTCGAAGCCGAGCTCCCGGAACGCGTGCCGGGGGCCGACCGCGTCGGTGGCGCCGTGGCCGAGCACGGTGGCCGCGCTGCCGCGGACCAGCTCCAGCAGCTGCGCGCGCCGTTCCTCGGCCGGCAGCGGCCGCAGCCGGGCCAGAAGTCCGGACTCCGCGCCCGCGCCCCGGTCGGCGGCCCGCCGGGCGGACGGCCGGATCAGGCCGCGCAGCAGCGGGGGCACCCCATGGGTGGAGACGGCCTGCGCGGCGGCCAGGTCCAGGACCGTCGGCAGGAGGTGCGGTACGGGCAGGGTGATCGCCCGGTCGAACAGGGCCAGCGCCTGCGCGGTCGGCAGACCCGAGCCACTGCGTGCCGAGGAGA
>NZ_JBHVRT010000094.1:3557-4671 GCF_042885555.1 Kitasatospora sp. NPDC058048 | reverse complement strand
CGGATAGGGACCGAACTGTCTCACGACGTTCTAAACCCAGCTCGCGTACCGCTTTAATGGGCGAACAGCCCAACCCTTGGGACCTACTCCAGCCCCAGGATGCGACGAGCCGACATCGAGGTGCCAAACCATCCCGTCGATATGGACTCTTGGGGAAGATCAGCCTGTTATCCCCGGGGTACCTTTTATCCGTTGAGCGACGGCGCTTCCACAAGCCACCGCCGGATCACTAGTCCCTACTTTCGTACCTGCTCGACCCGTCAGTCTCACAGTCAAGCTCCCTTGTGCACTTACACTCAACACCTGATTGCCAACCAGGCTGAGGGAACCTTTGGGCGCCTCCGTTACTCTTTAGGAGGCAACCGCCCCAGTTAAACTACCCACCAGACACTGTCCCTGATCCGGATCACGGACCCAGGTTAGACATCCAGCACGACCAGAGTGGTATTTCAACGACGACTCCACCAAGACTGGCGTCAAGGCTTCAAAGTCTCCCACCTATCCTACACAAGCCGAACCGAACACCAATATCAAGCTATAGTAAAGGTCCCGGGGTCTTTCCGTCCTGCTGCGCGAAACGAGCATCTTTACTCGTAATGCAATTTCACCGGGCCTATGGTTGAGACAGTCGAGAAGTCGTTACGCCATTCGTGCAGGTCGGAACTTACCCGACAAGGAATTTCGCTACCTTAGGATGGTTATAGTTACCACCGCCGTTTACTGGCGCTTAAGTTCTCAGCTTCGCCCCGACGAATCAGAGCTAACCGGTCCCCTTAACGTTCCAGCACCGGGCAGGCGTCAGTCCGTATACATCGCCTTACGGCTTCGCACGGACCTGTGTTTTTAGTAAACAGTCGCTTCTCGCTGGTCTCTGCGGCCACCCCCAGCTCGGAGTGCAAGACTCGTCACCAGGAATGGCCCCCCTTCTCCCGAAGTTACGGGGGCATTTTGCCGAGTTCCTTAACCATAGTTCACCCGAACGCCTCGGTATTCTCTACCTGACCACCTGAGTCGGTTTGGGGTACGGGCCGCCATGAAACTCGCTAGAGGCTTTTCTCGACAGCATAGGATCATCCACTTCACCACAATCGGCTCGGCATCAGGTCTCAGCCTT
>NZ_JBHVRT010000094.1:1702-3460 GCF_042885555.1 Kitasatospora sp. NPDC058048 | reverse complement strand
AACGGCCTACACCCTTACCCCGGGACAACCACCGCCCGGGCTGGACTACCTTCCTGCGTCACCCCATCGCTCACCTACTGCAGACTTGGACCGGCGGCTCCACCACTTCCCTTTGCCCGAAGGCTCCGGGACGGCTTCACGGCCTTAGCATCATCTGGTTCGACGTTGGCGCTTCAAAGCGGGTACGGGAATATCAACCCGTTGTCCATCGACTACGCCTGTCGGCCTCGCCTTAGGTCCCGACTTACCCTGGGCAGATCAGCTTGACCCAGGAACCCTTGGTCAATCGGCGCAAGAGTTTCTCACTCTTGTATCGCTACTCATGCCTGCATTCTCACTCGTATACCGTCCACGACTGGTTTCCACCGCCGCTTCACCCGGCACACGACGCTCCCCTACCCATCACAGCAGGCGTTGGCCCTATATGCTGCAATGACACGACTTCGGTGATGTGCTTGAGCCCCGCTACATTGTCGGCGCGGAATCACTTGACCAGTGAGCTATTACGCACTCTTTCAAGGGTGGCTGCTTCTAAGCCAACCTCCTGGTTGTCTCTGCGACTCCACATCCTTTCCCACTTAGCACACGCTTAGGGACCTTAGTCGGTGTTCTGGGCTGTTTCCCTCTCGACCATGGAGCTTATCCCCCACAGTCTCACTGCCACGCTCTCACTTACCGGCATTCGGAGTTTGGCTAAGGTCAGTAACCCGGTAAGGCCCATCGCCTATCCAGTGCTCTACCTCCGGCAAGAAACACGTGACGCTGCACCTAAATGCATTTCGGGGAGAACCAGCTATCACGGAGTTTGATTGGCCTTTCACCCCTAACCACAGGTCATCCCCCAGGTTTTCAACCCTGGTGGGTTCGGTCCTCCACACGGTCTTACCCGCGCTTCAACCTGCCCATGGCTAGATCACTCCGCTTCGGGTCTTGGGCATGCAACTCAACCGCCCTATTCGGACTCGCTTTCGCTACGGCTACCCCACACGGGTTAACCTCGCTACACACCGCAAACTCGCAGGCTCATTCTTCAAAAGGCACGCAGTCACGGCCCACCAGCAAGCTGATGAACGACGCTCCCACGGCTTGTAGGCACACGGTTTCAGGTACTATTTCACTCCGCTCCCGCGGTACTTTTCACCATTCCCTCACGGTACTATCCGCTATCGGTCACTAGGGAATATTTAGGCTTAGCGGGTGGTCCCGCCAGATTCACACGGGATTTCTCGGGCCCCGTGCTACTTGGGAGTTCTTCAAGCGAGCCGTACAGATTTCGTCTACGGGGGTCTTACCCTCTACGCCGGACCTTTCGCATGTCCTTCGACTACCTGTACGGTTTCTGACTCGCCGACCGGCCGGCAGACCGATCAAGAAAAATCCCACGACCCCCTGAGCGCAACCCCTGCCGGGTCTCACACGCTCAAGGTTTAGCCTCATCCAGTTTCGCTCGCCACTACTCCCGGAATCACGGTTGTTTTCTCTTCCTGCGGGTACTGAGATGTTTCACTTCCCCGCGTTCCCTCCACATACCCTATGTGTTCAGGTATGGGTGACAGCCCATGACGACTGCCGGGTTTCCCCATTCGGAAACCCCCGGATCAAAGCCTGGTTGACGGCTCCCCGGGGACTATCGTGGCCTCCCACGTCCTTCATCGGTTCCTAGTGCCAAGGCATCCACCGTGCGCCCTTAAAAACTTGGCCACAGATGCTCGCGTCCACTGTGCAGTTCTCAAACAACGACCAGTCACACACCCTCAA
>NZ_JBHVRT010000093.1:0-5258 GCF_042885555.1 Kitasatospora sp. NPDC058048 | reverse complement strand
GCCTCGCCGACTGCTTCCCCGCCCTCGACTACTTCGAGAACAGCGGACTGCCCTTCGTCGTCGCCCTCAACGGCTTCGACGGACACCAGCCCCACTCCGCCGACGAAGTCCGCGAAGCACTCCAACTCGGCGCCGACACCCCCGTCGTCACTCTCGACGCCCGCCGCCGCGACAGCGCCAAGAGCGCCCTCATCACCCTCGTCGAACACGCCCTGCTGGCCCGGCTCCGCTGAGCGAGGGGGAACCGCCCGGCCCCGACGGTCCGTCCCCTGCAGCGGGCCGTCGGGGCCGCGACGCTTACCGGCCGGTGTCCTCCGGGGGCCCCGCGCAAGACCCGTATATAAGCAGCGGATAACAGTTCGGTAGGCATTTTGTGATCAACAATGACTCAGTGTGGCGAATCCGCGTCACTCAGCGCCAGGTGATCACGGATTTGCTCCGCCATGTCGGTGAATGTCCGGATTGTTCCGGCGTGGGTGTCGGACTGCGGCTGTTTGTCCCCCATCCCCGCACGTGCTGAAATTCCAGCTACCCCTGGATGTCTCCTGCTCCGGCCCGTCCGGCGGAGGTCAGGGCACCCGGGTAGCGCTGGATTGATCCATGGCCGGCAGTCGGCCGAGAGGTAGTTGTCGAGTGAGGCGTAAGCAGCAACCCGCCCCGCAGCGGCGCTCCGAGCCCCGCCAGAGCGAGCCGAACGGTACCCAGGGGGATCCGGCCGGATTCTCCGCGTTCACTCCCACCGAGGAACGCGCCCAGGGCCCCGCCCCGGCCCCCGAGCCCCAGGCCGCGCCCACGGCGCCCCTCGGCGGCGGTTCGTCGGGCGACGGCGGCGGCTCCAGCCGGTACGACTTCCTCCGCCCGCGCAACTGGCGCGTGCCGACCCGTCTGATCGCGATCCTGCTGATCCCCGTGATCATCAGTCTCGTCTTCGGCGGTCTGCGCGTGAACACCTCGGTCGACGGCTACATCAAGGCCTCCCGCGCCGAGAAGACCGCGGAGCTGGCCAAGGCGGCGACCGAACTCGCCGAGGCGCTGGAGAACGAGCGCGACAAGACGCTCATACCCCTGCTCACCAAGCAGGACCCGAACAACGAGGTCACCAAGCGCCGCAACGACACCGACACCGCGCTGAAGGCCTACAACGCCGCCTACGCCGCCTCGGACAAGTCCGGTGAGCTCCCCCGCCGCCACGAGGCCTTCCAGGCCCTGGTCCTCGACCTGGCGCACCTGCGGGCCAACGCGTACAGCCCCGAGCTGTTCGCCAGCGCCACCGCGAGCGCCTACTCGGTGATGCTCGCCCCGCTGCTGGCCTACGACAACTCGGTCGGCATCGGCTCCGCCAACGCCACCAGCAAGGGCCGCGCGATCTACGCGATGTCGCTGGCCAAGGCCTCCGCCTCGACCCAGCGCGCGCTGATGCTCAACCTGCTGGTCGGCATCTCGCAGAACGCCACCACGCGCTACGAGAACCAGGACGTGATCCAGCAGATCCTGGTCTCGGAGAAGCTGGAGCAGGTCTCCCTCAACGAGTTCCACACCGGCGGCGCCCCCGAGGACGCCCGGAAGTACGCGGCCGCCCAGGTCGCCCTGGCCACCGCCCAGGATCGTTCGGCGTACAAGATGCCCAACGGCGCGGCGCCCACCATGCAGAGCCTGCTCCAGCTCGGCGCCGCCTACAGCCAGGCCGCCGCGGAGGGCCAGCTGAAGGGCAAGGCCGCCGCCGACGCCGCGTACGCCGAGGCGAAGAACGCCGGCCTGACCCCGGACAACTGGAACCAGGCCGCCAACAGCCACATCCAGGCCCTGCGGAACACCGAGATCGCGCTGCTGGACGACGTCCTCGCCGAGTCCCGCGCCCTGAAGGACAACGCGCTCTACGACGCCATCCTCAACACGATCATCGTCGTCGCGGCGCTCATCCTGGCCGGTCTGCTCACCGGCTACGTGGCCCGCTCGATGATCCTCGGCATGCGCACCCTGCGCAGCGCCGCCCTGGAGATCGCCGACCACCGTCTGCCGGACCTGGTCGAGAAGCTCTCCAAGACCGACCCCGAGCGGGTCGACACCTCGGTGACCCCGATCCCGCTGCACGGCAAGGACGAGATCGGCGAGGTCGCCCGGGCGTTCGACCAGGTCCACCAGCAGGCGGTGGCACTCGCCGCCGAGCAGGCCCTGCTGCGAGGGAACGTCAACGCGATCTTCACCAACCTGTCGCGCCGCAGCCAGAGCCTGATCCAGCGCCAGCTGGCGCTGATCACCGACCTGGAGAACAACGAGGCCGACCCGGACCAGCTGGAGAACCTCTTCAAGCTGGACCACCTCGCGACCCGTATGCGCCGCAACGGTGAGAACCTCCTCGTCCTCGCGGGCGAGGAGGCCGGCCGCCGCTGGAACACCCCGGTCCCGCTGGTCGACGTGCTCCGCGCCGCCGCCTCCGAGGTGGAGCAGTACGAGCGCGTCGAGCTCTCCGGCATCCCGGAGGTCGACGTCGTCGGCGCCGCCGTGACCGACCTCGTCCACCTGCTCGCCGAGCTGCTGGAGAACGCCACCTCGTTCTCCAGCCCGCAGACCCGGGTCCTGGTCAACGCGACCCGCCTGCCGGACGGCCGGGTGCTGGTCGAGATCCACGACAAGGGCATCGGCCTCACCGCCGAGGACTTCGCGGAGATCAACGAGAAGCTGGCCGAGCCGCCCACGGTGGACGCCACCATCTCCCGCCGCATGGGCCTGTTCGTGGTCGGCCGGCTCTCCCAGCGGCACGACATCCGCGTCCAGCTCCGCCCGTCCGGCGAGTCCGCCGGCACCACCTCGTTGGTCATGCTCCCGCCGTTCGTCACCCAGTCGGGTGCGGCGCCGGAGCCGGACGAGCAGTTCACCGTCTCGCGGATCTTCGCCGAGCAGGAGCCGACCGCCCAGTGGGCGCCGGACACCACGGCCCGCAGCGCCGCCGAGCTCGGCTTCGACGACCACCTCACCGGCATCGGCAACGCCGGCTCCAGCGGGTTCAGCCCGGCCCTGGAGTCCGTCCAGCGCTCGCAGCGCCTCGACCAGGTCCGCCGCGCGGCCCTGGAGGGCGGCCCGCAGGCGCCGGTGGTGGACGCCGAGGTCGAGGAGGACTACCAGCAGGGCTACGACCAGTACGCCCCGCAGGGCTACGAGCAGCAGCCCCACGCCGACGACCGGTACGGCTACGACCAGGGCGGCTACCAGCAGGACGAGTACCAGCAGGACGAGTACGCCCAGGACGGCTACGACCAGTACGCCCCGCAGGGCTACGAGCAGCAGGGCTACGCCGACGACCGGTACGGCTACGACCAGGGCGGCTACCAGCAGGACGGGTACGCCGACCAGTACGGCCGGCAGGCCGAGGAGTCCCCGGCCGGCCACCCGTACGCCCCGGAGCCGCCGGCGCTGCCCGCCGCCGAGGCGCACACCACCCTGCCGTCCGGACTGCCGCAGCGCCGCCCCGGCGAGCAGCTGGCGAGCGGCGGCCCCACCGCCGCCCCGTCCGGCGCCGGCGCGTCCGGCGACGCCCCGAACTGGTTCGCCGGCGCCAAGGACACCTCGGCGTCCCCGACCCAGCGCGGCCACGACGTGTCCTCGCTCGGCGGATACGGCCCGACCGGCCCGACCGCCAGCACCGCCTGGCAGTCGCCGAACGACGGCGACTGGCAGCGGGCCGAGCAGCTGCGCGAGCCCAGCTCCAGCGGCACCACCGGTGCCGGTCTGCCGAGGCGCGTGCCCAAGCAGAACCTGGTGCCCGGCAACGCCAAGCCCACCCCGCAGGACGGGCCGCAGGTCTCCCGCAGCCCGGAGGAGGTCCGTGGCCGCCTCACCAACCTGCGCCGCGGTGTGGAGCAGGGCCGCAGCGCCGGTAACACCGGAAGCTTCCGGATCGACCCCGATCAGGCAGACCAGTCCGGCAACGGACAGAACCGGAGCACCGATCTCTTCGGCGGCTCGAACCACCAGGAGCGTTGAGTTGACTCAGATGAGCCAGGCCGCACAGAACCTGAACTGGCTGATCACCAATTTCGTGGACAACACCCCCGGGGTGTCCCACACCGTGGTGGTCTCCGCGGACGGCCTCCTGCTGTGCATGTCCGAGGGCTTCCCGCGCGACCGTGCCGACCAGCTCGCCGCCGTCGCCTCCGGCCTCACCTCCCTCACCTCCGGCGCCAGCCGGATCTTCGAGGGCGGCGAGGTCAACCAGACCGTGGTCGAGATGGAGCGGGGCTTCCTGTTCCTGATGGCCGTCAGCGACGGTTCCGCGCTCGCCGTCCTCGCCTCCCCGGACTCCGACATCGGCCTCGTCGGCTACGAGATGGCCCTGCTCGTCGACCGCGCCGGCGCCGTCCTCACCCCCGCTCTTCGCGCTGAACTCCAGGGCAGTCTCCTGCACTGACGGTTCGTCGGATACCGTCCAGGTATTCGAAGCACCTCCGCGTCCTTCCCGGGCCCGCTTCGGCGGGCTCGGGTTCGGACGTTGTACGGCCTTCGCACCACCGGCTCCGGACCTGCGCCGAAGCTCGCACCGCACCGCCGCACCCTGTGAGGAGAGGAACCGTGACACCGCCCGACGACCGCAGCGGCCAGTACGGCGTTCCGTACCCTGGCACAGGCCATGACGCCTTCGGAGCACCCGGCGTCGGCCACGGTCAGCAGTACGGCCGGCACCAGTACGGACAGCCCCAGCAGCCGTACCCCCGCCCCGAAGAGCAGTACGGCCAGTACGACCAGTACGCCCGGCAGCCCTCGTACGGCGCCCCGGCACCCGGTTACCCGGCCCCGGCGCCCGAGCCGGCCCCCGGCTACCGGCCCGCCCAGGAGCCCGGCCACTACGAGGAGTTCGAGGACGAACCCGACTCCGGCCCGCTGATCCGCCCGTTCGCGATGACCGGCGGCCGGACCCGCCCGCGCTACGAACTCGCGCTGGAGGCCCTGGTCTCCGCCGACGTCGACCCGCAGCGCCTGGCCACCCTGCTCCCCGAGCACCAGCGGATCTGCACGCTGTGCACGGAGGTCAAATCCGTCGCCGAGGTGTCGGCGCTGCTCTCGCTTCCCCTGGGAGTGGCCCGCATCCTCGTGGCCGACCTGGCCGAGGCCGGCCTGGTCGCCATCCACCAGCCCGCTTCCGGCGGCGAAACCGGAAACCAGCCCGACGTCACGCTGCTCGAAAGGGTCCTCAGTGGACTTCGCAAGCTCTAACGCGGCCGCCCCCACCCGCGCCACCACCTCCGCGAAGATCGTCGTCGCGG
>NZ_JBHVRT010000092.1:0-6074 GCF_042885555.1 Kitasatospora sp. NPDC058048 | reverse complement strand
ATCGGCACGCCAGGCTCAACGACCGGCACCCCATCGGGATACCGGTCGCATCACCACATCATCCGAACTCGTTATGTGCGAAGGACGGGTCTAGACGGCATGCTCACTGGCTGTTCGCGGTGACGAGCTGGATCGAGAGACCGGACACCACGAAGACCCCGTCGGCCCCGGGATCGGCGTACTGGTCGTTGCCCGCCTCGGCGGGTGCCAGTTGTACGGAGGCAACCTCCGTGACGCCGGGCATTCCGGCGAGCAGCCGGTAGATCTCCTCGGCGTAGAGCGGACGCCCCACGGGCCACAGCCTGATGCGTTGGGGCGGGGCGAAGTCACTGACGCCGAGGTAGTCGCGAACGGCCGCTTCGAGCCGGTCCTTGAGCGTGGTGTCCACCGGGGTGGTCGGTATGACCTGCGCGGTGATCGAGATCTTCTTCTGGCCGGCTGCGAGGATGCCGAACTCCGTGCCCAGCGGGAGCTCCCGATGGTTGCTCGTGAAGTAGGCACGGATCGCGCTGGTGCAGACGTCGTCCGCCGGTTTCGCCCCGGGCCGGGATCGTGCCACCCGGAACGAGAACGTGGTGTCGCCGGCACGGTTCGGCGTGTACTCGACGGCGATGCAGGTGTGCGGCGTGTCGTCGCACTTCAGGGTGACCCCGTCGATGTCCGCCAGGTCGGCGGGCGTGACGCTGCGGGCGGGCAGCAGGGTGTCGGGGGCCGGGTCGGTGAGGTCGGGTTTCGCGAGGGCGAGGATCGCGTCGACGACGGCCTTGCGCGGGACGCGGTTCGCGCGGTAGCCGAGGTGGTCGACGTGGTAGGCGAAGGCTTCCAGCAGGGTGATGCCGGGGTCCGAGACGTTGTGGTCGGTCCAGGTCGCGCCCTGGGCGTGGAGGCGCTGCTTGGCGGCGTCCACCAAGGGCTGGAAGCGCAGGTCGTCCAGGTCGGGAGGGAACGGCTCGGTCATGTCAGGGCCGCTTCCTGGACGGGCGGGACGGTGTAGAAGGGGACGACGAGGGTGCGGGGGCTGTTGGTGGCGTTCACGCGGTAGGAGAGGTGGACGGCCAGCCGCCCCTCCGCAGCGGGCTCCACCTCGGCGGTGACGTCCTCGACGGTGATGCGCGGCTCCCACCGCTCCAGCGCGGTGCGGACGTCGCGGTCCAGGGAGCCGGCCGTGTCGGCGTCCAGGGGCGCGAAGACCAGGGCGTGGATCCCGCAGCCGAAGGTCGGGCGCATGGGGCGTTCTCCGGGGTTGGTGAGCAGGATCAGGCGGATGGCCTGCTCGATGTCGTCGCTCCCTCGGGCGAGCGCGATCCGATGGTCGTCGATCCGGGCCGGGAACGCCCAGCCCTGGCCGATGAGCAGGTCGACGTGCTCGCCGCCCAGGGGAGCGGGGGTGGTGGTGGACATGGGAACTCCGGTCCTGCTCAGGGGTTGGGGCGGGCGGACGGGGCGTCAGTTGATCTCCACTGTGGGGGCCTTCAGCGTGATCTTCTTGTCCGAGGACAGCGTCAGCTCGCCGTCGTCGGTGAAGCCGAGGTAGGCGGTGCCGTTCTGGTCGCCCACGCCCTGGCGGCGTGGCGTCCCCTCGGCCGGGCGGGCCCACGACGGCGGCCCGCCGCCGGTGCTGTCGAGGAAGCCCGTGACCAGGGGACGGTCGAGCCGGCCGTGCTCGAACTGCACCAGCACCAGGTCTTTCTCCGCCGGCAGGACGAGCGATCCGCGGTTCCACTGGACCACGTCCGCCCACACCTCGTAGGTGTCGTCCAGCCACGGGAATCTGACCTTGACGCGCCCGCACCGGGTCTCGTCGGGCGGCTCCACGGCGGTGACCTCGGCCCGCGCGGGCCCCGGCACCGGTGCGGTGCCGCTGAGCGGATACGGCGTCCCGGGGACGCTGGGCACCGACGGATGCGTGCGGTTGATCGACAGCCGGGTGCGGTAGCCGTGGCCGTCGATGACGTGCTCGGCCTCGGCGATGGTGTAGCGGCCGGTGAACGGCACCCCGAGGTTCTCCAGGGCCACCGGCCGCCCGGCGCTCAGCCGGGGCGAGCCGGTGGCCTGCGCCTCCACCGTGAGGCGGGTGTCGGCGACCTCCACGGCCAGCCCGCGGGTGGCGCGGGCCACCTGGTCGTAGGCGGTGAACTGGATGCCGGGCACCACGAGCGGGTCGGTGGCCGAACCGCCGGCCGCCGCCGGACCGCCGCCGGCTCCGGCGCGCGGGGCTCGCCCCGGATCGGCGTGCGGGGTCGTGTCCGCCGCAACGGCCGGGGGAGTCAGCGGCCGGTCGGCCTCGCAGGAGCGCACCTGGACGCTGACGTCGCCCTCGTCCGCCAGGAACGCCTGCACGTCGAGCAGGTTGGAACCGTAGCGCAGCACGTACGGGCTCTGCGCCTCGCCGGTGTCCGTCGACGGGGCCGCGACCGCGCCGGGCAGGGGGCCGAAGGTCAGTGCCCAGCCGTCGACGCGGATCTGGGCGTCGTAGGTCAGGGCGAGTTCCTGGAGGTAGTCCCAGTCGGTCACCAGGGTCTGGTCCACGCAGACCTCCTCGGTCACGCCCCCGGCGACGGTCACAGCCGCCCGGAGGCCGGCCCGCCGGGCGACGGCCTCGACGACCTGGGCGAGGCGCTGCCCGCGGAACGCTGTCACCCGCGGGCGCAGGGCCAGCCAGTAGCCGCGGTCGGCGGCCCGTACCACCGTGCACGCGCCCGTCCTCGACTCGACGTCGGCCACGCTGCCGAGGCCGACGACCTCGCCCGTGAACAGCGGCACCGGCGCAGGCTCCGCGTCCCGCAAGGCTGTCACCCGGACTCCCGCGCCCAGCCCGGCGCCGAGCTCCGCGACGGCGCGGTGGTCGGGATCCAGGAAACGCAGGGTTGCCCGGTGCGGCCGGTTGACGTGGGTGACGACCACTGTCTCCACCGGGCGCCGACCGTCGGGCACGGTGAAGGCCTCCGCCCAGGCCGCTTCCTCGCGGGGCAGCGCCGGCGCGAACGCGATGGCGGCCTCGGCCGTGCGGGGCCGGGTCCCGTAGACCTTCTCAGCCATCTCCCGTCCCCTCCGCCGAACCGGTTCCCGCAGGCGGTCGCGGCACGATCAGCGCCGCTCCCGCCGGTACGCCGAGCGGGTCGTCGACGGCGTTGGCCTCGGCGATCACCCGCCAGATCGTGGGATCGCCGTAGTACCGCGCGGCCAGATGGGCCAGCGTGTCGCCCTGCACCACCTGGTGGACCGCCCGGGCCTGCGCGGCGCCGAGGCCCCCGGAGGTGGGGTTCTGACGGGCCGGCGCGCCGCCGACCTCCTCCAGTTCCAGGGACGCCTCCGCCCGCAGCGGGGTGCCCTCCGGGTCGAACAGCGTGTAGGTCACGCTCACCTGGCGGACGATCGCCGTGAAGGACGTGGTCCGCGCGCTGCCCCAGGCCAGGCGCACCCACGGCGGCGAAGGACTCCGGTCGGACGCCCGGTGCGGCTCGGGACGGCAGCACTCCAGCAGACGGGTGACCGACCGCTCCACCCCGCGGCCGTGCTCGGCGGTGGCGTCGAAGAACAGCCGCACCCCCAGCGAGGTGGGATCCGACCCCAGGAACTGCGGGGGCGGCGGGGTCATGAGGGCCGGCGCGTCGCTGCGCCCCCACGAAGCGCTGCGACGGACCTCCAACTGCTCCGGGTTGAACTGGAGAGACAGCCGGCCTCGTTCGGGGCCGGGTGCGGCACCTCCCGTCAGGGGTGGGTCGAACAGGATCAGCACGGCATGGACCAGTGCCCCGAGCTGGGACGACAACGACATGGACCTGTCCTTCCTTCTCCTCGTGGAGCCATCGCGCGCGAACGGGACGGCCCCGTCGAGTCAGAGCGCGACCTCGATGAATCCCTGGTGCGCGATCTCCAGCGTCTCGGTGGCCACGGCGGACGACGCGGCACTGAGCGACGGCCCCGACCAGCGCACCGGCAGCACGCCGATCAGCGCCCACCGCACCAGCGGCCGTCCCGTCTCGTCGAGCACGGCGATCTCGCCGGGCAGCGGGATCCGGCGATGGACCTGTGCGGCGATCCAGGCCCACACCAACGGCGAGGAACGCCCGACCGGCCGGGTCAGGACCACGTTGGAGTACACGACGCGCGAGGGCAGCTTCCACACGTGGTCGTTCACGCCGCCCTCCCGCCGCTCCTCGTACTCCACCGTGCACCCGAGGCCGTCACAGGTCGCGAAGGTGCCCAGCGCCGAGGGGCCGACGGTGACCCGGAAACGACAGTCGGAGGCGAACGTCGTATCGGCTGCGCCCGCCACCAGGGGCAGCGGGGAGGAGGAAACGGGGAACATGGGAGCCCCTTTCGGACGGAGGACGCGGGCCCTGCGGCGCCCGCGCGGACGGATGGTGGTGAGGAACGGTCACCACGGCTCGCGGCCGTGGGTCCGCAGGTACCTGCCGACGGCCCGGGCCAGCTCGTCGGGGTGGCGGTGCGCGATCTCCCGTGCCAGCAGGGCGACTTCCGCCGGGGTGGGGCGCCTCGGCGGCGCGTGGCCGACCTCGGGCAGCACCGGCGGTGCACCCGGGCCGCTCGGCGTCCCCGGTGCCGGGGACGCGGCCGGAGCGAGCACCGGGCCCCGGGGAGGAAATGCGGGTGCGGGCGCGGTGATTCCGGCACCGGGCGCGCCGGTGGGCCGGGCCGCGGTCGGGCGGGGTTGCGCGGGGCGGGGCTGCGCCGCCGCGTGGGCGGGAATCGGCGCCGAGGACGGACCCGGGGGCAAGGACGGTGGGTGCGGCGGCGGTCGGTGCATCACCAGGGGCATCGCGACGGCGGGGTCCGGGCCCGGGCGGCCGCCGGCGGGAGCGGGCCGGTCGGGCGGTGGGGCTTGTGGCGGCCGCGGCGGCGCTGTGGCGGCAGGGGTGTGCTCGGCGACGGGGGAGATCCGGTGATCCGCCGGTGGAGGGGCGGCGGTGTCCCGGGGAGCCGGTGCGGGCGGCAACCGGTCGGTGCGGGGCGGGCGCTCAGGTGAGACGGGGGGCCGCGCATCGGCGGGGCGGACGCCGGCCGGGGCCGGCCGGACGCCCGGCAGTGGCGCGGGTGCAGCGGGTGCAGCAGGTGCAGCAGGGACGACGGGCGGCGCCGGCTGTGGCGGCAGACCGGGGAACACGGTTACTGCACAGGGCAGTTCGGCCGACGGGGTCGCCCGAGGGTGCTGCCGCTCTCCGGGCGCCGGGACACGTACGGGCATCGCCCGGACCGCGATCCGCGTGCCCGTGGTCACGGGCAGCTGTCGCCAGGCGGCCAGGCGCTGCCGGAACGCGCCGAGATCGCCGACCGGCGACCGGCCGTCATGCCCGGTCGGCGCCGCGCCGTGCGGGGCCGGAGCCGTCCGTCGATCGGATGAGCTCAGCCGGGCCATCCGTACCCACTCCCACGGTTGATCCGCGTGTTCATCCGTGCCACCTCCCGGACGTACTGCCGACGCACCTCGTGCTCCATGTGCAGCAGGTCCTCCAGACCCCAGTGCAGGTAGTACGCCAGGTAGGCGACCTCCTCCCGGAGGTGTTCCGGTGGAGGCGTCACGATTCCCCCGGGGCACCACCGCCCGTGGCGATGCGGGTTCCGCACCCCGGACAGGTCACGACCCGGCCGGTGTCGCCGTTGATCCGCTGGTAGAGCTCCTGGAGGTAGGCCAGGTCCTCGGCGAACAGCCGCTCGATGTCCTCGGGGCGGACGGCCGTCCGGCTTCCCAGTTCCGTCACCACGAGGCTCAGCAGCACGATGCCCAGGTAGGCGGGGTTGTCGCGGACCCGCTGGTCCACCAGGGGCGCCAGCTCGTCCCGGGCGGTGGCCAGCCGCATGCGCCCGTCCCGGTGGACGGCGCCGGAGTCGTCGACCAGGCCCCGCGGCAGGGTGAAGGCGTACTCCGTCACGAGCGTGCCGGTGGCCGCGGCGTGCTGGTCGGGGCGTGGTTGTTCCGCGTTCATGGCGTACGACCTCTCGTCGCGCCGGCGCCCTGCGGGGGCCGGCGCGCTCGGGGCTACTCGACGGTGATGTCCTCGTAGGTGAGGGTGACGGTCTCGGTGGCGACGTTGTTGCTGCCGGCGTCGAGG
>NZ_JBHVRT010000091.1:0-6345 GCF_042885555.1 Kitasatospora sp. NPDC058048 | reverse complement strand
ACGCCCCCGTCCTCGGGGAACACCGTGCGCAGGCTCTCGTGCCGCCCGACCACGTCCGCCAGCGCCTGCGCCAGCGCGGCCCGGTCCAGCGCGCCGGAAAGCCGCAGCGCCAGCGGGATGTTGTAGGTGGCGCTCGGCCCCTCCAGCCGGTGCAGGAACCAGAGCCGCCGCTGCGCGTACGACAGCAGCACCCGCTCCGGCCGCACCACCGGGAGCAGCGCCGGGCGGGCCTGCCCGGCGTCCTCGGCGAGCCGGCCGGCCAGTGCGGCGACGGTCGGGGCCTCGAACAGGGTACGGATCGGCAGCTCGACGCCGAGCGCCGTCCGCACCCGGCCGACCACCCGGGTGGCGAGCAGCGAGTGCCCGCCGAGGGCGAAGAAGTCATCGTCGACACCGACCACGGGCGCGCCCAGCGCCTCGGCGAAGATCCCGGTGAGGATCTCCTCCTGCGGGGTGCGCGGGCCGCGTCCGGCCCCGCCGCCGGTGGCGAACTCGGGTGCGGGCAGTGCCTTGCGGTCCAGCTTGCCGTTCGGGGTGAGCGGGAGCACTTCCAGCCCGACGAAGGCCGCCGGGACCATGTACTCGGGCAGCGCCCGGGCGGCGTGCGAGCGCAGGGCGCCGAGGTCCAGCGCCTGCCCGGCGGCGGGCACCAGGTAGGCGGCCAGCCGCAGGTCCCCCGGGCGGTCCTCGCGGACCAGCACGGCACTCTGCGCGACTGCCGGGTGAGCGGCCAGCACGGCCTCGATCTCGCCGAGTTCGATCCGGAAGCCGCGGATCTTCACCTGGTCGTCGGCGCGGCCGGCGAACTCCAGTCCGCCGGTCTCCGTCCAGCGGGCGACGTCGCCGGTGCGGTACATCCGCGCGCCGGGAGGGCCGTACGGGTCGGCGATGAAGCGCTCGGCGGTCAGGCCGGGGCGGCCGAGGTAGCCGCGCGCCAGCCCGGCGCCGCCGACGTAGATCTCGCCCGCGACTCCGGGGGCGACCGGGCGCAGCCCGCCGTCCAGGATCTGGATCCGCAGGTCGGGGATGGCGCCGCCGATCATGCTGCCGGGGCCGGCGGCCGCGCTCGGGGCGTCCAGCGCCAGGTGGCTGACGTGCACGGTGGTCTCGGTGATGCCGTACATGTTGACCAGCACGGGAGCACGGTCGTCGTGCCGCTCGTACCAGTCGGCCAATCGCCACAGGTCGAGCGCTTCACCCCCGAACACCACATACTTCAGGGCGAGTTCGCGGCGCAGCTCGGGGTTCTCCCGGTCCGCCTGCATCAGCTGGTAGAAGGCGGACGGGGTCTGGTTGAGGACGGTGACCCGCTGTTCGGCGAGCAGCCGCAGGAACTCCTCCGGCGAGCGGCTGACCGAGTACGGGACGACGACGAGCCGGCCGCCGTGCAGCAGCGGGCCCCACAGCTCCCAGACCGAGAAGTCGAAGGCGTAGGAGTGGAACAGCGTCCAGACGTCCTGCGGGCCGAAGTGGAAGAACCGCTCGGTGGCGCCGAACAGCCGGACCACGTTCTGGTGCGGGATCACCACGCCCTTCGGCCGGCCGGTGGAGCCCGAGGTGTAGATGACGTACGCAGGGTGCTCCGGACGCAGCGCCGTCACCGGGGCGGTGTCCGGCCGGGCGGCGAGTTCGGCGAGCACGCCCGGGGCGTCCAGGACGACGCGCGCGGTGTCGCCGGCCGGCACGTCGGTGGCGGCGTCGGTGAGCAGCAGCGCGGGCTGCGCGTCCGCAAGGGTGTAGGCGAGCCGGTCGGCCGGGTACTCGGGGTCGAGCGGCACGTACGCGGCGCCGGCCTTGAGCACGGCGAGGACGGCCACCACCAGGTCCGCCGAGCGGGACAGCGCCAGCGCGACGAAGTCCTCGGGGCCGACGCCGCGTTCGACCAGCAGATGGGCCAGCCGGTTGGCCCGGGCGTCCAGCTCCCGGTACGTCAGCTCGGTGTCCCGGTGCGTGACGGCGACGGCCTCGGGAGTGCGCGCGGCCTGGGCGGCGAACAGCTCCGGGACGGTCGCGGGGGCCACCTCGGCACCGTCGCCGTTCCACTCGACCAGGACGCGGTGCAGCTCGGCCGGGCCGAGCAGGTCGATCCGGCCGACCGGCTGGGTCGGGTCGGCGGCGATCGCCTCGAACAGGCGGACCAGCCGCTCGCCGATCAGCCGGACGGCGTCGGCGTCGAACAGCTCGGGTCGGTGGTCGAGGCGCAGCTGCAGCCGCCCCTCGACCACGCTGGCGATCACGCCGAGCGGGTAGTGGGTGGCGTCGATCGCCTGCAGGTCGGCCAGCCGCAGCTCACCGACGGCGGGCTGGAGGGCCTGCGGGTCGAGCGGGTAGTTCTCGAAGACCGCGATGGTGTCGAAGAGCCGGCCGTGCCCGGCGAGGCGCTGCACCTCGGTCAGGCCCAGGTGCTGGTGCTCCATCAGGTCGGCCTGCTGGTCCTGCATCCGCGCCAGCGCGTCCACCAGCCGTTCACCGGCCTGGAGTCGGGCGCGGACGGGCAGGGTGTTGATGAACAGGCCGACCATCGTCTCGACACCCGGGAGCTCCGGCGGACGGCCGGAGACGGTCGCGCCGAACACCACGTCGTCGCGGCCGGTGAGCTTGGCGAGCAGCAGCGCCCAGGCGCCCTGGAGCACGCTGTTGAGGGTCAGCCCGTGCCGGCGGGCCTGGCTGCGCAGCTGCGCCGTCAGCTCGGCGGACAGCTCGACAATCCGGTGCTCGGGTGTGCGGGTGGCCTGCTCGGGCTCGGCGCCGGCCAGCAGGGTCGGCTCCTCCAGCCCGGCCAGCGCCTGCCGCCACGCCTCCCGGGCCCCGTCGGCGTCCTGGTCTCCCAGCCAGGCCAGGTACCGGCGGTACGGCGTGACGGCGGGCAGCGCCGTCTCGTCGCCGCCCCGGCCGTACAGCTCGAACAGCTCGCGTACCAGGATCGGCATCGACCAGCCGTCGAGCAGGATGTGGTGCTTGGTCAGCACCAGGGTGTGCCGCTGCTCACCGAGCCGGTACAGCGCGAAGCGCAGCAACGGCGGGCGGGCGAGGTCGAAGCGGCGGCCCCGGTCGGCAGCCAGCAGACGGGTCAGTTCGGCCTGCCGGGCGGCCTCGTCGGCGTGGCCGGACAGGTCGGTCGCGGTCCACGGCAGCTCGACCTCGTGCGGGATCAGCTGGACGGGCCGGGCCAGGCCCTCGTGCCGGAAGGCCGCCCGCAGGTTGGGGTGGCGGCGCAGCAGGCCGTCGGCGGCGGCGCGCAGCGCGGCCGGGTCGAGCGGGCCGTCCAGGTCGAGGACCAGCTGCACGGTGTACACGTCGGCGGCCCGCTCGTCGTAGAGCGAGTGGAAGAGCAGTCCTTCTTGCAGCGGGGAGAGCGGGAGCACGTCCGCCAGGCCGGGCTTCGTCACTTTGAGATCCTCCAGTCAGCTTCCAGCAGGTCGATCTCGGCCTGGGACAGGGTCACGAGAGAGAGGTCCGAGGGGGTGTGGCCGCCGCTGCCGGCGGTGCGGGCGTGCGCGGCGGTGACGGCCAGCGCGCGGAACCACAGGTCGGCCAGTTCGGCCACGGTCGCCTCGGGGACGGCGCCGTCCGGCCAGGACCAGGTGGCCACCAGCCGGGGGCCGTCCGGGTGGTCCTCGGTGAGCGCGTTGAGCTCCAGCGCATGGGTGAGCGGCATCGCCGGGTCGGCGCCGCCGCCGAGCGCCGGTGCCTCGGCGGCCGCCGTCCAGGGCTCGCGACCTGCGGCGGGGAAGCGGCCCAGGTAGTTGAAGCCGAGCTGCGGCTCGCCGAACACCGCCAGCTGCGGGCCGGTCGCCGGGTTCAGGTGGCGCAGCAGACCGTGGCCGAGGCCGTGGTCGGGCAAGGCGCGCAACTGCTCCTTCACCCGCTTGAGCGCCTGGCCGACCGGGGCACCGCCGGCCCAGATCCCGGCCCAGTCCCGGACAACCGGGTCGAGCCGAACGGGGTACAGGCTGGTGAACCAGCCGACCGTGCGGGAGACGTCGGCACCGGGGAGCACGTCCTCGCGGCCGTGGCCCTCCAGGTCGACCAGCACCGAGCCGTCGCCCCGGCGGCCGCTCCGGCGGCGGTGGTCGGCGACGGCGAGCGCGAAGGCGGTGAGCAGGACGTCGTTGACGCCCGCGTGGTAGACGGCCGGGACGCTGGTCAGCAGCTCGGCGGTGAGCCCGGTGTCCAGGGTGCGGGTGAGGGTGCGCTCGGTGGCGACGACGTCCCGGGCCGGGTCGAACGGGCGGTCGCCGATCAGCGGGTCGAGCCCGTCCAACTGGCGCTCCCACTGGGACAGTTCAGCCCGCCGGCGGGGGTCGACAGCGGCCTCGGCCAGGCCCTCGGACCAGGTCCGGAAGGAGGTCGGCACCGGCTCGGGGGCGGGCGTGCGGCCTTCCCGTACGGCTTCCCAGGCAGCGGCCAGGTCCGGCACCAGGATGCGCCAGGACACGCCGTCGACCACCAGGTGGTGGACGACCAGCAGCAGCCGGCCGGCGTTGCCGGGGCCGGCGTCGAACCAGACCGCCTGGAGCATGGCTCCGTGCTCCGGGTCCAGCCGGTCGGCGGCCTCCTCGCTCTCCCGGGCCACCAGTTCGGTCAGGTCCGGGGTGGTGGCGGCGGTGAGGTCGATCCGGCGCACCAGCTCGGCGGCGCGTACGGTGCCGGGCGGCGGGACGTCCAGCGCGGGACCGTCTGCGCGGACCAGCCGGGCGCGCAGCGCGCCGTGGTGGTCCAGCACGGCCTGGAGGGCGGCGGTCAGGTGCTCCTCGGTCAGCTCGGCCGGGGCGTGCAGCAGCATCGACTGGTTGAACCGGCCGATCGGGCCGCCGCGTTCGAGCAGCCAGCGCATCACCGGGGTCGCCGGGATCCGGCCGATCCCGCTGTCCTCGATGGCAGGGCCCGCCGCTTCCGGCGCCGACTCGTCGGCGATCACGGCGAGGGCGGCGACGGTCTTGTGTTCGAAGACCTGGCGCGGGGTGATCACCAGGCCGGCCTTGCGGGCGCGGCTGACCAGCTGGATGGAGACGATGCTGTCGCCGCCCAGATCGAAGAAGCTGTCGTCGACACCGACCCGGTCGAGGCCCAGGAGGCCGGCGAAGAGCTCGCAGAGGACCGCTTCGCGGTCGGTGCGGGCGGCAGTGCCGCTCGCGGCGGTGGACAGGTCGGGGGCCGGCAGGGCCTTGCGGTCCAGCTTGCCGTTCGGGGTCTGCGGCAGCTCGCCCAGCGGCACGACGGCGGCCGGCACCATGTAGTCGGGCAGCAGCCTGCCCACACCGATGCGCAGTCCGGCCGGGTCGAGCTCGGCACCGGCGGCGGGGACGACGTAGCCGACGAGCTGACGCACGCCCGGCTGGTCCTCGCGCACGACGACGGCCACCTGGCCGACACCCTCCTGCGCGGCCAGCGCCGCTTCCACCTCGCCGAGCTCGATCCGGAAGCCGCGCACCTTCACCTGGTCGTCGGCGCGGCCGACGTACACGAGTTGGCCGTCCGCGCCCCAGCGGGCGAGGTCGCCGGTGCGGTACATCCGGGCACCGGCCGGGCCGTACGGGTCGGCGACGAAGCGCTGCGCGGACAGATCGGGGCGGTTCAGGTAGCCCCGCGCCAGACTCGGGCCGGCGATGAACAGCTCGCCGACCACACCGGGAGCCACCGGGCGCAGCCCCGAATCCAACACGTACAGAAGGGAGTTGAACACGGGAGAACCGATCGGCGGAGCCTCGCCGCCACTCAGCGCGCCACTCATCGAAGCACACACGGTCGACTCCGTCGGACCGTAAGCGTTCACCAGACGACGGCCCCGCGACCAGCGGCCCACCACCTCGCCCGACAGCGCCTCACCGGCCGACACCAACGTGCCACCCGCCAGCAGCCCGGCATCCGCGTCCATCGCCGCCAACACGACCGGCGGCAGCGTCGCGTGCGTCACGCCGTACTCCACCAGGGTGCCCGCCAGGGCCTCGCCCGGCAGCAGCCGCTCGGCCTCCACGACGACCAGCGCCGCACCGGACAGCAGACCCATGCACAGTTCCCAGAACGCCGCGTCGAAACTCGGCGACGCGAACTGCAACACCCGCGAACCCGGACCGACCTCGAACCGCTCCACCTGTGTGGCGAGCAGGCCGGCCACACCCGAGTGCGACACCACGACGCCCTTCGGGCGACCGGTCGAACCGGAGGTGTAGATCAGGTAGGCCGGGTTCGACAGTCGCGCGGGGCTGTCGAGTTCGGCACCCGACCGGGCTGCCACCGCTTCGACGATCGCCGGATCGTCCAGCACGACGACCGGACGGCCCTCGGGTACCCGGTCGGCCACGTCGGAGCGGGTGAGGACGAGCAGCGGCTGCGCGTCGTCCA
>NZ_JBHVRT010000090.1:0-6412 GCF_042885555.1 Kitasatospora sp. NPDC058048 | reverse complement strand
GGACGGGCCCATCGGCCCGTCCGGCCGGCCCCGTCCCGTGTGTCAGAGCACGGCGAGCCGGTCCACCAGCAGTTCCACCCTGCGCCCGGTGTCCGGCGGCGGCAGCCGTCCCGCCCGGGTCAGGGTGGCCAGCCCGTGCAGGGCCGCCCAGAACACCTCGGTGAACAGCGCCGGGTGGACACCGTCCCCGGCGACCTCGCCGAGGCTTTCCAGCAGAGCGGCGAAGGCGTCCTTCAGCGGCTCCGGGGTGTCCTCGCGCGCGAACGCCAGGCCGCCGTCGAGCTGGAACATGGCGTCGTAGACCGCCGGGTTGCGTTCGGCGAAGTCGAGGTAGGCGCGGGCGAGCGCGGTGACCCGGGCGCGGGGCCCGTCCGCGGCGGAGCTCGCGGCCCGCAGTGCCACGGCCATCTCGGCGGCGCCCTCCAGGGCGACCGCGCCGATGATCTCGCGCTTGCCGCGGAAATGGCTGTAGAGGACGGGCTGGCTGTATTCGATGCGCTCGGCGAGCCGGCGGGTGGTGACCGCGTCCCAGCCCTGCTGCTCGGCGAGTTCGCGGGCCGTGGCCACGATGAGGCGCTCGCGGTCCGCCCGTTCGCGCTGCTTGCGTTCCTGTAGCGACATGATCCGATCCTAGCACTGCTAGACAATCGAGCGGCGGCAGGTCTAGCGTTGCCTCATCGGCTAGCAACGCTAGATCCCAGGGGGTCGCCATGCTCAACGCACTTGAGGTCTTCACCACCGTGGTCGTCGGCCTGATGGTGGGGGTGGAGTTCTCCGTCGCCTTCGTCATCAACCGGATCCTCGACGCACTCCCCGAGGACAGCGGTCAACTCGGCCGCGCCCACGGGGGCCGGATGCTCGGCGCCCTGATGCCGTTCTGGTACATCGGCTCACTCGCCCTGAGTGCCGTCTGGGCCGTCGCCGGATGGCACCGCCCCGGCGCCGGCCTGGTCGTCGTCGCCGGCGCGCTGCTGATCGTCAGCGTGATCATGTCGGTCCTGCTGCTCGTCCCGATCAACAACCGGGGCAAGACGTGGACCCCCGAGAACCGGCCCGCCGACTGGAAGCAGCAGATGCGCCGCTGGGACCGCTTCCACTACGTCCGCGTCGCCGTCATCGTCGCCGCCTTCACCCTGCTGGTCACCGCCCTCACCTGAGCCCGCGGGCGACACCGCGCAGGCGGCACGCGCCCCTCCGCTCCATCGGCGGCGGCGACTTGCGCGAGGCCGGGTACGTGCGCCCCTCCCCCACCCGTACTGCGCGGAAGCGCGCAGGTCGGGTGGGGGACGACGCGCTCGGCGCCACCGGCCACCGCCCCTTCGAGGACACGGCCGGACCAAGGCCGTCCCCCGACCGGGCGACCCCTCCCGGGCGGCATCCGCGACCGCTCGGCCGCCCGGGTGCCCCGCCCATCGGAGGCGATGCCGACGGGAACGGCGAGATTCCTCAACACGACGCGATCCGGACCGACCGGGTCAGAGCGGCACCGTTCAGCACCCCGACTTCGAACTGATGGACCGTCATCATCAAACTGGTGCGGGCGGGTTCCCCGGAGCCCGCCCGCGCCGCGGGCTCCGGCCCGTGGAGGGGTGCCGCACGGCGGCTGCTACACGCAGTGGACGTCCACCCCGCGGGCGGTGAACCGCTCCACCAGTTCCTCCGGGGCGTCGGCGTCGGTGACGAGTGCGTCGATCGTGCCGGTGTCGCAGACCTGCGCGAACGCGCGCTTGCCGAGCTTGGTGGAGTCGGCCACCACGATGACCCGCTCCGCCCGCTCGGCCATCGCCCGGTTGGCGCTCGCCTCGCCCTCGTCGTGGGTGGCGGCGCCGAACTGCGGGTCGACGGCGTTGACGCCGAGGATCGCGTAGTCCAGTGAGATCGCCTGCAGCATCATGGTCGCCAACGGTCCGGTCAGCTCGTAGGACTGGGGTCGGGCCACGCCGCCGGTGACCACGGTCTTCACGTACGGGCGCACCGCCAGCTCGTTGGCGATGTTGATCGCGTTGGTGACCACGGTCAGCGCCGTCTGATTGCCGTGCCCGGCCAGATCGGTACGGGTGGCGAACTCGCGGGCCACCTCGGAGGTGGTGGTGCCACCGTTGAGCCCGACCACCGCGCCGGGCGGGACGAGCCCGGCGGCGGCCTTCGCGATGCGCTGCTTCTCGCCGGCCTGGCGCGCGGTCTTGTAGCGGAGGGGCAGGTCGTACGCGACTTCGCTCAGCACCGCGCCGCCGCGGGTGCGGGTCAGCAGCTGCTGGCGGGCGAGCTCGTCCATGTCCCGGCGCACGGTGGCAGCGGAGACGCCCAACAGCTCGGCCGCCGTCATGACGTCGATCCGGCCCCGATCACCAAGGATCTCCAGCAGCCGCGACCATCGCTCATCCGGGCTCATCTTCTCTCCTCGACTCGGTCGTCCCTGGTCACGAGCCTATCCGCCGGCCATCACCGACCGGGTGCCGCGATCCTCTCGATGAAGCAGTATTGCTCAAAGATGACGCGTTGAGCTATGAATAGAGCAGTTTCAAGCAGATGCTTGCAGTATGAAGCAGTGCTCGGTGCGGACCGATCCCCGAGCACCACCCGTGCCCCCAGCGAGGAGAGCCAGATGAGTCACGTCGAGCGGGAGATCGCCAGTCAGCCGGAGTGCTGGCGCAAGGCACTGGAACTGGAGCCCGCGGGGCTGCCCGAGCGCGGCGAGCGGGTGGCCGTGATCGGCTGCGGCACCTCGCTCTACATCGCGCAGGCGTACGCGGGCCTTCGCGAGGGCGCCGGCCTCGGTGAGACCGACGCCTTCGCGGCCTCCGAGTTCCCGGCGGCCCGTGGCTACGACCGCGTCGTCGCCATCACCCGCTCGGGAACCACGACCGAGGTGCTCGCCGCGCTGGAGCGCTGCGGCGGGACGCCGACCGTCGCACTCACCGGCGACCTCGCCACCCCGATCGGCACGGCCGCCGGCACCATGGTCGACCTGGAGTTCGCCGACGAGAAGTCGGTGGTGCAGACCCGCTTCGCCACCACCGCGCTGGCGCTGCTGCGAGGCCACCTCGGCCTCGCCCCCGCCGACCTGGCCGCCCACGCCGAGCAGGCGCTGGCCGCCCCGCTGCCCGAACGGGCCACCGAGGCGAGCCAGTTCACCTTCCTCGGGACCGGCTGGACGGTCGGCCTGGCCCACGAGGCGGCCCTCAAGCTGCGCGAGGCCTCCGGGTCGTGGACCGAGTCCTACCCGGCCATGGAGTACCGGCACGGACCGATCAGCGTCACCGGCCGCAACAGCGTGGTGTGGTTCTTCGGCGAGCCGCCGGCCGGGCTGGTCGACCAGGTCGAGCCGACCGGCGCCGCGCTGTCGGTGAGCGCGCTGGACCCGATGGCCGACCTGATCCGCGCCCAGCGGCTCGCCGTCAAACTGGCCAAGGGCCGCGGCCTGGACCCCGACCAGCCGCGCAACCTCACCCGCTCCATCGTGCTCACCCGGCCGTGACCGCGACGGCGATCGCCCTCGACGTCGGCGGAACCTACATCAAGGGCGCGGCGGTGGCCGCGGACGGCCGCCTCTGCCACACCGAGCGCTGGTTCACCCGCGCCGAACGCGGACCGGAGGCCGTCCTCGAAACCGTCCTCGACTGCGCCGCCGAACTCGCCGGGCGCTTCCGCCCGGCCGCCGCGGGGATCGCCGTGCCCGGCATCGTCGACGAGGCGGCCGGCACCGCGGTGCTGGCCGCCAACCTCGGCTGGCGGGACCTGCCCGTCCGGCACTGGCTGTCCGAACACCTGGGCATCCCGGTCGCGTTCGGGCACGACGTGAGGGCCGGGGGCGTCGCCGAGGCCAGGGCCGGCGCCGGCCGCGGCAGCCGCAACTTCCTCTTCGTACCCGTCGGCACCGGAATCGCCGCCGCGCTGATGGTCGACGGGCGGCCGCTCACCGGCAGCCACACCCGCGCCGGCGAGCTGGGCCACCTGGTGGTGCGTCCCGGCGGCGAGCCGTGCGCCTGCGGCCGTCGCGGTTGCGTGGAGACCCTGGCCTCGGCGGCCGCCGTCGCCCGCCGCTACACCGCCGCCACCGGGGAGGCGGGCGTCACCGCCGAGCAGGTCGGCGAGCGCGCCGCGACCGGGGACCGCGCGGCCGCCACCGTCTGGCAGGAGGCCGTCGACGCGCTCGCCGACGGCCTGGCGAGCGCGATCACGCTGCTCGACCCCGAGCGGATCGTGATCGGCGGCGGCCTCGCCCGGGCGGGCGAACCGTACTTCGCGCCACTGCGGGCGGCTGTGACGGCGCGCCTCTCCTTCCAGACGATGCCGGAGCTCGTACCCGCCGAACTCGGCCACGAGGCGGGCTGTTTCGGTGCCGGACTGCTCGCCCGGGACCTTCTGGGCGAGGGAGCGGCGGCGTGATCCTCACCGTCACCCTGAACGCCGCCCTGGACATCACCCACCACCTGGACCGGATGCGCCCGCACGGCAGCAACCGGGTCCGGACGGTGGCCCAGCGCGCGGGCGGCAAGGGCGTCAACGTCGCCAGGATCCTGCACGCCCTCGGCCACCCGACCGTGGTCACCGGCCTGACCGGCGGCCTCACCGGCATGGCGATCCGTGCCGAACTGGCGTCCGCCGGCCTGGCCGACCGCATGCTGGCGATCGCGGGCGAGTCCCGGCGGACGGTGGCCGTGGTCGAGGAGGAAGTCGGGGACACCACGATCCTGCTCGAACCCGGCCCGGTGGTGAGCGCCGAGGAATGGGCGCGGTTCCTCGACCACCTCGACACCCTGCTGCCGCAGGCCGCGGCGGCGGTCCTCTCCGGCAGCCTGCCGCGCGGCGTGCCCGAGGACGCCTACGCCCACCTGCTCCGGCTCGCCCACGCACACGGCGTCCCGGCGGTGCTCGACGCCGACGGGGCGGCGCTCAGCACGGCGCTGGCGGCCGGACCGGCCCTGATCAAGCCGAACGCGGACGAGCTCGCCGCCGCCACCGGCCTGACCGATCCGGTGGCCGCCGCCCGCGGGCTGCGGGCCGCGGGCGCCGGTGCGGTGGTCGCCTCGCTCGGCGCCGACGGCCTCGTCGCCGTCACCGCGCAGGGCGGTTGGCGCGCCCGCTCGCCCGAGCGGCTGGCCGGCAACCCCACCGGCGCCGGCGACGCCGCCGTCGCCGCGCTCACCCTCGGCCTGGTCGGCGGAACGCCCTGGCCCGACCGGCTGGCCGAGGCCGTGGCACTGTCCGCGGCCGCCGTCGCCGCACCGCTGGCCGGCGACTTCGACCCCGCCCTCCACCAGGCCCTGCGGTCCCGCGTGGACGTCCACCCCTTCGCAACCGAGGAGTCCGACCCATGCCCCTGAGCGGAACCGGCGCGATCGCCGCCGCCGCTGCCGAAGCCGCGTGCGGCGTCGGCGCGTTCAACGTCATCCAGCTGGAACACGCCCAGGCGATCGTCGCCGGGGCCGAGGCCGCCGGTGCGCCGGTGATCCTGCAGATCAGCGAGAACGCCGTGCGCTACCACGGCGCCCTCGACCCGATCGGCGCCGCCACCCTGGCCGTCGCCCGGGCCGCGCGGGTGCCGGTCGCGGTCCACCTGGACCATGCCACCTCCGTGGAACTCGTCCACCGGGCCGTGGAGTTGGGCTTCACCTCGGTGATGTTCGACGCCTCGGTGCTGCCGTACGAGGAGAACGTGCGGGCCACCGCCGAGGTGGTGCGGCGGTGCCACGCCGCGGGCGTCTGGGTGGAGGCCGAACTCGGCGAGGTCGGCGGCAAGGACGGCGTCCACGCCCCGGGTGTGCGCACCGATCCGGCCGAGGCCGCGGCGTTCGTCGCCGCCGCCGGCGTGGACGCGCTCGCGGTGGCCGTCGGCACCTCGCACGCGATGCTCACCCGCGACGCGGCGCTCGACTTCGAGCTCATCGGACGGTTGCGCCGGGCGGTGCCGGTCCCGCTGGTCCTGCACGGCTCCTCGGGTGTGGCGGACGGGGACCTCACCGCCGCCGTGGAAGCCGGTATGACCAAGGTCAATATCGCCACCCACCTCAACCAGGTGTTCAGCACCGCGGTCCGCCGGGCCCTCGCCGACGACGCCCGGCTGGTCGACACCCGCCGCTACCTCGGGCCGGCCCGCGCGGCCGTCGCCGCCGAGGTCACCCGCCTGCTCGGCGTCCTCAAGGCGACACCAGCGGCGGCCTGAGCCGCCACCACCGCCCGCTGTCCGGCCGGGATCACCACGACACGGCGACGGCCGCCCGCCCCCGAGGGGACGGGCGGCCGTCGTCGTCGCTCAGGCGGGTCCGACGGTGGGGAAGGTCTCGCCGCCGAGCACCCAGCGGCCGCGGCGCATGACGGCGACCAGGTCGTAGCTCTCGGAGTCGACCACGACCAGGTCGGCGAGCTTGCCGGTCTCCAGCGAGCCGATCGAGTCGCTCAGGCCGAGCAG
>NZ_JBHVRT010000089.1:0-7685 GCF_042885555.1 Kitasatospora sp. NPDC058048 | reverse complement strand
TAGTGGAGTACGCGCGGGTTCGATCCACCTGTACGCGAGCGCCGTCGCGGCATTTCAGCAGGCCGGGGCAGGGTTACTGGGGCGTCGCTCGATCGTGTGAGATTCCGGCGGTAGCTCGCAGAATCTGCCAGTTGGTCCCGTAATTTGCTGGCTCGTGGCAGATTCCGAAAGTCGCGTGGTGACGATCGTGCGGTCCGCCCCGGAGTCGGCCGTCCCGGTCGACCCGGCGGCGGTCTCGGTCGAGTCCGGCCTGGCGGACGTTGTCACGCTCCAGCGGCGGCGCCAGGCCCGGATCTCGGCGCACGACGAGGAGAGCTTCTTCCTCGACACGCTGTCCGAGTACCAGTGGGCGCGCGATGCGGCCGGCCTGGAGCCGAAGACTCTGGACGGGCTGATCAAGCCGGTGATCGAGGTCTGCGAGTACTACGGCACGGTGCCGTGGAAGCTCACGTCCAGGGAGGTCGACCGGTACTTCGCCGGGGTGGGCAAGCGGGCGACCTCGACCCTGCGTGCCAAGATCGGCAAGATCGACGCCTTCTTCGCGTTCCTCGAACAGCGCTACGCCGGCGAGATCATGCGGCGCTTCGGCCACGCGGTCGAGTCGCCGATCGACCTGTTCAACCGGCCCCGGCACCGCGGCGACTTCGGCCTGCGGATCCCGCCCTCGCAGGCGGCGATGCGGGACTTCTTCGGCCGTTGGCGCGAGGACCTGCCCAACGCCCGCAAGTACCTGGTCGCGTGCCGCGACTACGTGATGACGAAGATCGCGTACCTGTCCGGCGTCCGCGCCACCGAGCTGTGCGGCGTGACCATGGGGGACCTGCACTGGGAGCTTGGCCAGTGGGGCCGCTTCGTCGTCCTTGGCAAAGGCGCCGGCGGGTCGGGGCCCCGGCCGCGCGAGGCGTACATGTTCCAGGAGGGCCGGGCCCTTCTGTGGTGGTACATCGAGGAGATCCGCGGCGAGTTCGGCGACGACGTCGAGCACCCGAAGGCGCCGCTGTGGCCCTCCGAACGCAAGCCGACCGCGGTCGCCGCGCTGAACCTGCCGATCGCACCGGCGATCGTCCCCTCGACGTTCCGCCGGGCCCTGCACACCGCGGCCGGCGCCTACCTGACCGGCCCGGTCACCGACCTGTTCCCGCACCTGCTGCGTCACGCCTGCGCGACCCACAACTACGAGCGCGGGATGACGTTGTGGGAGGTGCAGAAGGTGCTCGGTCACGCCTGGGCGACCACGACGCTGCGGTACATGGCCACCGCGCACGCCGACCCGGAGCACGCGAACCTGGCCGCCAGCACGCGGGCGGCCCAACGACTGGTGATGGACAAGGGGAACCTGCGGTGAAGTGGAATCTGCGGATGGTCGCCGCCCAGCGGGACCTGTGGCGGCCGACCGAGGTGCTGGCGGCGTTCCAGCAGGTGGGGTTCAACCCGTCACTGAGCAAAGTCGCCGCGCTGTGGAGCGGCCAGCCGGTCACCATCCGCCTGGACGACCTGGACCTGATCTGCGCGGCGCTCGGCTGCACCGTCGCAGACCTGTTGCAGGCCGAGCCGGTCGTCGCCGCGCAGCCGGCCGAGGACTTCGGCCAGGCCGCGGTCGGGGACGGCCGGCGACCGGCAGGCCCGGTGCGGCCCGTCCCCCGCTCGCGCCCGGCTGGCGGGCCGCGCTCGCTGCCGCCGAGCTGAGGGGCGGTCACGGTGAGGGGAGACGGAAGTGCCCGCAGCTGCGCGGCGTGCCTGAGCTGGACGGTGCTGCCCTGGCGCACGATCTGCTCCGGTTGCGAGAAGTTCGCCCGCGCGCACCCCGCTCACGGGGTGTGCCCGCGGTGCCGGCACGAGGCGCATCTGGGGCCCGACGGCCTGTGCAAGCCCTGCCTGCAGGCCATCCGGGCCGAGAACGACGTGCAGTGGGCCCTGGGCCTCCAGGGCGCCCCACCGCGCTCGCTCCAGCTCATCGTCGGCACCCACCGCCACGACGCCACCCAGGCCCGCCCGATCGTGCGCGGCGAGGGCGGTGGCCACTGGGTGGGTGCGGAGTGGAAGCGCAGGTTGAACCGGCAGCGCGCGGTGGAGTGCGACCACGCGGCCGTGCTGCAGCCGCAGGTGTGGGGCCAGCTTCCCCTGTTCGCCATGGCGCGCGCTCTCACCCGCGACACGGCCCGCGCCGTCGCCGCCCGGCAGCTGTCCGGCTGGGACCGGGCGGAATCCGCGCTGCTGGCGCTGGTGGCCGAGCGCCGCATGAGCAAGGCCTGGCGTTGCCAGGTCGCCGAGATGCTCCGGCTCGCCCTGGCGATGCGCGAGGCCGACGGTGCCGAGCTCACCTCGGGGCTGCTGCTGCGGGAGCTGCCGATGTTCGCCGACGTGGTCTGCCTGGTCCTCCTGGGCGCGGGCCTGCTGGCCGACGAGTCCCTTCCCGAGCTGCGGCTCGCACCCCGCTCGTGTGCCGAATGCGAGGCCTGGATGCCCGGAGGTGAGCGCGCGCGACTGCGCTGCGACCCATGCCGGAACTGGCGAAGGCGCGGCCACCGGGAGCCGGGACAGTGCGTGCGCTGCGGCCGGGACGGACTCGCACTGAGCGCCGGCCACTGCCGTGTCTGCCACTACCACCGCGGCGACGACCGAAGCGGGCCCGCCGCCACGCAGTTGGTGATCTGTCTGCCCACCGGCCCGGGTGGGCCGGGCCCGCAGTTGCCGCCCGGCGACCCCTTGCCGTTGCCCGTGGAGGGGACGCCCGCGACGACGCTCTGCCGGGGGCAGGAGTCCCTGTTCACGATGCGCCGCGACTGGTCACCGGTGCTGGCCCTGCTGCGCGGCCGCCCCTGGGGCGAACTTCCGCTGCCCGGGGCGGCCGCCGCGCTGGTGGGGGACTTCGCCGAGCTTCGCCGCGACCAGACGGAGTCGGGCCTGCGCAAGAACATCCGCACCCTCACCATCCTGGGCTACTGGCTGGGAGCCGAGAACGCGTTCCACGAACGCGACGTCCACGACTTGGCCCGCCTCGACACGCACCTCGCGGCCAAGCCCGTCTGCCAGTTCCTGCGCGCTCGCGGCCTGCTCGTCGACGATCCCGGGCTGCACCGCGACCACGACCAGGTCTGGATCGAGAGAGTGCTGGCCACGCTGCCGCACCCCGTCGCCGAGGAGGTCCGCGCCTGGGTGGAGGTGCTGCGCGGCCAGTGCCGGCGGGAGAACGAGCCGCGAAGCTGGGAGAACATCCGCCGCTACCTGACCAACCTGCGGCCGGTCCTCACCGCCTGGACGGCGGGCGGCATGACGACCCTTCGGGAAGTCACCGCCGACCACCTCCAGAACGCGCTGGACAACCTGGACGGAACCGCCTGCCGCCAGCTCGCCATCGCCCTGCGCAGCCTGTTCCGGGCGCTCAAGCGTGAACGGCTGGTCTTCCGCGACCTGGCCCGCCACCTTCTCGTGGGCGACCTCACCGGCATCCCACGGCCGGTCCCCTCCGACCTGCTGGCCGGCCTGCTCGACCAGGCCGCCACCCCGTTCGCACGGCTCGCCATCGCCCTGGCCGCCATCCACGCCGTCCCCGCCTCAGAGATCCGCACCGCGCTCACCACCGACCTGGACCTCACCCGCGGAACCCTCGAACTGCGCCGCGGCCTGCGGCGGCACACCCTCTACCTGGAGGAGCTCACCCACCGCCTCGCCGCCGACTGGCTGAGCTACCGCCACCAGCGCTGGCCCACCAGCGTCAACCCCCACCTGCTGGTCACCCAGAAGACCGCCCTCGACCCGGACCACCCGGCCGTGCACCGGATCACCATGCAGCTGGTCCTGCCCAAGGGACAGACCCTCGACAGGCTCCGTCAGGACCGGATCCTCGACGAAGCCTTCGCCACCGGCGATCCACTCAAACTCATGCGCCTCTTCGGCATCACCGAGGACACCGCCATGCGCTACGTCACCGCCGCCTACCCGGAGCGCACCGCGAAGCTACCCCGGTAGCCGGGCATCACATCCTCAGGTCGAGTGCGCTGACCCCTGTTCCGGCCTGTCCCCTCCAGGCGGAGAGGCCAGGCCGGAACAGGCGGGCGAATCAGTGATTCAGAAAAGTGAGCGCATGGTCGGACGCGAGGTAGATGAGGTCTGCGGCTCCGGAGCCGTCGAGATCGGAGAGGAGAACCCTCGGGGCGATTCGGATCTGAAACGAGGGGACCTCGCCCTCGGGGCCCGGAGGAGTTGGCCGTCGGTCAACGCGCCGTGAGGCCGCGCGGGCCGGATCCGGGCGCGGCTCATCGGCGTGCGGCGGTCGGTGTCCATCGCGCGCGGCGCGGTCTGCTGGGACTGTCCATAGGCGCGCGCCGCGGGCCGGGCCGCTCTGCCGAGCTTGTCCATGGGCGCGCGGCGCGCGCCTCAGGTAGCGAGTTCGACCTGCCTGAGGTGCGAAGCGCGGGTCTTCGCGCGCGGGGTCTCGGTGAGCCCGGCGTCGATGCGCGCGAGGTTGATCGCGGCGGCGGTCAGCTGGTGCTGCAGGTGCGTCTTGGCGAGGCCGTGGTAGCGCGCACGGCTGCGACCAGAACCTTCAACGTGGATGCCCGAAGCTGCCTCAGTTCGGGCGGCGTCGGGCTACGTCAGGTTGCCCTTGAGCACGATCGGCGCATCGAGGCCAGTGGCCTTGAACACCACGGCGAAGGCGCCGGGCCGCGCCGAACGGCAATTGATGGTCCAGGTAACCCCCGCAGCGGAGATGGCCTGTGCAGCACCGAGTGCAGGCTCGAAGGTGATCCCGAGCTGGTCGGCGCTGTCGCCGTCCCAACCGAGGGTGACACTCTTGTTGACCAGGGCGGCACTGCGGAAGGTGAGGGATTGCTGTGCCCCCTTCCGGAGTTGCAGCGTCCCCTCTACGAGCGCGCCGTCCAGACGTGCTTCCCATGCGATTCCCACGGTGACTCCCCATTCGCTTGTGGCCGCACACCAGGCGACGGGTGCATCGCCGTGCGGACGGCACAAACTCTCCCATCCGCCCGGCATCGCCGTCTCGTGAAGCCGTGATAACGCCGGTGCAGACAGCAGCGGCGGCATTGAATTCGCCAACGGTGTCGACATCCTTCCCCCCTTTGCCCATGGGAGGGAGAGTTTCTGCCTGACTCCGCGTCGCCGGTGTCGTCTGCCATCAGCCGCCAGGCCGAAGGTGATGAGGATGTGCGATGCGGTTGCTGCTGGCCGCCCGCCGGTGGCGGACGGCCAGCAGCAACCGGCGGGCGGCGTCGGCGCTCCGTGCTGTTCGGTCCCGTGTCCGGGGTCCGGGGTCAGCGCAGGTACATCGTGTACAGCTGGTTGTTGAAGTAGGCCGCGGCCGCCGCGCCCTGGGGGGCGGCTCCGGGGACGGTGCGGGTTCCCTGCCAGGAGGAGCCGTCGTAGTCGGCGATCCAGAGCTGGCCGCCATCGCCGCGCGCCAGGATGGTCAGGGCGCCTGTTGCCTCGTTGCCGGCGAGAGCGGGGCCGTGGTTGCTGCCCCAGCGCGGGACCGTGCCGCTGTTGAGCCAGGCGCCGCTGCCGTCGCTGCTTGTGTTGACAGCGGTGTGGACCTCCGCGCCGGTCTGGACCCTCCACATCCGGGGCTGGCCGACGAGTTTCCCCGGTGCCATCGCGACGTGGTGGGCGCTCCTCCAGCCGAGGTTGTCCAGGCGCCAGGCGGTCCAGGAGGAGCCGTTGTACACGCTGTGGTAGATCCGGCTGTCGAAGCCGACGTGGGCGAGCCATGCTCGGTTGGCGAAGGTGGCCAGAGTGGGGCTGTGCGGCGTGCCGCCCGGGAGCTTGATGGCCCCGGTCCAGCCCCCCGAGGGGGTGTAGGTCCGGAAGTAGACCCGGTCGTCCTTGCCGGTGACGGCGTAGATCAGTTTGCCGTGGGCCGAGGTCAGGGCCGGGGCGACATAGCTCTCGTCGCGTCCGAGCTGCTCGGGTACGGTCCAGTTCCCGTTCCCGTCCATGCTGGCCCACATCACCGCCTGCTCATCGGGGCTCACGAACGCGGCGTAGAGCCGGCCGGCGTGGGCGGCCAGGGCCGGGGCGCTCGTGCTGGGCCAGGGCAGGGCGACGGGCCCGGTCCACACGCCGACCCCGAGGGCCCTGGAGCGGACGGCGTACTCCAGGGTTCCAGCGGGGAAGGGAACGCGCTCGCCGTAGAACCCCACCTTCAGCTCGTGGTGGCCGTCACCGTTGAAGTGCCACTGCGCACTGCCCCGGTGGGAGAGCATGGCCAGGGTGGCCTGGTCGAGAAGGAGCGTCCGGGAACAGGAGAGATCGTTCCTCGCGACCAGGTTGGTGATTGTGACCGCGAGGGAGGTGGCCTCCATCAGCAGACCGATGACGGTGGGCGCCGCCGCGCCGACGGCGTCCCAGATCGTGTTGAAGATGAGGTTGTTGCTCAGCGTGGCCATGGCTTCCTGGAAGCTGTTGACGGTGCCGTCGCCGGTGTCCCACTCCCAGCACGCGACGTTCGTGGCCAGCCCGAGCCCCGTGTTCCCTTCGAAGAGCATCCGCCAGCCCTTGAACACCGGCGTCTGCCCGGCCCCTGTCTCGTGCCCGCCGAACTCGTACGACACGAACGGCACGCAGCGTGCCCCCAGGTCGCTGCGCCCGCCGGAGAGCCAGCGGATCTCGTCCCGACCCGACCCGTCGCCCACAACGCGGTGCACGTGGAAGCTCTCGTACTCCAGCCGAAAGTACCCCGGGGCCTTCTCGCCCTCCTGCGGCGTCTCCTCGACGGCCTGGCCCACCTGGCCGTCCCCGGCCAGGTGGGCCGGCAGCGTGACGGCGAAGCCCCATTCGCGCATGCCCTCGATGAACTCCGGGCTGTCGAAGTCCCCGCCCCCGGCCAGCGCCTGCGGTCCGACGACCGACCAGTTCGACTGCGCCTTCCACTCCTCCGTCACCGCCGGCAGGTCCGCGGCCAGGTCCTCCCACCCATACCCCTGGGAGACCGTGCGGTCCCGCAGCGACTGGTGCACGCCCACCGACGCCACACCCGCCGTCACCGACTCCCGGTAGACCCGGCCCCACTCCCTGACCTCCTCCTCTCCCAGCCCGTCCCGCAGCGGCTCCAGCAGCGCCTCCTCCAGCTCGGTCAGCTCCTCGGCCTGCCGCAACCGGTCCGCCGCGTGCAGCAGCACCCCGAACAGCACGTTCGCCTTCGGCACCCGGGCCAGGTTCCGCGCCGCCCGCGACTCACCCCGCGCCCCCGACAACAGGCCCTGCAACCGCTCCAGGCGCTCCTCGGTCTCCTTCGTCTCCCCACCAGCCATGGCGACTCCTCCTCGGCTCGGATGCCCAGGCCAATCGTGACCCAAGCATGGTCACGAGGCTACGCACGGTGATTTCCATGTGAGGTGACATGGCGTCAAATCGCCAACGAAAGGGCTCGAAAGTGCGCCCACCAACGTGACCGACGCACACGACCAAGAAGGGGGTAGCCCCGGCAGGCCAGCCACCGGGCGGCCCCTCCCGAGCGGCATCCGGCCGCAGGCCAGCGCGCTGCCGAGTGGGGAATCGCGTGAGCAGGTCTGGGGAGCACCTGAGCGCGGGGTGGGGAAAAACCAGGGATCCTCATCGAAGGACCAGCCGATAGAGCCGAACTCGACTGCTGATGCCGAGCCAACCGCGGTAGCCCACGCGGGTTCGAGTGCGATCCCGTCCAGGAATCTCGGAACCTGCGCGCTTCA
>NZ_JBHVRT010000088.1:0-7880 GCF_042885555.1 Kitasatospora sp. NPDC058048 | reverse complement strand
CAGCACGGCATCCCGCCGCCTGCCTCTCGGAACCGTCCTGGCATGCCCATGCCGGAACGGCGCCGGGAGTGGTGCGGCGGGCCCGCCAGGGCCCACCACCAACCCCGTCCCCCCCGCCCCACCGATCCAGGAGGCACCCGCATGTCCCGCACGCTGACCGGCCGCCGCCAGGCCGAGCACATCGCCCGCACCACCACCGTGTCGTCCTGGGCCTGGGTCGCCGAAGCCCAGGGCCCCGAGCGCGTCCGCCGGGCGGCCGCCCGCCGCCTGGCCCGCCTGACCGGCACCACCCTGGTCCGCTGGGACGGCGTCCTCTCGGACTCGGACTGGGACACCCTGCTGTCGGCCGGCGCCGACGCGCTGCTCGCCCAGGCCGCCACCTCCGACAACGAGGACCGGCCGTACAGCCTGGGCCTGGTCGACGCCGCCGCCGAACTCGCGGCCGAGGCCGCCGCCGCGACGGACACCGTGCTGGAACGCACCACCGTCCTGCCGGACCTGCCGGCGCCCGGCCGGTTCGTCGCCGCAGCGGCCGCCGAACCCGAGCGCCTGCCCGACGAGCACGCCCAGGTCACGCGTTGGTCGCCGTTCGAGGGCGGCCCCCGCCACATCGTGCGCTGCGCCGACGGCACCCGCCGCTACGGCACCGGCCGGCTCGCCGACTAGACCGCCGGCCTCCACCAGCTCCACCCCGTCGCCTCGCCCGGGCCCTCGCCTCCGCCGGCTCCCGCCCCGGAGCTGCCCTGACCGGTTCGGCCGCCCGATCGGCGCCCGCACCGGTGAGGGGAGCCCCGGGACCACCCAGGTCCCCTCCACCACCAGGAGGACACCCATGTTCGAGCGCCTGCGCAAGACCGCCGCCGACACCGTGACCGAGATCGCGGGCCACCGCGGGTTCACCCGCGACATCAAAGCCACCATCGCCGGCGGCGACCAGGAGGCCGCCGAGGCCTTCCGCACCGGGACCGTCGCCGCCGCGCTGACTACCCGGGGCCGCGACGCCCGAGGCGAGGAGATCAGCGACTACGTCGGCAAGGTCCTCGCCGCCGACGACGGCAACGCCGACCGCCTCCGCTGGCTCCACCGCCGCCGCTGACCCGCCACCCCGGACCCCCGGTACCGCCCGGCCGCACCGGCCACCACCCGAACCCGAGAGGACACCGCCATGCCCTGGACCCGCGCCGCCCGAGCCGAGCTCGCCGCGAACCTCGACCTGGCCGCCGTCAACGACTCGGCCGCCGCCGCCAGCGGCCGCGCCGTCGCCGCCGACCCCGCCGCCGAGCCGGCCGGGCGCGAGCAGGCCGCGGCCTGCGCCCGGACCCTCAGCGGCCGGGCCGCCGACCTGCGCGCCCAGGCCACCGCGATCCGCGACGGCGCCGACCCCGCCGAGCTCGGCCACTGATCCGGGCCCCGCCGTTCGCTCCCGCTCCCGCAACCCCGGGCGCGGGGGCGTTCGACGGCGCCCGGCGCAGCCTGGCGCACCCCGCCCGGGCCTCGCGCCCACTCCGCCGCGCCTTGGCCAGCACGACCGGGCCCCGGCGCAGCCGGCACCACCGCCCCAGACCCCACACGGAGGTCGCCATGGACCAGTTCTTCTTCAGCTTCTTCGTCGTCTCCGCGATCACGAGCCTGCTGGTGCTCATCGCCGAGGCCCACCAGAACCACTCAGCCCCGCAGACCGAGAAGGAGGAAACCGATGGCTGATCAGCCGATCGAGCCGACCCGCGTCGTCCTCGCTGGCGAGCGCGACGGCGCCACCCCGCCGCCCCCGCCGCCCTCCGAGCCGCCGACGGTGGGCATGCCGGACGCGTTCCTGCCGCCGCCCAGGCGCGGCGGCGGCGCTCCGCCTCCGCCGCCGTCGGGCCCGCCGCCGGGCTTCGGTGGGCCGGCCGGGGGAGCACCAGAGCCGTGGGAACCCTGGCGCAAGCCCGGCGGCAGGCGCGGCGGCGGGGTGGCGACGGCCCCGGCCCCGGTGTACGCGCCGCCGGTCGAGGTCCACCACCACTACTACCCGGCCGCCCCGGCACCGGCCGCCCCCGCCGCGCCGCGGTTCGACGTCCGGCGGATCCACCCGGTCGCCAACAGCTTGGCGGCCGCGACCGGAGTGGTCCTCGCCCGCGGGCCGGTGAACGAGGCCTTCCACTGGTTCTCCGACCCGATCGGCCTGCCCGTGTGCGGCCTGGCCGTCGCCGGTGTCCTGGAGTGGTGCTGGCACCGCTACCGAGGCCTGTGCTGGCTGGCGCGGGTCTTCACCTTCACCATGGCCGCCTCGACAATCATCACCCCGGCCGGGCAGCAGCTGATCAGCTACCTCATGACACAGGCCGCCTGGTGAGCCCGGCCCAGCTCTCCCTCGGCGGCCTGGCCCTGGCCGTCGCCGTCCTGGTCTTCACCGTCGCCCGCTGGTGGCGCCGCGGCTGCGAGATGCCCGGCGCCGCCGCCCTGGCCGGCGGCCTGCTGACCGGCCTCCTCAGCGCCCTGTGCTCCGGCGGCCTGCTCGGCTGGGCCGCGCACCGCCTGGTCACCGAGGCCACCAACCCGCTCGGCAACCGCCTCGCCGGCACCGGCTCCGCCCAGCTCCTCCCCCAGGCCGCCCCGGCCGGACTGAGTATCGGCGGCGGCGTCGCCACCACCCTGCTCCTGGCCACCGTCGCTCTCGCCTGGCGCTGCTGCGACCACCAGCTGCGCCGCCAGCTCACCGCCGGGATCGTCTCCGGCTCCGCGCTCGGCCTCGCCGGCGGCATCTCCGGCCTGGCCGCCATCACCCTCGTCCCCGCCGTCAACTCGCTGGGCGACCAGATCCTCGCCGCCTTCCACTGACCGTCAGGAGACCACAGTGGACCTGCACCTGCTGTCCCCCGTCCCCGTACCGGCCGGCCTGCTTCTCGCGGGCCTCGCCGCCCCCTACCTGACCAACACGGTCCGGATCCTCACCCGGCGCCCGCGCCCCGCCGACCGCGGCGCCCGCCTGCTGAGCAACGCCCCCGGGCTCGGCACGGTCGCCGGCGTCGCCGCCATCTGGTCCCCGTACCTGGCCGACGACGTGCCCCTGCCGTCCGGGCCCACCACTGTCGCCGCCGCGTACGTGCTGGCCGTCTGTGCCGGCTCCTGGCGGATGCCGGCCCAGCCCAGCCCGGCCCGCCGGGCCGTGTACCACCGGCTCGTCACCCCGCACGCCTGGATGGTCGCCGGCACCGGCCTGCTCACCGCCTCCTACCTGGCCACCAGCCTGATCACGGCCCTGAGCGGGGTGTGAGCGGCATGGACCACCTCGACCGCCTGCCCCTGGCCGTCGCCCTCGGCGCCGCGTACGGCGCCCTCCTCTACCACTTCGCCCCGTGCCCCGCCTGGAAGACCACCCGCCTCGGCCGGCTGCGCCCGGTCCTGTGGGGCGCGGGCCTCGGTGCGGCGGCCGGCGTCGTGCGGTGCACGCCGGTCCTGCGGCACGCCGCCTGGGTCGTCCTGATCGACCACCTCTGGTGGATCGACCCCGCCGTCTGTGGCGCCGCCGCGGCGGCCGTCGCCGCCCTGGCCGCCCGGATCCGGCGCCGGGAGCGCGACAACCCCGAGCACACCGACCAGACCTGACCCTCTCGGCCCGCAACGGCCGTCCTTCTCCTCGTCTCTCTTCTCCGGAGGTCACCACCGTGTTCGTCCCCGCCACCACGTTGACCATTGGCGGTCTTTTCGTCGGCATGGCGCTGCCGCTGTGGCACGTCAGCCGGTTCACCATCGGCAGCATCAAGGGCAGCGCCGCCGCCACGAAGGGCGCACTCGACCTGTTGCCCCTGGCCGCCGGCATGCTCTACGGCGGCATCGCCACCGCCACCACCTCGGGGCTGATCGGCTTCAGCACGGGCGCCGTCACCTGGTTCGGCAACGCCGCCGGGAGTCTGACGATGTGGGGCGGCACCGGCGGCCACACCACCCTCAACGCCCGCTCCAGCCACCTGGAGCTCACGGGCATGGGCAACCTCGTCCTGCTGCTGCTCACCGTCGCGGTCCTGGGCGCCTGGAAGGCCATCCCGAAGAAGGCCAAGCCGAAGATGCGCCTCGGCATCATCAGCGGGATCCTCCTCGGCCTGTCCGCCACCCTCGGCGGCCTGGTCATGGCCACCGTCATCCCGCTGGTCAACTCGGCCGGCGCCGCCCTCGTCGGCACCATCGCCTGACCCGGCCCGGACGCCACCGGTCGCCCACGCCCCGCACCGCGCCCCCAAGCGCGGCCGCGGCGCGCGGGCGGCCGCAACCGCCCGGACCGAACCCGCCCAGCAGAGCGCCCTGGAGACGCACCATGACGACCTATCCGCCCGAACGCGTCATCATCGACCTCGCCGACGAGGGCGAGTTCCTCGGCCCCGACGACCCGGGCCCGGACACCTGCACCGGCGCGGGCACCGACAGCCCGACCGCCGAGAAGGCCGGCTCCGGCCGGGCCGCCCGCCTCACCAAGACCATCGGCGCGGCCGTCACCGCGCAGGCCCGGCGCGAGTACGCCGCGTTCCGTGAGGGCTTGACCGTCCTCAAGGACGAGACCGGCGCTTGGGCGGCCGCCTCCCAGGAGACGCCCGCCCACCTGCGCGCCGCCCTGCTCAACCGCCGCTACTCCACCTGGCAGGTCAAGCGCAGCTCCGAGATCGAGGCCTTGGAGGAGAAGGCCGCCGAGTTGGAGAAGCAGGCCCGCCGCGCCGCAGTCGGCGGGCAGGGTGACGACGCCACCGCCGCCGACCACAAGCAGGCCGCCACCGCCGCCGCCGTGCTGCGGGAGGAGGCCGCGGCCTGGCGCCAGCGGGTCCGCGAGATCCACCAGCAGCCCTACACCGGCCACATCGACCCCAGCGACGACGAACTGGAGCGCCACCGCCGCCGCACCGCCAACAAGCGCCGTGCCGGCCTCGCCGCCCTCGCCCTGGCCGTCGGCGGATTCGAGCTGGCCGTCGGCAGCCTGCTCCTCCCGGCGCTCACCACCACCGGCATCCTCCTCACCGGCTGGGCGAAGGGCCGCCTCCCCGGCTGGCGCCGGGCCCTCCCCGACGTCCCCGCGCTCGCGTACGAGACCGAGAACGGCAAGCCCACCAAGGACAAGAAGGACAAGGACAAGGCGCGGGAGGAGAAGAAGGAGCAGGCGCGGGCGGCGGCCAGCCCGGCCGACGAGGACACCCTTCTGTTCCCCGGGGACACCGGCGCCCCGTTCCCGATCCACGGCGTCACCGACCCGGCCATCGCCGCCGAGTGCGTGCGCCGGGCGATCCTCGCCCAGAACATCGACCTGGCCGAGATCACCGACACGGTGCGCACCCCGGTCGGCTGGTCGATGACGGTCACCGTCGCCTCGGGCGACCCGGCCGACATCGACACCGACCGCAACGCGGCCGCGATCCGCACGCTGCTCAAGCTGCCCCGCGGCGGCCTGGCCGTCGAGTGCTGGCCGGACGCCAGCGACACCGCCACCGTCCGCGCGCAGACCCGGCCCGGCTTCACCGACATGGGACCGATCCCCGAGAACCCGGCGCTCGCCAACTCGATCATGGACGCCGGAGCCTTCGGACAGGGCCTGGACGGCACCGAGCTCGCCTTCCCGCTCGCCGGGGTGATGGGTTTCCTGGTCGCCGACTCCGGCGGAGGCAAGAGCAGCATCATGCTGGCCCTCGCCGACTGGGCCACCTCCTGCCACGACGCCGTCGTGATCTCCGTCGACCCCCGCGGCGAGGGCGTCGAAGCCCTCGGCGACGCCATCCAGCTCGCCGTCAGCGACGACAAGCACGTCCTCAAGACCCTCGACTGGCTCGACAAGCTGTGCGAGGGCCGCACCCGGCTGCGCAAGACCCTCGGCTACGGCAAGGTCTGGCGGCCCAGCCCCGAACACCCCGCCGTCATAGTGTTCGTCGACGAGTGGCACGACCTGCCCGCCCAGGCCAAGGCGAAGCTCCTGCGGCTGCTGCGCATCGGCCGCAAGGAAGCCGTGTGGATCATCGGAGCCTCCCAGTTCGGCACCGTGCAGGACCTCGGCTCCGCCATCGCGCCGAAGATGTCGCTCAAGATGGCCGGCTGCTGCCGGGGCGCCGACGTCACCGGCCTGTTCGGCCAGGGCGCGCTGCGCGAGGGCTACCGGGCCGACCGGCTCCAGCCCGGCACCCACACCGACCCGGCCGACGCCGGCACCGTCTACATCCAGGGCCTGCCCGGCCAGCGCAACCGCCCGATGCGATGGAAGTTCCGGCACCTCACTGACAGTGACGCCACCCGCCGAGGCAACCAGCGGGCACAGGCGGGCCTGCCGGACCTCACCGCCAGCGCGGCGGCGGCCGGCCTGGACTGGCCCGCGCTCCTGGTCTCGCTCGGTGCGAGCAGGCCCACCCCGGCCCCGACCGCGCCCGGCACCGGCCCCACCGTCGCCGCCGCGCCGTCGATCCTGGACGTCCTCGACGCGATGAAAGGGGAGCGCACCATCCACACCGTCCCGCTCCTGGAGCGCCTCGCCCAGGCCCGCCCCGACGTCTACGGCACCTTCACCGCGGAGGACCTGGAGGACCTGCTCGCCCCGTACGGCGTCGAGTCCCGCCAGGCCCGGGCCATGACGGAAAGTGATGGCGTCAAGAACCGCATGGGCTACTACCTCGACGACCTCCAGAACGCCCTCAACGCCGACGACGAAGACGACGAAGACGACCAGGACGAGGACGACGAGGCGTAGCCGGACGCTCTACAACCCCTCTACGGGCCCGCTACACACAAGATCACGTAGCGGGCCCGTAGAGCACCTGTAGAGGCCCTGCAAGCCATCTGACCTGCCGTGTAGAGCTGTAGAGCCCGTAGAGCCGCCCCACCCTTCCGGGCCCGAAACCGGCTCCCGGGGCCGCGGAGACCCCCGGCCCGGCGCCGCTCTACAACCCCACCGCCGTCCCGCCCGCGCCCCGGCCACGAGCCGCGCCGCCGCCCCGCACCAGGGTCGCCGCGCTGCCGCTCCGGGCCACCCGGAACCACCACGCAACGTCACCAGGACAGACAGGAGTCCCCGGCCATGACCCCGGCCCGCACCACCACCCGCCGCCCCCGCGGCACCACCCCGAAGCCCCGCGCGCAGAAGCCCGCGGCCAGCCCCGGCATCCCCGCGGAGGCCTCCGTGGAGGTGCCCTCGGCCCTCGCGGCGCGCCCGGCCGCCGACCCGGTCCTGGCCGACGCCGCCGACCGCGCCGCCGACGTCCTGGCCCTCGCCGAGGACCAGGCCCTCGCCGTCCTCGCCCGGGCCGCCGTCACCGCCGACCGCCACCTGGCGACCGCCGAGCAGTGGACGGCCGAGGCCGAGCAGCTGCGCGCGGACGCCGCCGCCGAGGCCGAGACGGTCACGCAGCGTGCCGAGCGGGCGGTCCGGCGGATCCTGGACATGGCCAACGACCAGGCCGACCTGATCCGCGAGGAGGCCGTCCAGCACGCCCGCGAGCGGCGTGAAGAGGCCGACGCCGATGCCCACGCGGCGGCCGACCGGCTGCTGGAGCAGGCCACCGAGCGGGCCTCGGCGCTGCTGGCGGACGCCGAGCAGCGCGCCGCCGCCGTCCGTGCCCAGGCCCGGCAGGACGCCGAGCGGATCGTCGCCGACGCCGAGGAGCGGGCCCAGGCCGTGGCGGCCGGGATCACCGGGGCGGCCGAGGAACAGGCCGCGAAGGTGCTCGCCGAGGCCGGCCGGGAGGCCGAGCGCACGCGCGGCCGGGCCGCCGCCGACCTCGCCGACGCCCGGGACCAGGCGGCGCTGGCCCGCGAGGAGCTGGAGGCCGCCCGGGCCCGGGCCGCCGCCGACCGGGCCGAGGGCGAGCAGGAGCTGACCGGCGCCCGGGAACGGGCCGCCACGGTGCAGTGCGACGCCGCCACGGCGGCCGACCGCA
>NZ_JBHVRT010000087.1:0-8238 GCF_042885555.1 Kitasatospora sp. NPDC058048 | reverse complement strand
GTCGCCTTCACGCGCCCGCTCGACCCGGCCGAGCTGATGCACGACATCGACACCGCCCCGCTCGACGCCCTCGGCGACGGCCGGCTGATGACCGCGGCCGGCGCCTGGCTCGCCCTCCAGCACCGCCAGACCACCACCGCGCCGTCCGCCAAGGCGCTCCCGCCCGGCCGCAGCTGACATCCCACCCGGCTTGGCCGTCCGCACCCCCACTCGCGCCGCCGGCCGGCGCCCGGCCACCGACGCTGCCCACCAGCCCGCCTGCTCCCGGCGAGGCCGGTGCCGGCGCGCGGCGCGGCGTGGCCGCCCGACATCACCACCCACGGAAGGACCCCGTCATGCAGCCCCACCCCACTCACCACCAGGCCACGAGCGTTATCGACACCCGCACCCACGCCGTCCGTGAGGCCCTGACCGCCCTGCTCACCGGCCTCACCCCCGACCCGTTCGACGACCTGCTGTGCCGCGACGACGCCTACACCGTCGTGCTGGGCCTCCTCGCCCACCTGGAGGCGAACGGCCACCGCCGTACCACCGTCGGCGAACTGCACACCTGGTCCCGCGTCACCCCCGGCGGCCAGGCGCTCGGCGGACACGACCGCCTGCTGGCCCTGCTCCAGCAGGCCGCCGACCACGGCCACATCCGCCTCGACCACGGCCTGGCCCACATCGGCGACGCCCCCCGGGGCCCGGGCCTGGGAGCCGGGCGCGGGCACCTGTGGGCCCGCTACACCAACCGGTCCGGCGCGGTGGTCGAGCTCGCCGGTGCCACCCCGTGGCCCTGCGACCAGGCCTGGCCCACCGGCACTCCGACCGGCGACGACCCGCTGGCCTGGTGGTGGTGCACCGGCTGCCGCGACGGGCACCGCTGGGACGGGCAGCCGCTCGGCGTTGCCCGCGAGCGGGCCACCGGCCACGCCGCGACCTGCACCGCCCTGCCCGCGCTGCCCGACAGCCGCTGACCGCAACCGCGCCCCGGCCCCCGGGTCGGGGCGCGCGGCATCCCCGACACCACACACCCACTCAGAAGGGAACGAGATGATCGAGTCCATCCGCTACACCGCCGACGTGGTCGCCCTCACGCCGAACGGCCGTGTCCTGCTGATCGAGCGCGACTGGCCGCCCTTCGCGGGCTCCTGGGCGCTGCCCGGCGGTCACGTGGACCCCGGCGAGACGAGCCGCGTCGCGGCGGCCCGGGAACTGGCCGAGGAGACCGGCCTGCGGGTGGAGCCCGCCGACCTGCTCCAGCTCGGCGCCTGGGACACCCCGCACCGCGACCCCCGCGGCCGGTACGTCACCGTCGCCTACCTCGCCGTCGTCCCGGACGACGCCCGGATCACCGCCGGAGATGACGCCCGCACCGCCCGCTGGTGGCCGGTCGACGGCCTCCCGGAGCAGTTGGCGTTCGACCACGCCGAGATCCTCACCGCGGCCGTGAGCGCCGTGGCGACCACCACCGGCCCCGCCGGTACCACGGCCTGACGACGCCTTGGCGCCGCCCACCACCGAGCCCCGCCCCCACACCGGCCAGGCCGGGACGGCAGCGCGCGGTGGTGAGCGGCGCGCCCACCCCGGCCCACTCGTCCCCGATCCGAAAGGCACCACCCGTGAACACCACCTTCGTCCCCGTTCCCGGTTCGCTGACCGTCCTGGTCGGCGGCAGCGGCGCCGGGAAGACCACGTTCGCCAGCCGCTGGCCGGCCACCTGGCGCCTGAGCCTGGACGCCTACCGGGCCATGGCCACCGACTCCGAGGCCGACCAGTCCGCGACCTCGGTCGCCGACCAGGTCCAGGCGCTGCTGCTCGACGCCCGGCTCTCCCGCAACCTCACGACCGTGGCAGACAGCACCGCGCTGCTGCCCCACGTCCGCGCCGGTCTGCTCGCCCGCGCCCGCTACTGGCAGCGCCCGGCCTGTGCGGTGCTCTTCGAAGTGCCCCTGGCAACCCGCCGCCTGCTGAACGCCGGCCGCGAGCGCGTCGTCCCGGACCACGTCCTCGTCGACCAGGAGCAGCAGGTGCCCACCCAGGCACAGCTGCTCGCCGAGGGCTTCGTCCGCGTCGACCGCGTCACCGTCGACCCGGCTGTGCACGTGACCGACCCCGGCCCCACTTGCGGGCCCCGCGACGGCCTCGACCTCGCGGCCCGGGTCTGACCGGCCGCGACCTCGCCGCCCGGACCACCACAGTGCGCACCGACCCGCTCCCTGGCCCGGCCGACGGCCGACGGCTCGGTGCGTGCCGCGGCCGTCCGGCCGACACCACGACATCACGGAGGCTTCGTTGACCACCGAGACCACCCCGAGCACCCTGGGCGCCGAGCAGTACTACGCTGGCCACATCCAGGACCTGCACGACTACGCCGCCCGACTCGTCACCAACGGACCGCGCCCCGACCACGCCCTGACGTTCACCCTCGTGGACGGCGGTCACTTCCTGCCGTTCCCCAGCCAGGTCCGCACCGGCACCGTGCGCGCCGCCGTCCGCCGCGCCCGCAAGCACACGGTCTACGAGTACGACACCACCGACCGCAGCGGCGCCAAGGAGCGCATCGTCTACATCCGCCACGCCGCCGGCACGTGGAGCAACGTCCGGGACGTCGTGGACATCTACGTGATCCCCCAGGAGGCGCCGGGCCACCGCACCGCCAACTGACCGCCCGCCCGACTGGCCTCGTCCCCGGCCCACGCCGCCCGCCCGGCACCCAGCCCGGCGGGCGGCGCGCGTCCCGGGGACGGGACCGGCCGCCCGGCCGACACCACACAACCCCGAGGAGAACCGATGAGCAGCACCGCATGGGCCGCCGACTGGCCCGAGGGCGTCCTCGCCCGCTACCTGACCGTCGGCGGCGCCCACGTCGACCTGACGAGCCGCCGGTTCCGCACCAACTACACCGCGCAGGGCCGCCCCTACGTCAGTGACCACTGGCGCGAGGTCGACGGCTTCACCTGGCAGTGCCGCGGATGCGACACCCGCGGCTCGGTGAACGCCTTCGGCGACCCGTACCTGCCCGACGAGCGAAACAAGGCCCACAACGACGCGAACGGCCACGCCGCCGAATGCCGCTCAATGCTCCGCCCCACCAGGTAGCACCACCCGTCCGGGCCACCACGCTGCCCACCACCGCGCCCCGCCGCCCGGCCTCAGGCCCAGGCCGGCGGGGCGCGGTGGTGCGCGGCGCGGCCGCCCGGCCGACACCGCGCACCCGTGGAGGACACCCGTGGTCACCACCGTCACCGCCATCTCCCCCGACTCCGCCCTTCAGCCGCCGGTCGACCGCCAGAAGCCCTGGCGGATCACCGGCACCCCCTACAGCGCCGCCCGCCTCACCGTCGGCGACCTTGCCGCCCGCATCGCCGGCCTGCCCGACCACCTGATGGTCGTCTCCGGCGTCCCGGACTGGAACCGCCGCGCCGCCTGGCCCGTGCGCTCCACCACCTGGGACGGCGCCCTGGTCCTGCACACCACCGTGCCCGAGCCCGACCCGAACGCCCTGGCCCTCCACCTGCCCGCCGCCGCGGCCGACGGCGAATCGCAGGCCGCGCGGCCCGCCGCTCCTCGTCGTACGGGCCTGGCCGGAGTGCTGACCGTAGGCCGGCTCGCCGCCGTCCTGGCCGGCCTGCCCGACCACGCCCCGGTGACGGCCGTCGTGCCCGGCTGGGCCGGCACCGACGAGCTCGTCCTGGACCGCGCCGACGACTACGGCGACTGCCTGCTGCTGGACACCGCCTACTCCACCTGCGACCCCCTGGGCCTGGCCGACCGGCACTGACCGCCGACCCGCGCACCCGCCCCGATCGCACGAACTGCTGGAAGGACCTCCCGATGAAGATCCGTGTCTCCTCGCAGCACCTGGCCGACGCCGTCGCCTACACCGCCCGCGCCATCGCCACCCGCCCGGTCGTGCCGGTGATGGCGGGCATCCTGCTCACCGCCGGCCAGGGCGGCCTGGAACTGGCCGCCTCCGACCACGAGGTGTACGCCACCGACCGCCTGCACGCCGAGGTCGCCGACGAGGGCCGCGAACTGGTGCCCGGCCGCCTGCTCGCCGACATCACCGCGCGCCTGCCCAAAGGCGCCGACGTCGACCTGGACTCCGACGGCACCCGCCTGACGATCGCCTGCCGCACCGCCAGGTTCTCCCTGCCGCTGCTGCCCGTCGACGAGTACCCGGCCCTGCCGGGCCTGCCCCCGGCCGTCGCCACCGTCCAGGCCGACACCTGGGCCGACGCCTGCGCGCAGATCGTCATCGCCGCCAGCACCGACCAGTCCCTGCCGATCCTCACCGGCGTCCACCTCACCCTGGACGGCGACCAGGCCGTGCTGAACGCCACCGACCGCTACCGGATCGGCTGGCGCCGCCTCACCGTCACCCACACCGGCCCGGCCGCCGACCAGGCGCTGCGGGTCCTGATCCCGGCGAAGACGGCCGGCGACACCGCCCGCGCCTTCGCCAGCGACCGCCCCCTGACCCTGCACAGCGACGGCGACGGCCTGTTCGGCTGGTCCACCACCGGCGGCCGCACCTTCACCACCCGCCTGCTCAGCGGCGAGTACCCGAAGCTCGCCGACATGATCCCCGACGCCCACCTCACCGTCACCGTCCCCGCCGACGAGATGGCCGCCGCCGTGCAGCGCGTCGCCCTGGTCGCCGAACGCAACACCGCCCTGCGCCTGACCGTCCTGGACGGCGAGCTGCTCATCGAGGGCGGCTGCGGCGACGACGCCCACGGCGCCGACACCATCCCGGCCACCATCGTCGGCGACCCCGGCGAACACGCCGGCCCCTCCGGCCGCCACACCGTCGCGTTCAACCCCGGCTACCTCGCCGACGGCATCAAGGCGTGCGCTGCCGACGAGGTGACCCTGCACCTCGGCCACCCGCACAAGCCCGGCCGCATCACCGCCCACACCGGCCCCGGCGACGACGAGCCCTACCGCTACGTCCTCATGCCGGTCCGCCTCACGGCCTGACCATCCCGCCCGACCCGCACCCGCCCGCCCGCATCCGCCCCGTCGAGAAAGGCGGGTGCGGGCTGCCCCCGCCCACACCACCGCGCTCGCCGTCCTCGCCACCCAGGCCGGGCCGCCCGCGCCGCCACCCGGCGCGGCCTGGGCCACCCCTGCTCCAAGCCCATCACCCGACCAAAGGAGATCTCTTGACCGTCGTCCCACTCGACCCCGACTCCCCCGCTTCGCACGCGGTCGGCATCGATTTCGACCTCACACTCGTGGACCACAATCGCGGCTGGCAGGACGGCCGGATCTACGGCGACCCGATCCCCGGCGCCCTCCAGGCCCTGCGCACCCTCCAGGCCCACCGTTCCGTTTTCGTCTACACAGCGCGCGGCCGAGAGCACCACCCCGCCATCGCGGCCTGGCTGCGCCGCCACGGCTTCGACGCCATCGTCAACGACGACCCCGACCGCGCCTACTGGCGAGGCAGCGAGATCATCGTCACCAACCTGAAGCTCGGCGCCGCGCTGTACATCTGCGACCGCGCGCTCACCTTCGCCGGCAACTGGGACGCCGCCCTGGCCGAAGCGCTGTACCGCATCGGCGAGGGCGGTGCCCCGACGGCGCAGCCCGCCGCCGACATCCCCGCCCTGACGATCCGCCAGCCCTGGCTCGCCGCGATCCTCACCGGCGACAAGACGACCGAGAACCGGTCCTGGCCGACGAAACACCGCGGCCCGGTCGTCCTCCACGCCGCCCGCGCCCTCGCCCGCGACGGCCAGGCCGACCCCCTCGTCCGCGCCGTCCTCGCCCGCCCCGGCGCCCCCGCGCTGACGACCGGCGCCCTCGTCGCCACCGCCAACGTCACCGACTGCCATCGCGACACCGGCTGCTGCCGCCCCTGGGGCCTGCCCGGCCTCTGGCACTGGGGGTTGGCCGACGTCCAGGCCCTCGCCGACCCCATCCCCGCCGCCGGCCGCCTCGGCCTCTGGCGCCTCGACCCCGGCCAGCACGCGCTGCTCCACCGCCACCGGGCCGACGCCGTGCCCGCCCTCGCCCACTGCTGAGCCGCCCCCGCTGCTGACGCCCGGGCGGCCGCGCCGCGTACCACCGCGCACCGCCGCCGCGCCCACCAGGCCCGGACGGTGGTGCGCGGTGGTACGCGGCGCGGCCGCCCGGCCGACACCCGACCTTGCATCAGGAGACCAAGATCATGGCTACCACCCGCACCCTCACCGCTGCCACCACCGGCGCGACCACCGTCGACCTGTCCCTGCTCGGCGCCTCCGGCCGGGTCGACGTCCAGGCCGTCCCCGGCCTCGCCACCGCCGAGATCACCATCAGCACCACCGACGACACCGGCGAGGCGGCCGACGCCGTCACCGGCGCCGACCTGTTCTGGGACCCGCGCGGTGCTCTTGTCGCCCGCGTCCAGGGCCAGGGTGCCGGCGGCGGCACGACCACCATCGTCACCCGCTCCGGACGCACCATCACGATGCAGGGCGTCGGCACCGTGTACGGCTCGGTGACCGGCATGGTCATCGACGGCGACCTGATCATCGTGGGCGGCCGGGTCGTCGGCGGCCGCGGCGCCACCCTGGTCCAGGGCCCCGCCCCCGTCGTCGTCACCGCCCGGGTCCCGGAGGGCAGCTCCGTCATCGGCCGCACCCAAGCCGCCGACCTGACCACCACCGGCCGCCTGACCGCCGTCGCCGCGACCACCCAGTCCGGCGACGTGTCCGTCACCACGGCGCACACCTTCGTCGACCAGGTGACCGCGACCACCCAGTCCGGCGACGTGTCCGTCGGCACGGCCAGCACCGTCAGCGCCCGCACCCAGTCCGGCGACGTCGTCCTGGAGCGCGCCGTCACCGCCGAAGTGCACACGATGTCCGGCGACATCCGCGCGAGCTGGCTGGGCGCGAGCGCCGACCTGCAGACCATGTCGGGCGACATCCGGGCGCGCGCGGCGAACCCCGGCGCCGTGACCGCCGGCTCCATGTCCGGCGACGTCACCGTCACCGTCACCGCCTCCCCCGACGCCCCGGCCGGCGCACCGGACACCCACGCCATGGCCATGACCGGCCGGGTCTCCATCCCGCGCTGAACGCCGTACCAAGCGCCCACTCTTCCCGCCGCCCCGCGCCCACCCGGCCGCGGGGCGGCGGCACACCGCGACCGCCACCCGGACCCGATCCGCCGCACCCGAAGAAGAGGACCATGAAGCTGACCATCGTCGTCCAGAACCTGCAACGCGGAGGCCTGTTCGACAGTGACGGCGGCCGCGAAGACCGCTGGCCGCAGCTCGCCGAGCGGATCAGCAGCGTCGAGCCCGACCTGGTACTGCTCCAGGAAGCCGAGGGATGGGCCGACGCCGGCCATCGCCAGCTCGTCCGCGCCGAGCACGACCTCGGCATGGACGGACTCCTCGCCCCCTCCCGCTCCGGCCGCGGAACCGCCCTGCTCTACCGGCGCGAGACCCTCGGCCGTCGAGCGAGCTGGAACACCGACTACGCCGACGAAACGCACCACGGGCTCGGCGTCGCCGCCTTCACCATCCCCGGCTTGCCCGCGCCGCTTGCCGTCACCAGCGTGCACCTCACCCCGTACAGCGCGGACCGCGCGATCACGGAGGCGGACTTCGCGGCGTCGCGGAGCTACCGGTACGGCCCGTACTGCATCCTCGGCGGCGACATCAACTACCCGCCCGCCGCCGGCCCCGACCCGGCCTGGGACCGCATGCGCCCCTACAACCGCGGCGCCCGTACCACCCTCACCGACCCCGCACTCCAGCAGCAGACCGCCCCGGTGCCGGACCGCCGGGTCGCCTGGAAGCTCGCCGCCAACGGCCTCGTCGACACCGCCTGGCACCTGCACGAGCAGACCGGCGACGAAGCCCTGCTGCGGCGCACCGGCAACGACGACCGCATCGACCAGCTCTGGGTCTCCGCCCCGCTCGCCCCGGCCATCGTCTCCTACACCCTGCTCGACACCCCGGCCGACGCCAGCGACCACCACGGCCTGGCCGTCATCCTCGACGTCGACCTCATCGACACCAGCCAGCCGTGGACCTACCAGTGACCACCCCGAGGAGAATCGTGACCACCACCCAGGACCCCGCCCCGGCGGCCGAGGGCACCGACCGCGCCGAGCAAAACCTCACCGAGGCGCTGACCCACGTGATCGGAGAGGTTAGTGGAGTACGCGCGGGTTCGATCCACCTGTACGCGAGCGCCGTCGCGGCATTTCAGCAGGCCGGGGCAGGGTTACTGGGGCGTCGCTCGATCG
>NZ_JBHVRT010000086.1:0-8627 GCF_042885555.1 Kitasatospora sp. NPDC058048 | reverse complement strand
CGTCTGCTCCGCAGACATGACGCGCCGTCACTAGCGTGACGGAGCGTTGCGGCGCCCCTCCGGGGCGCAGTAGCGGAGGGTAGTTGCGGCGCGTCCGCGCCGCTGGTCTGCGCGGGCTCGGCCTGGTGGTCGGACTTCCCTTCGCCGGGGTGCCGGCGCTCCGCACCGGCGGGCCCATGACACCTCGTCTGGGCCCGGCCTAGGCAATATTTCTGCTGGTCAGTGGGGGTTTTGGCGCACTCCGTGCGCCTGGCTGACCGGGAGGAGGGGGTGGGCCCTCGCCTTCGACGCCGCCCTCTCGCCCCGCGATGGCCAAGGCCCACACCCCGACCACCTGACTGCATAGTGTCACAGACCGTAGCCCCGCCACAAGACCCCACCCCACACGCCATCACCCACTGTCAGTGGTTCAGACCTCCCGCAGTGGTCTGAACCACTGACGCCGGAAAGGTCCACCAACAGACCCAAACAATGCCCGCGACCCCGTATCAGAATGCCGCCATCAGCCAACCCTGCCGCAGACGGCCTCCTCATCCGGCCGCACCCCACAGAATGCATCACCCCGAACCCCCGTACAGACCCAGGAATCCACCCCCAAACCCCCTCAGAAAACCACCCCCGCCCGCCGTTGACGATGTGACGCGAAATTCCAGTGCAACCACAAACCCCACCCCCGAATCCCCATGCAAAAACCCCATCAAAACCGCCATGCAAATACCCCATAACTCGGGGACGGCACCGAGCAGGCCCCGGCGCAGCGCGGCGCCGTCGGCAGGCCGGCGGGCCGACGGAACGGCGGGCCGGGCGACCAGCGGGCCCCGGCCCCACCCCCAGGACCCGGGCACCGGGCGCAGCGCCCCGCTCGGTGCCGGCGCCCTGCACCGCACCGGGCACGGCCCCCAGGACGACACCCCGGCCCGGCCCCCAGGACAGGCGGGCGGGCGAGACGCACCGGCCGGGCCTGGCCGTCCATCCGGCCGGCCTTGGGGTGGGCGGGGGCGACGCGGCGCAGCCCGGAGGCGAGGCGTGGACGGTCTCCTGGTTGCCGGGGCTACGGGTGGGTGCGGCGGTGGCGTCCGGTGGGGCGGGTCGGGTCGGTGAGCGGGGGCAGGTCGAGGGCGGTGGGGTGGCAGATTCCGCGCGGGCCCGTCGACACCCCGCGTACGCTCTGGTCCAGCGGAAAGGGGAGCGGCGATGGAGCGGGTGGTCGACCTGGACCAGGCGGCGGTGGAGGTGGCCACTCGGATGTCGGGGTGGCGGGTCGGCGGGCTGACGGTGGGTGAACTGACCTGGCGTGATCATGCGATCCCGTGGTCGCAGCAGTTCTTGACGAACCGGGCGCGGGTGGGCGATCCCGACTCGGTGGGAGTCACGCTCGCCCGCGGGGAGGACCAGGCCCTGGAGGTGGTGCTGTACCGGGGTGGCTGGGCCGATGTGGACTTCATGTCCGGTGACGACGGCGGAGCCCTGCCGGCCGCGGACATCACCTCCGCAGCGGACTTCGGCCGGCGCCTGGACCGCTGGGTGGCCCACGTGTTCGGGGCCCGCCCTACGGGCTGACCACTGGGCCGCACCGGCCTTCGGCACCACCCCCGAGAGGCCTGGCCGCCCTTCGCCGTGCCGAGGTGTACTGGCCGGTGCTGCGCGAGCAGCGGTGGCAGCGGATCCGCGAGACCGACCCGCAGTGGGCCGCCATGATGGAACAGATCACCAAACGGCCACCCCGCCACCAAAAACGCTGACAACCACCCAGAGGGGGCCGCCAGGCCCCGAACAGCGGCCCCGGACGGCCCCAGGCCCGGCCCGGACAGGCAGGCGGCAGGCGGCGCAGCACCACCACGGCGAGCACCACCAGAACCACGACGACGACCCGGCACAGCCGGCGCAGCACGAGCACCGGGACGGCGAGACGGACACCGGCCCTCCCGCCGACAGCGACCAGGCGCGCGGCCCGCCGAGGGCGGGCCCAGGGGTTCAAGGTCTCGTCCAGCCGACTGTCGGTGGGTCAGTGCCGGACTCCGGGTGAAGGTCTCTCTGGAGACCGCCTCGCGCGTCTCATCAGCCCCAGCAGTTCCGTTCGCCGAACGGTCACTGTGACCGTTCGGCGAACGCTTCCGTGAACTCCGCATTCCGGGCAATGGCTAGTTGACCTGCTGCTCTGAGGTTCAGAAACAGGCACTCAGGGCCATCCTGACAGGCCGGGCGCAGTGGCGTACGAGGTGGTGGGCGAGGGCGGCGACGGTGGGGTCAGCGGCCTCTGGTGTTGCTGGCCCAGACCGCGGTGTGGTCAGCCTTATAGAGGACCAGGTTGCCGTCGTTCTGGAATGCAAAAACCGAGCCCGAACCGGCCCACCAGGTGCCCGTCGACCACAAGGCGGAACCGTTCGCATCGTAGACGACGAAGTTCCCGTCGGCCTGCATCAGCGCGTACGCACCCGGGTGGTTGTACGTGCCGCTGGCCCAGATCGCCGTACCGTCCATCTTGTACAGCACGAGGTTGCCGTCCGCCTGCATGCCGAACACGTAGGTGCGGTCGTAGTTGCAGTACGCATCACCCGCTTGTATGGCCGAGGTCGACGATTTCCAAGCGATGTCCGCTTTCTGGGCCGGCGCCCAGCAGGTCGCAGCCAGGCCGGTTCCGGCAGCAAGTCCGGTTGCCACACGGGATCCCGACGCAGGCGAGGCAAAGCTAGACGGAGAGCCCCCCGGCTCCGCCGCAGACGCACTGCCAGCCAGCGGGGCCAGCAGCAAACCGGCGCCGAGCGCAGCGATAACGATCTTCCGCACTTCCATTCACCTTCCAAAGGACAAGCCCCCTCCCGATCGGGCGGCGGCAAACGAAATCTACAACGGCACCTCGTGCACGCAGAGATCAGTCAACTTTGACGCACTAAATTCGAATGCGCAGAATCCGATTCCAGGCCACGGGGGTCAAATTGCGGAAATCTCGCGACAAGAATCTGAAAGCGAATTAATTGGCACTCTTCTTCAGCCTGCTTCTTCGACTCCGTTCGCTCGATGTCCTGTTGTGGCCCGCCGGTCTGCACCGCCCGGGCACGACTTCGAGACTAGAAAGCGGACGCCCGTCGGAATGTGCGCTCCGTGCGGGGATCCTCGACGCTCCGTGCGAGGGCCCCGGCAAGGCTCTGTCTCCGGAACTCGGTCGGAGTGAGCCCGTAGGCCTGACGGAAGGTCCGGCTGAAGACGGTCGCGCTGCTGAACCCCCAACGGTTCGCTATCGACTGCACCGTGTACGCGTGGAGCCGGGTGCTGGCGAGGTCCTCGTGACAGCGCTCCAGCCGGCGGCGGCGGATCCAGGCGTGGACGGTCTCCGACTGCGGGTCGTGGGAGCGGAACAGCTGGTGGAGGCTGCGCAGCGAGATGTTGTGCCGCGCGGCGACGGTGCCCGGGGTCAGCTGCGGATCGCCGAGGTTGTCCTCGATGAAGGCGCGGATGCGCTCCAGCAGCACCCGCGCGCGGACCTCGACCGGCAGCTGCCCCGCGTCGTCGAGCCGCTGGGCGAGCAGGGCTGCGGCGAGTTCCACCGCGACGGTGCCCAGCCTGCGCAGCTCCGCCGCCTCGCAGGTGTCGCCGTGGGCCTCCAGACTGTCCAGGAAGCTCATCAGCACGGCCGCGACCCCGTGTCCGCCGGTGAGCCGCCCGGCCAGCAGCCGCTCCAGGCGCCGGCCGGGCAGCGGGAGCAGGGTTCGCGGGAACTGCAGCATCGTCAGCCGGACCGGGCCGGGTCCGGGCGGGATCCGGGTGTCGGACGGGTGCGAAGTGTCCCAGAGGACGAACTCGCCGGCCCCGATCCGGTTCTCGTTTCCCGACTGGGACAGCACTGCGGCGCCCTTGCGGATCAGCGCCAGCTGGTACTGCTCCGGGTCACCGCGCCGGATCAGGGCCGGTGTCCGCCGCGACCGCAGCGGCGAGAAGACGAACCGGGCCATCCGCAGCGGCCCCAGGTCCAGCATTTCGGCCTCGGCGCGGAACTCGGTGGACGGTTCCGGGCTCATCGCCGTCGGCATCACCGTCTGCGCGACCGTGTCGTTGAACCAGTCGAACCGTTCGCTCGGCCGCACGGTTTCAGGCAGCAAGGAAATCCACATACCGCTTTCCCCCCGAAAAGTGGATGACAGGGACTCACGTCCCACACGCAAGGCTGGTTCCGCCGGGGGCATCATGCCACCGAAGAGTGCCCTCGTGGGGGAAGCCGGGGCGAGCGGTCAGAGCACCCACGGCCACGGCCCAGGGGCGGGGCGGCGGGACAAGCGGGGCAGGCGGGTGGGACGGCGGGGCAGGGTGTGGTCAGCGGTGCAGGGTCAGGTGCCGAACAACGTCGACGTAGCCGCCGGACGTGGCGATCGAGTGTCCTTCGATCGGAGGCCGGGGTGCCTGGGGCAGGCCGGCGTCCCGCAGGAACCAGGTCGCCTGCTCGGTGCGCTGGCGGACCAGTTCGCTGTAGAAGGCGCCCGCCTCCCGTTCGAGGAGAGCGATCGCGGCGTCCGACGGGCAGGGCGGGTAGCAGGCCAGCGCCAGTCCTTCGACGGCCCGCTGCCAGTCGGCGAGGTAGCCGTTCACCAGGCCGATGGTCTGCAGTGCGTCCTCGCGGCGCTGGGCGGGGGTGCGCCTCAGGCCAACAAACGGACCGTCGTCCTCGTCCAGGTACGCCTCCTCGTAGTCGTCCTCGCTGAACGCGCTGAGGGTGTCGGGGATACCGGCGACGGCGGCCAGGTACTCGGCGGCGGCCTCGTGGTACTCGGCGGGCAGGGCGGCGAACACCTCGGCGTAGGCGGGCGAGGCCAGGGCGTCGGCGGCGGTGAACGGCGGAAACGGCTCACCGGGCTTCGGGAACAGCGGGCCGGCGGGGGCGGTGTCGGTCACGATGGGGCTCCTGGTCGGCGCGGTCGTCGCCGCGCGGGTGCGGGGCGGTCGGGTGGTCCAACGAGAACGGCCGGCTGTACGGGGTGGGCCGGCGTGTGGTCGGTGTAGGGTCCGCGACTCCCTGCGCACTGGTTCCAGCGGAAACACCGGAATCCGGGCTCGATGCGCAGTCGTCCGGTCGGCCGGGGATACGCAATCCCTCGGGGGCGCCGTGGTCTGACGATGGACCGCCTTCGGTATCGACGCTGGTCACGAGATCCATTGCGCACGCAGGCCCAGAATTGCGCATCGAGTGCGCATCCGGCGCGGCCGTTGCGCATGGAGACGCGGAACCTACAGTCGGCGGTGCGTGTAGGATCTCGCGGCCCGTGTCGGACGGCGGTCCCGTGACCTGCGGGTTCGTACGCAGTCTCACGTCGTGTCGGATGCACGGCGTCTCAGCTCCGTGTCGGAAGTCGACGGGGCGGGCATCCCGGGCGCAGCACCGCGCCGGCGGCGAGCGGCACGCTGCGACCAGGAGGCGGCGTAGGTCAAGGATGGACGACAGGATCGCGGCGGGGACGGCGCAGCAGGGGCCCGGCTCGGCGACAGGGCGGGCGGGCCCTTCGCCGGCCTTGACCGGCGGCGTGGTTCCCCGGGGGGTCCGGCGCCGCTGTGGTTGAGTCGAGCGGGACCTCGCCGCGGCGGCTTCGGCCGGCTACGGCCGCGGGTCGACACTGCGGACCGGCGACGACCAGCAGCAGCGTGGGTGCGGGACCATGCTCGACCACCGTCCGGCCGACCACGTCGTCGCCGACCACTTCCGTCTCTGGCTCATCGCCGGGACGCCGGTGGTGGACGGCCAGGTGCAGCGGTGGCGCGACTGGGCCCACCGGCTGCGGGGGAACTACGAGGCCCACTACCTCGGACACGGCGACCCCCAGGTCGCCGCGCACCTGGACCTCGCCCTCTCGGTGGCCGACCGCGCCCAGGTCGGCGAGCACACCCCGGAACAGCTCACCGCCGTCCTCGACGCCCTGGCCGCCGCCGAGCACGCCTTCCTGCAGACACTGAAGGACATCTGACGTGGGCGGCACTGCACCCGGCACCACGACGAGCAGGAGCAGGACGACCGGCTGATCCACCGCACCGCAAGACCGGGCCGACGACGGGCCGGGCCGGGAACTGAACGGCGTCCCACCGAAGACCGGTGGGACGGCCCAGCAGGCGGGACAGGACGAGCAGCAAAGAGCCGGCGACGGCGACGGCCGGGTCTCGCTCGGCCGGCCGTCGGTGGGTCAGTGCCGGACTCCGGCCGCCGTCCACGCGGCGGTGATCTCGCCGTAGGCGTCGACAGGTCGAGCATCAGCACCGACACCACCTTCTAGCCGGGACCTGGCCGAGTACGCCGCTGCGGTGTCCGCCTGCGGCCGGGACCTGGACCCCGATGACGACGAGGACGGCGGCGTGGACGAGGACCTCGTCTTCGTGCTCAGCGGGCTGGTACTGGTCCACGAGACCGGCCTGACCACCAGTGAGGGCCTCGCCCTGGCCGCGGTGGGCGCGATCGCCTTGGCGATGCCCCGCACCATCACCGTCGACAACGACCCGGTCGGGCAGCTGCCCGAGCTCGCGCACCACCTCGACCAGGCCGTCGCCGCCGGACGGCGCGCCGCGGCATAGCGCTTCTGGCTCGTACGGCGGCCCGCTCCCTCGGTTGGGGGCGGGCCGTTGCTGTGGTCAGCGGCGCGGCACGCTCTCAGCCGCCGTTGCGCGAGCACATGGCGAGGAGGATGAGCCCGATGATCACGATGGCGACCCAGCCCAGACACCCCACCCCTTCGGGGTCACCGGGCGCGATCTGCGCGGCACCCCCCGGCTCGACATTGGGGTGCTTGTGGGCGTAGTGATCAAGCATGCTCTGCCCTGCCGTGGCCTCAGTGGTCCACCCGGTCTTGAATCCGCACTCGCCGCAGTGTCCGCGGAACTTGGCCATCGATCTCCCCTTACCCGTCGCGTCTCACGTCATGGCGGGCCGCCCTGGCCGGTCGCCACCGGCTTCGAGCCGCCCCGCTCTTCTCCTCCGGAGGACTCACCACAGATGTGGTACCACATCTGTGGTGGTACCTTCAAGTAGTAATAGTGAAAGGACATTTGACGGTGAATCATGATCGGCGAGACCTGTTGCGCGATGCGGCCATCGACGTGCTGGCCGAGGAGGGCGGGCGCGGGCTGACACACCGGGCCGTCGACACGGCCGCCGGGGTGCCGTCGGGCACCACCAAGAACTACTTCCCCACGCGGGACACCCTGCTGGGAGCGATAGCCGAGCGGTGTGCCGAGCAGTACCGCATGGCCGCCGAACAGCTCGCGGCCGCAGGCCCGGGACCAAGCGACCGCGAGGGCCTGGTGGTCATGATCACAAGCCTGCTGGAGAACGTCGCCGGACCGGGCCGTCACAGGATGCTCGCCTACCTCGAACTGCAGACCGAGGCCACCCGCCGGACCTGGCTGTCAGCGATCCTGGACCAGATCGCCGCAGCCGACTTCGCCGCCTTCGAATACGCCCAGCGCGCGGCCGGCCTGCCCGTCACCCCGCAACGGTCCGTCACCGTCACCCTCGGCCTGCACGCCGCCATCCCGCACCTGCTCGTCGCCGGCCCCGCCAGCCTGGCCGCCGCAGGCCTCGACGACCTGGACCGCTTCGTCCGGGACCTGCTCGCCTCGGTCTACCCCTAAGGCCTGTCTGATAATTGATCTTGTGGCAGGTCGAGGCGAGTTGACGGACGCGGCGTGGGAGCGGATAGAGCCCCTGTTGCCGCAGGTGGACGGGCGTGGCCGTCCGTGGCGTGATCACCGGCAGGTGGTCAACGGAGTGCTCTGGCGGCTGCGGACCGGGGCTCCGTGGCGTGATCTCCCGGAGCGGTACGGTCCGTGGCAGACCGTCTATGAGAGGTTCGCCCGCTGGGAGGTGGACGGCACCTGGGCCAAGCTGCTGGAGCATGTTCAGGTTCGCGATGACGCGGTGGGGCGGGTGGAGTGGACCGTCGCGGTCGACTCCACGGTCAACCGGGCCCACCAGCACGCCGCGGGCGCCCGCAAAGAGGGGATACAGACGGGGACGAACTGGAAGATCCGGGCCGCTCGCAGGCGCGCCAGGCCCTCGGCCGGTCCCGGGGAGGGCTGACCACGAAGGTCCACCTCGCCGTCGACGGCCGGGGCCTGCCGCTGTCGATCGTGCTCACCCCGGGAAACGTCAACGACACCACCGCATTCGCCGACGTCCTCGACGGCATCCGCGTCCCGCGCGCCGTCACGGGCCGCCCACGCACGACACCGGATCGCGTGCTGGGCGACAAGGCCTATTCCAGCAGGGCGATCCGCCACCTGCTGCGGCGCCGGGGCGTCGCAGCCACGATCCCCGAACGCCGCGACCAGGTCGCCAACCGCCAGCGCCGAGGGCGCCCCGGCGGCCGGCCACCCGCCTTCGACAAGGCCGTCTACCGTGACCGCAACGTGGTCGAACGATGCTTCGCCCGCCTCAAGCAGTTCCGCTCCATCGCGACCAGGTTCGACAAGCTCGCCGACCGCTACCGCGCCGGAGTCGTCCTGGCCTCCCTGATCCTCTGGCTCCGCGAACCAGCCAGATGATCATTTGTCAGACAGGCCCTAGCGCGTGTCTCGTAATTGATCTCGGCAGGGGCTATTTCTCGTCGGCTCGCAGCCACAGGATCAGTGAGGCGAGGACGACGCCGGCTCGGTAG
>NZ_JBHVRT010000085.1:0-8890 GCF_042885555.1 Kitasatospora sp. NPDC058048 | reverse complement strand
CGGGGGCCCCCCGCCGCCCCCGGGGGGCCCGGGCCCCCCGCCGGCGGCGGACGCGGGGGGCGCCCCCCCCGGGGGGGCCCCACCGCGGGGCACCGGGCGGATCAGGCCGTCACAGGTACAGCCCGGTCGAGCCCTCCGTGTCGCCGAAACGGGTCGCGGCGACGGCGTGCAGGTCGCGCTCGCGCAGCAGCACGTAGGTGGCGCCGCGGACCTCCACCTCCAGCTTGTCCTCCGGGTCGTACAGCACCCGGTCCCCCGGCTCCACCGAGCGCACGCTCTGGCCCACCGCGACGGCCTCCGCCCAGGTACAGCGCTTGGACAGCTCCGCGGTGGCCGGGATCAGGATGCCGCCGGTCGAGCGGCGCTCGCCCTCGCCGCCCTCGATGCGCACCAGCACGCGGTCGTGCAGCATCCGGATCGGCAGCTTCTCGCCGAGCCGGTCGTGGCGGACGGGCTCCTGCGCGTGCTCGGAGCGGGTCGCTTCGTCGTTCGTACTCACGGTCCCGAAGGTACCTCTCCCGGGCGCGGGGCGTGACGCTGGCCCGGTACGCGAAGGACCGGGCACGCGGCGCGCCCGGCCCTCCGTCCCGCGGTGCTCAGCCCTTGCGGCGCTTGCGGGCCGAGGCGACCAGCAGCACCAGGCCCACGCCGACCAGCGCGGCCGGGACGATCCGCTCCCGGCGCGGCTGCCCCTTCTCGTCCACGAACTGCGCCCGGACCTTCTCCACCACGCCGCTGGCGGCCACGTACGCCCGGGCGGCCCGCTCCTCGACGGCGGCCGCCGCCTTGGCCTTGACCTGGGCGGAGATGGTACTCGGGTGGACGCGGACGGCCAGCTCGTCGAGGGTCCCCGCCAGCCGGTCACGCGTCCGCTCGATGTCCGCCTCGATCTGGGCGGTCGTCCGCGCCGACTTGTCCTGCGTGCTCGCCTCGCCCACTCGGGCCACCCCATTCACTCGCCGATGTCGTTCCGTCCGATCCGTGCGATCGGTGCGACTGACCCAGTGTGTCAGCTGCCGAACACGGCCGCGCGGCCCCACCCACCATCGGGGGTAAGTTTGCCGTGGTACAGCCGCCCGTCCCAGCCTTCAGGAGAGTACGACCGTGTCTGAGCGCCTCCAGCCCGGCGACACCGCGCCCGCCTTCAGCCTGTCCGACGCCGACGGCAACCAGGTGTCCCTCGCCGACCACGCCGGCCGCAAGGTCATCGTCTACTTCTACCCGGCCGCCCTGACCCCCGGGTGCACCAAGCAGGCCTGCGACTTCACCGACAACCTGGAGGTCCTCGCGGGCGCCGGCTACGACGTCATCGGCATCTCCCCGGACCAGCCGGAGAAGCTCGGCAGGTTCCGCGAGGCCGAGAACCTCAAGGTCACCCTGCTGTCCGACCCGGACAAGAAGGTGCTGGAGGCGTACGGCGCCTTCGGCGAGAAGCTGAACTACGGCCGCACCTACCTGGGCGTGATCCGCTCCACGATCGTCGTGGACGAGCAGGGCAAGGTGGAGCACGCGTTCTACAACGTGCGGGCCACCGGCCACGTCGCCAAGCTGCTGCGCGACCTCAAGGTCGGCGCCTGACCTCCCGCGGTACGGAGAACGGCGAAGCGGTGGCGGCACACCCCCCGACCGGGTGCACCGCCACCGCCGTTCCTCACCTCGGCGGACCGGCCTGATCAGCAGGCCCCGAGGTCGCTCCAGACTCCCCACGAGCCGCTGGCCGCGGGGTCGTCGCCCTTGGTCCACCACTTGTTCTGGTAGTAGTGGCCCTTCCACGAGACCTTGGTGGGGGTCGCGTAGGTGGTGCCCGCGTCCCAGCCCGGGGCGGCCGTGCAGGCGCCCGAGGTCGGGGTCGGCGTCGGGGTCGGCGTCTGCGTCCCGGTCGCGGTGGGCGTCGGGGTCGGCGTCGGGGTGGCCGTCTGCGTCGGGGTCGGGGTCGGGGTCGGCGTGCCGCCGTCCACCGCGCCGCGGGTCAGGTCGCCCTTGATCCCGTACAGCGTGCCGCCCACGTTGACCGTCCAGTTGGAGGGCGTGGACACCGGCAGGTAGTAGACGAAGTCCATGTCGATCGAGGCGCCCGGCGCCAGCGACTGCCAGCCCGGCAGCTTGACCGACACCCGGTTGTAGGTGCCCTTCAGGCCGCCCACGTTGCCCGGGCCCGGGTTGTCCTGCTTGATGACCTGGAGGCCGAAGCCGGACTGGTCCTTGGCGTTGCCCGGGGCCGAGTTGCCGTAGTCGAACTGGAACTCGGTGCCGCCCGGCAGGGTCAGCGTCGAGTTGTTGACGATGTGCAGCTTCGGGTTGATCGGGTAGTTCGAGTCGCCCAGCGCGAAGTTGGTGAACGACACGTCGATCGGCAGGGTCTGCTGCGGCAACGCGGTCGTCGAGCGGATCGCGCCGTACGGGGCCGCCGACTTGAACTTGTCGTACATCAGCGAGGTCAGCGTCGAACCGGGGACGTACTCGCCCTTGCCGCCGTTGGCGGCGGCGTCCCACTTGTAGTCGCCCGCGAGCTCCCAGATCATCGCGCCGCCGGCGCCCTGGTTGACGATGTAGTCCGCCTTGGCGCCCACCGACTGCTCGTCCTCGGTGGAGAGGAACACCTTCTTGGTGTCGTTCCACAGCCACGGCGCCACCAGGGTGGAGCTGTAGTTGCGGGTGTAGGTGCCCTGCAGCGCGGTGTCGGACACGCCGTACTTGGCCAGGTAGTCGGGCAGGATGCCCTTCTCCAGGTTCTTGGCGTGCCACATCGGGTTCGACCCGGCCGGGGACTCCTTGCCCGCGTCGTCCTTGTCGTTCCAGATGTTGTCGATGCCGACCGCGCCGTCACCGCAGGCGGTCAGGCCGGAGCCGGCCGGGCAGGTGGTCGCCGAGGCGGTGCCCCAGAGGCCGTTGGTGCCGCCCTGCACGTTCTTGAAACCGCGGGTGTAGTACGGCAGGCCGACGTTGATCCGGCCGCCGGGCATCGAACCGCGGAAGTAGTGGTACGACCAGTCGGCGTTCAGGTAGCCGATGCCGCCGTACTGCGCGGTTCCGTAGACGTTGGCGGAGGCCAGCTCGCCGTCCTTGCCGTCGTCGAACAGCGAGGCGTTCGGGCCCACGTACTTGTTCCAGGCACCGTGCAGGTCGTACGACATGATGTTGACGTAGTCCAGGTACTTGGCCACCTGGAAGGTCTCCATGCCGCGCAGCAGGTAGCCGGAGGACGGGGCGGCGACCGACAGCAGGTAGTGCTTGCCGTCGGCGGCGCCGGCCTTGTCCAGGTTCTCGCGCAGGGTCTTCATCAGCGCCGCGTAGCCCTTGGCCAGCGAGCCGCGCTTGGCGTTGGCGAGCTGCCAGTCCAGCGGGTTGCCGGCGTCCTTCATCGAGGTCGGGTACTCGTAGTCGATGTCGACGCCGTTGAAGCCGTACTTGCGGATGAAGTCGACCGAGGAGGCGGCGAAGGTGTCGATGCCGGCCTGGTTGACGCTGCCGTCCGCGTTGACGGTCATCGAGTAGAAGCCGCCGGAGTTGACGCGCTTGCCGTCGTCCCCGAAGTAGCCGCCGGTCTCGGTCCAACCGCCCACCGACATCATGGTCTTGACGTTCGGGTACTGCTTCTTGAACTTCGTCAGCAGGTTGAAGTGGCCCTTGTACGGCAGGCTCGGGTCCAGCTCGGCACCGGGGACGCCGGGGAAGGAGATCCCGGTGGCCTCGTTGGTCGGGCCGTCGGTGCCGACCGAGAGCTTGTTGTCGGAGCCGACGTGGCCGAAGGCGTAGTTGAGGTGGGTGACCTTGTCCCAGGGGATGTCGCTCACCAGGTACGGCGCGTCGCCGTTCTTGCCGGTGCGCCAGCCGGTGAAGTAGCCGATGATGCGGCGCTGGTGGTCGGCGCCCATCTTCTCGCGCCCGCTGGTGTCGTAGACGGAGCAGTACGGGACGTCCACCCCGGGGGTCTGGTACAGGCCGTCCGGCCGACAGGCCGCGTTGTCGACCGCCGCCGACGCCTGCGAGGGCGCCGCACCCAGCGTCGCCATCAGCAGTCCGGCCAGCGAGGCCGCGGCGAGCGAGGCCACGCCGGCCCGGGCGGCCGGGCTCTTCCGGCGGTGGGCGGCGGTGGGACGCCGCTCCGCCGTGTTTCGGATCAACACTCGGTCCTCCAGGAGAGAGTGTCGGCGCGTGCCTGTGGGGGAGCACGCACGTGGGGGATTGCAATTGGCGCAGAAGCTATGTGGTCTGAACCACATAGGTCAATAGGTCTGTACCAATTGGTAATCAAAAGCCAAACATCACAGGTCGGAGCCGCTCGGCAATCGGTCGGTCCCCTGGCCGAAACCCGCCCCCCGGCGCGCACCGGCCGACCCGGCGGCCGACGTGCCCGCACCGGCGCGCGGCCGACGCACGGCCGTCCCCCGAACGGGACGAGGCCGGGACCGGACCGGGGGTCGGCCCGGGGCCCGAACCGGGAGCCGGACCGGGACGCGGCACCGGCGGGGCGGCGGCCGAACTCGCTGTCCCCACACTCGACGAAGCTCTAGACTGGTCGCCATGCGGCCTTGGCGGAATTGGCAGACGCCTGGGTTTTAGGTGCCCATGGGAGAAATCCCGTGAGGGTTCGAGTCCCTCAGGCCGCACTGGCATTGAAATCGAAGGCCCGCCCCGAGGTGATCCCGGGGCGGGCCTTCGACGCGTTCACCGGACGGAGTGTCAGGCCAGCAGGTCCTTGACGACCGGGGCGAGGGCGCGGAAGGCCTTGCCGCGGTGGCTGATGGCGTTCTTCTCGGCCGGGGTGAGTTCGGCGCAGGTGCGGGTCTCGCCGATCGGCTGGAGGATCGGGTCGTAGCCGAAGCCGCCGTCGCCGGCCGGGGCGGTGCGCAGGGTGCCGAGGAGGCGGCCCTCGACGACGCGCTCGGTGCCGTCGGGGAGCGCGAGGGCGGCGGCGCAGAAGAAGTGGGCGCCGCGGTGCGGCTCGGCGATGTCGGAGAGCTGGGCGAGCAGCAGGTCGAGGTTGGCGGTGTCGTCGCCGTGCTTGCCGGACCAGCGGGCGGAGAAGATGCCGGGCGCGCCGTTCAGCACGTCCACGCAGAGGCCGGAGTCGTCGGCGACGGCGGGCAGGCCGGTGGCGCGGGCCAGGGCGTGCGCCTTGAGCAGGGCGTTCTCGGCGAAGGTGACCCCGGTCTCGGGGACGTCCGGGATCTCCGGGTAGGCGTCGGCGCCGACGAGTTCGACGTCCAGGCCGGCGTCCGCCAGGATGGCGCGGAGCTCGGTGACCTTGTGCTGGTTACGGGTGGCGAGAATCAGGCGGGTGGACATATCGCCCACCCTACCGAGGGGCCGGGGACGATCAGCCGGTGCAGACCGAGGTGAGGTTTCCGGCCGCGGCGCCGAGCGGCTTGAGGTCCGGGACCTCGTTGCGGTCCGCGGCCCGCTGCACGTTCTCGACCTGCTTCTGCAGATCGGTCACGGCCTTGGCGACGTCGGTGTTCTTGGAGTTCTTCCCGACCTGGTCGAGGTCGTTCTTGAGCTTCTGCAGGGCCTTCCCCGCCGCGGCCGCGTCGTTGCTCGCGTTGTCGTAGGCCTGGGTGACGTCGGCGATGTCGCCGGTGATCCGCACCGCGGTGTTGCCGCAGTCGAGCGCCTTCTGCGCGGCGGAGCAGCTCACCATGCTGAGCGGGAGGATCGCGATGAGTCCGGCCACGGCGAGGGCGGCGGGGCGGGCGATGCTCGACGGCATCCGATCCTCCTGTGGGGCGCGGGTTCCGTGATGGGGGACGCGCGCCGGGAGGTGCGCGGTTCCCGCAGCGGGAGTGCTGCGGGAACCGTACGGTCTCCGGGCCCGGCCTGTACAGCAGGCCGACCGGTTCGGCGGGCCGTTCGCCCGCGGCCCGGACGCGTGTCCGCACCGCGGCCCGAACGGCCGTCCGCGCCCGCGGGCTGACCGTGCGTCCGCTCCGGTCCACGGCCGCGGGACCCGCGCCGGTTCAGCCCTCCAGGGCCTTGCGCTGGATCGCGTCCAGCTCCGCGCAGCCGAGGCTGCCGAGGTCGAGCAGCCGGTCGAGCAGCTCGCGGTCGAACGGGGCGCCCTCGGCGGTGCCCTGGACCTCGACGAAGCGGCCGTCGGAGGTGCAGACGATGTTCATGTCGGTCTCGGCGCGCACGTCCTCCTCGTACTGGAGGTCGAGCATCGGGACGCCGTCGATGATGCCGACGCTGACGGCGCTGACGCCGCCGGTGATCGGCTGGCCCTTGGCGCGCAGCAGCTTCTTGTCGCGGGCCCAGGCGACGGCGTCGACCAGGGCGACGTACGCGCCGGTGATGGCGGCGGTGCGGGTGCCGCCGTCGGCCTGGAGGACGTCGCAGTCGAGGACGATGGTGTTCTCGGCGAGCGCCCGGTGGTCCACGACGGCGCGCAGCGAACGGCCGATCAGCCGGCTGATCTCGTGGGTGCGGCCGCCGATGCGGCCCTTGACGGCCTCGCGGTCGCCGCGGGTGTTGGTGGCGCGCGGGAGCATGGAGTACTCGGCGGTGACCCAGCCCTCGCCGCTGCCCTTGCGCCAGCGGGGCACGCCCTCGGTGACACTGGCGGTGCACAGCACCTTGGTGTCGCCGTAGGAGATGAGGACGGAGCCTTCGGCGTGCTTGCTCCAGCCCCGTTCGATGGTGATCGGGCGGAGCTGTTCGGGGGTGCGGCCGTCGATGCGTGACATAGGCACTGAGCGTAGTCGCTCCGGGGGGCCGGTCCGGGAAGCGGCGGGGGCCGGTCCGGGAGCCGACGGGGATGCGCCGCGGCCCGCCGTCCCCCTGAGCGGGTCGGCGGGCCGCGGCGGGCTGAACCCGGGTGGCTCAGCTCACATCATGTCCTCGATGTCGGCGGCGATCGGGTCGGCGTCGGTGCCGATGACGACCTGGATCGCGGTGCCCATCTTCACGACGCCGTGGGCGCCGGCGGCCTTGAGGGCGGCCTCGTTGACCAGGGAGGCGTCCTTGACCTCGGTGCGCAGGCGGGTGATGCAGCCCTCGACCTCTTCGATGTTGTCGATGCCGCCCAGACCGGCGACGATCTTCTCAGCCTTGCTGGCCATCTGGTTTCTCCCTCTGTCTCGGCCCTTCGGCGGCTCTGCCGGGTGCCGTCCTGCGCTGGTGCTGGGGTGTCCCTCGACCGCCGGGCGGTGAGGTCCGTGCCGGTGGCTGACGCGGGTTCGGCTGCGGTCGTGCCGGCGAGCAGCGCGACCAGCATCACCCGTGCCGGTCCGGTCCGCCACGTTAGTCCACTTTTGGCCCATTCCGGCGGGCAGGCGTCCGACCGTCGCCCGAAGATGACGATCAGCGGGGCTCGCGCCTCCGGGGTACGGCCTGCTTCCAAGTGGTCTACACCAATATATGTGTACTCCGAGGAACGCGGTAACGGCCCCGGGTGTTCCCGAGCCCCGCCCGAGGGTCCCGCAGGGGACCGCCGGACGGCAACGGCACCCGGAGGGCGAAGGATGAGTTCGGCAGGCGCCACAGCCCCGCAGACCACGTGGTGGCACACCTTCTACGGCGGCCTCCAGAAGATGGGGCGCTCCCTGCAGCTCCCGGTGGCGGTCCTCCCCGCCGCGGGCATCCTCAACCGGCTCGGCCAGCCGGACGTGTTCGGCAAGGACGGACTGGGCTGGGACGACGTCGCGAAGGTCTTCGCCGCCGCGGGCGGCGCGCTGCTCGACTCGGCCTTCGGCCTGCCGATGCTGTTCTGCGTCGGGGTCGCGATCGGCATGGCGAAGAAGGCGGACGGCTCGACGGCGCTGGCCGCCGTGGTCGGCTTCCTGGTCTACTTCCGGGTCCTGCACGCCTTCCCGGAGCACTGCAAGCCGCCGACCGTGCTGATCAGCGACCAGTGCGTGGACTACACCTCGGCGAAGGCGGCGGCCGCGACGTACCAGAACCCGGGCGTGCTCGGCGGCATCCTGATCGGCCTGATGTCGGCCTGGCTGTGGGTCCGCTTCCACCGCACCAAGCTGGTCGACTGGCTCGGCTTCTTCAACGGCCGCCGCCTGGTGCCGATGATCACCGCCCTGGTCGGCATGCTGACCGCCGTGGTGGCGCTCTGGGTCTGGCCGCCGATCGGCCGCGGCCTGAACGACTTCTCGCAGACCCTCGCCGACCTGGGCGCGGGCGGCGCCGGCATCTTCGGCGTCTTCAACCGCGCACTGCTGCTGATCGGCATGCACCAGCTGCTGAACACCTTCGTCTGGTTCCAGTTCGGCGAGTTCGTCAAGGCCGACGGCACCATCGTGCACGGCGACATCCCGCGCTTCCTGGCGGGCGACCCGACGGCCGGCCAGTTCCAGTCCGGCTTCTTCCCGATCATGATGTTCGCGCTGCCGGCCGCCGCCCTCGCGATGGCGCACTCGGCGAAGCCGCACCGGCGCAAGGAGATCTACGGCCTGATGCTCTCGGTCGGCCTGACCTCCTTCGTGACGGGCGTCACCGAACCGATCGAGTACTCCTTCGCCTACCTCGCCCCCGCCCTGTACGCCGTGCACGCGCTGCTGACCGGCGCCTCGATGGCGGTGACCTGGGGCCTCGGGGTGCACGACGGGTTCAGCTTCTCGGCCGGCCTGATCGACTACGCGATCAACTGGGGGCTGGCCACCAAGCCCTGGCTGATCATCCCGATCGGCCTCTGCTTCGCCGCCGTGTACTACGCGCTCTTCCGGTTCATCATCGTCAAATTCAACCTGAAAACACCCGGGCGGGAGGACGACGACCAGGTCGAGGACGTCACCAAGGCCTGAGCCCGAGCAACACCGGGGTTATCCCCGCAATGGCCCCCGGACCCGACGGCGGTTTCCAGGGGTCGTAGCAACACGTGGTTGGTTTGATCAGGCCGCGATGAGTTTATGCAGGCGCTCGGCTGGGGTTTCCCAGCCGAGCG
>NZ_JBHVRT010000084.1:0-9401 GCF_042885555.1 Kitasatospora sp. NPDC058048 | reverse complement strand
GCCAGCCCCCCGGCGCCCCCCCCCCCCCCCGGGCGGCGGGGGGTCCTCCCCGACACCGCCCCCGCACCGGTTTAGTCCGGGGCGCCCGGCCGGCGCCCCCCCGGGGGGGCCCCCCGGCCGGAACGCACGACGGGCGGGCCCCGGTGATCCCGGGCCCGCCCGTCGGCCGTCCTGCACGGCGTCAGTCGTCCGGATCCTCGTCGTCGTAGACCTCGCTCACGTCGAACCGGCAGATCAGCAGCTGCGGGTCGGCGTGCTCGAAGGGTTCGGGCAGCCACTCGCCCGGCTCGCTCGGCTCGGTGGCCGCGACCCAGAGCGTCGAGTCGGCCTCCTCCAGGCCGAACTCCTCGCTGCGGGCGGCGATCTCGTCGGGCTCGTACTCGCCGAACAGCACGCCGATCGCGGCGTTCACCCCGCCCGCTCCGGCTCCGCCCGGGGTCAGCGACTCGTCCAGCCGCTCGGCCTGGGCACGCAGTCGCTCGGGGTCGACGACGTGGTAGTCGCGGCGGATCAACACGCTGATCGCCTCGGGCTGTTCGGGGCCGTGGTACCCGCCGGGGCCCTCGTCCCCGGGGATCTCGAAGGGCGTCACCTCGTCGTAGGCCTCGTACAGGAGCTGGTCGTAGGCGATGGCCGCCGTGGCGAGCTGCTCGTACGCGGCGGAAACGGCGGGATCATCGGCTGCGTTGGGGCTTGACACCGCTTCCAGATGACGATCGATGGCGGCCTTGACCGCCTCAGCGGCGGCGCGTACCTCGGCAATGGTGGGCTGCGCGGCATCAGACATGGTGCAGACGCTATCTCCCCGCGGTGTCGGTACGCACAGCGGTTGTCACCTCCACCCGCGTTTTCACCGCAACTTCCCCCCTGATGTCCGATCCGTGCCACTTCGTCCCCACGCGGCACCGGCGCGAAACGGGCGCGGAGGGCGCGCACCGGACCCGACGGGGTCGTCCGGGTGCGGCTTCGCGCGCCGGGATCGGGGTATCCCTTCCCCAGTGGCAACAGGACTGATGCGCTGTCAGCCGACGGCCCGGGTCATGCCTCTTCCGGCCGCCGCCTCCGCGCGGGAGGGACGGCCGGAAATACCCGGGCCGACCGTCCGGGGCAGGCCGTAGGCTTGCCCGAAGGTGATCCCCAGGAGGAGCGTTTTGACCCCACTGAAGCCGGTCCGGCAGCCGGAGTACGAGTACCAGTCCCTGCGCATGCCGCGCGGCACCACGCGCAACGCGGCGCGCCAACTGCTCACCGAGCACGCCGAGTACGGGCACTGGGAGCTCGACCGACTCAAGCTGTTCCCCGACGGCAGCCGGACGGTCCGGCTGAAGCGGCGGATCATCCGGCAGGTCCGGAGCTGGTGACGAGCGGGGCACCGGCGCCCCGGGCGGGCCTCGCGTCGAGCCTCCGCGCGCCGGCGCCCGCGGCCGCCCGTTCGCCCGGCGGCCGCGGGTGGGTCGTTCCCGCTACGGGTGCGCGCGCGTCCGGTTCAGCGCGCGCCCCCGTCCCCGGTCGGCCGGGTCAGCGGACTCCGGCCCGGGCCCGGCGGTAGAGCACGCCACCACCGAGCATCAGCGCGAGACCGGCGGCACCGAGCAGCTCGACGCCGCCGGCGCCGGTGGAGGCCAGCTGGGCGGTCGGGGCGACCGTGGCGGCCTTGACCGCCTTGGCGGGTGCCACGACGGCCTGCTCGGCCGAGACGGGCGGGACGCTGTTGCGCGCGACGCTCGTCACCTCCTCGGAGGAGACCTTCGGCGGGGTCGGGCAGGCCTCCACGCAGCCCTCGACCGGCTTCGGGGTGGGCTTCGGGGCGACCTTGGCCACGTTCACGCAGTCGTTGCCGAAGGCCGGGTTGCCGACGCCGACCACGTTGACCGAGTTGCCGCAGGCGTTGACCGGGACGTCCACCGGCGCCTGGACGCTGTTGCCGGAGAGCACGCCCGGCGAGTTGGCGGCGACGCCCGAGGCACTCGCGCCCGGCACCGTGGCGCCCGGCACGGTGGCACCCGGGACCGCGCTACCCGGGACCTTGGCACCCTGGCCGGCGCCGGTGCCGGAAGCGTCGGCGCCGCCCACGCCGCCGGCGGGACGGCTGCCGTCGGCGTGACCGCCGCCGGTGGCGCCCGAGCCGCCGGGCATGCCGTGCTGGACGGGCTTGGACGCCGGGTGACCCCCGCCGCCGTTGACGTTGGCGCAGTGGTTGCCGTAGGACGGGTTCAGCAAGCCGATCACGTCGACCGTATTGCCGCAGGCATTGATCGGCACCTGGATCGGCACCTGGACCGAGTTGCCCGAGACGACGCCGGACGAACCGACGGCACCCCCCTGCGCTTCGGCTCCTCCCGCATAGGCGTAGCCGGCGGCCGAGGCCAGCACACTGCCCGTGGCCACCGCCGTGAGGATCCCCTTCTTGGCTACATTCCTCATTTTTTCCCCTGACATTTCGAGACGACGTGTCGACCTTGACATGAACCTTCAAAAAAGTCGGAATTTCCGTATATCCGTAAATCACGCAAGGGCTTCGGCTGCACACGAGTTAACGAGAGGCGAACGGGGAGGTTGAGCCGAACGAATCGGCTTCACCCGATCGAGCGATCGTGTCGGACCTCGTGTATCCGGCGGGCGCCGGGGCCCGGAGCGGGTCCGGCCCGCACCTGACCGCCGGGAACGCGAACGCCCCCGGCGCGGCGCGTCCGCCGCCCGGGGGCCGGTTGCGAATCGGCTCAACAGGCCTCGACGGCCCGGAGGTCGAATCAGACGTTGGCGCAGTGGTTGCCGAACGCCGGGTTCAGCACGCCGATGACGCTGATGGTGTTGCCGCAGAGGTTGACCGGGGCGTGCACCGGAACCTGGATCTGGTTGCCCGAGAGGACACCCGGGGAGCCGGCGGCCACACCCTCGGCACCGGCGTGAGCGGACGCGACACCGGCGGCGGCGAGCACCAGACCACCGGTGGCGGCGGCGACAGCGGCGATCTTCTTGACCTTCATCATTCCTCCTGTATGGACAACGCAACCCGTTCGGCGGGCTGCACAGGGATGAACGACGCTGCGGCAAACGGGGTACGGAACAGATCTCCCATTCACCCGCAACGGTGAGGTCTCGCACACATGATCAGCCTGGGATTTCCGGCAGAATCGCTTCTGTCGATCTTCCTTTCCCCATCTCACAATCATCAGCTCCGACAATGCGCTCGGCCCGCCCCCGGCATTCCGGGAGCGGGCCGACCCAGTCGCCTGATCAGGGGCTTCAGCAGGCGTCGATGAACCGGTCCAGCACCCGGGCACCGAACTTCAGGCCGTCCACCGGCACCCGCTCGTCCACACCGTGGAACATCCCGGCGAAGTCCAGCTCCGGCGGCAGCTGGAGCGGCGCGAAGCCGAAGCAGCGGATGCCGAGGTCCTGGAACGACTTGGCGTCCGTCCCGCCCGACAGGCAGTACGGCACCGCGCGGGCGATCGGGTCCTCGGCGCGCAGCGCGGTCTGCATCGCCTCCACCAGGGCGCCGTCGAAGCCGGTCTCGATCGCCTTGTCCGAGTGCAGGCTCTCGCGCTTCACGCGCGGGCCGAGCACGCTGTCCAGCTCGGCCAGGAACTCCTCCTCGTAGCCGGGCAGGAAGCGCCCGTCCACGTGCGCGGTGGCCTGACCGGGGATCACGTTCACCTTGTAGCCGGCGCCGAGCATGGTCGGCTGGGCGGTGTTGCGCAGCGTGGTGCCGATCATCTTGGCGATGCCGCCGAGCACGCGCAGCGTCTCGTCCATGTTCTCCGGGTCCAGCTCGACCCCGAGCGCGTCCGACAGCTCGTCCAGGAAGGCCCGGACGGTCTTGGTGATCCGCAGCGGGAACTGGTGCCGGCCGAGCCGGGCGACCGCCTCGCACAGCTCGGTGATCGCGTTGTCGTCGTTCTCCATCGAGCCGTGGCCGGCCCGGCCCTCGACCGTCAGGCGCATCCAGTGCATGCCCTTCTCGGCCGTCTCCACCAGGTAGAGGCGGACCTGGTCGTTGACCGTGAAGGAGAAGCCGCCGACCTCGCCGATCGCCTCGGTCACGCCCTCGAACAGCCCCGGGTGCTTGTCCACCAGGAAGCGCGCCCCGTAGGTGCCGCCGGCCTCCTCGTCGGCGAGGAAGGCCAGCACGATGTCGCGCGGGGGCTTGCGCCCGGTGCGCAGCCGGTCGCGGACGACCGCCAGGGTCATCGCGTCCATGTCCTTCATGTCGACCGCGCCGCGCCCCCAGACACAGCCGTCCGCGATCTCGCCGCCGAACGGATCGTGGGTCCAGTCCGCGGCGTTGGCCGGCACCACGTCGGTGTGGCCGTGGATCAGCAGGCCCGGACGGGAGCGGTCCTCGCCCTCGATCCGGACCACCGTCGACGCCCGGCCCTTGGCGGACTCGAAGATCTTCGGTTCGAGCCCGAACTCGGCGAGCTGCTCGGCCACGTACTCGGCCGCCTTCCGCTCCCCCGGGCCGGAGCCGTCCCCGTAGTTGCTGGTGTCGATCCGGATCAGATCGCGACAGATCTCGGCGACCTCGGACTCAGCCGTCACCTTCGGTGCCGCCGACTCGCTCCGCTCGTTCACGGTCACTCCTCGTCTTGGGCCCGCACCGACGCACCAGCGCGCCACCCCCAGGACCTGCACCCGGGCCGTACGAGCACGTCCGCCCATCCTCCCCCAGCCCCGGATCCCGATCCACCCCCCGCGCGCTCCCGAAACCCCCTGGTCACGCCCCCGCCACACACCACCCCTTGCCACCGCCACCGGTCGTACCGGCCGACCGGGAATCGTTTTGGGACCCCAAGCCGATCTTTGCTACAGTTACATCTGTCAGCGCGACGGACGAGAGATCGGAAGCCGCGAGGACGACACCCGGTCCGGGTGGCGGAATGGCAGACGCGCTAGCTTGAGGTGCTAGTGCCCTTTATCGGGCGTGGGGGTTCAAGTCCCCCCTCGGACACCGAAAAAGGCCCCAGTTGATCTGGGGCCTTTTTGCTTTTCGGCCGCGGTTCTCCGCCGTGAAGCGACCGGCCGGACGCCCGGACGCCGGATGCCCGGCCGGTGGGTACCGGCCGGGCATCCGGATGGGCCTGGCCCGACGGGACGGTGTCGGGGTCACGCCCAAAACGGCGGGATTCGGTCAGCCCTGGTGGGCGGCGGGAGCGGCAGCGGCAGGAGCGGCAGCGGCGGGAGCCTCGGCCGCCGGGACGGCAGCGGCGGGGGCCGCGGCAGCCGGAGCCTCGGCCGCCGGAGCGGCAGCGGCGGGGGCAACCTCAGTCGCCGGGACGGCCGCGGGGGCAACCTCGGCCGCCGGGACGGCCGCCGGAGCAACCTCGGCCGCCGGGACGGCCGCCGGAGCAACCTCAGTCGCCGGCGCGGCCGCCGGAGCAACCTCGGCCGCCGGAGCGGCCGCCGGAGCAACCTCGGCCGCCGGAGCGGCAGCGGGGGCAACCTCAGTCGCGGGAGCGGCGGCAGGGGCGGCGGCCGGGGCGACGTCCTCGTCGTTGAAGGTGGCGCCCGCACCCGTGAAGGAGCCGGTGACGCCCTCGTCGTCCGCAATGATCCAGAAGCTGGCGTGCGAGACACCGTCCTCGCCGACGTGGGACTCGACGGCCGCGAGGGCGGCGGCGTCCTCGTTCGCAGTGAAGAAGCCCTTGCCGTAGTTCGCGTCGATGCCTTCGTGGGCCGAGGCCAGGCCGGCGCAGCCGAGCACGAGCGGGACGGTGAGGGCGCCGACAGCCACGACTCGCTTGAGAGCACGCATGAAAATCTCCTCCACGGAGTTTCTGGTTGGGGTGGCGGTGCCGTTCGGTCCCGCCGCGATCTCAGAGAGCCACGCCCCACATCCCGCCGCAACCGCCGTCAGGACCCGTCCGGCCTCACGTCCCGTCAGAATCGCCGCCCTCACCAGCGGAAATACCGTTCGTATGCCTATCTGACAGGATCAGTCGGCTGGAGCACTCTGCGTCACCCCATGCCACTCTCCGTCGCGACAGAGCCCCCGCCGCGGACCGTCCCGGACGGAGCCGCCCTTCAGCGGAGTCACGCGAACGGCCCGGTACAACGGCCCGTCGCACGGGAACAGTTGGCCGGGCCCTCCGAGCTCGCGGAACGGCGGAAGCGCCGTTCCGGGCGTACTCGGGCCGGACGGCCGCCGCGAGGGCCGTCGAACCGGAGCGGGCCCGCGACACCCCCACTCCCCGCCCGACCCGTGGCGCAGAACGCTCCCCTCCCGCGACCCGGCGCCGACTCCCGCGGGGCGCGCCGCCGACTCCCGGCGAAGTCTCGTCCGCTGCGGCCGAGTTGGCGGACCCCCTCCCCTTGACAGACTTCCCGCGAAGTGCAGAATGACTTCATTATGAAGCAGGTAAATAAATCACCGGAGTCACCGGCCGGTCCGCTGGGGCGGGATGCCGAGGGCCGGCTCTACGACAGCAGGGTGCGGACGGCCATGGGCGCGTTCACCAAGGGCGGGGACACCCTGGCACTGGAGGCCGCGGCCGCCGCACGGTCGGCATTCCACGCGGTGGAGAAGCTGCGGGCACACGGATCGCAGGGACGGGGGTTGAGCGCGGGAGCGCTGGATGTGCTGGTGCGGCTCGGAGCCGCAGGCAAAGCGGGAGACGCGGGAGACGCGGGGCTGACCGTGGGCGAGTTGGCCCGGGCCGGCGGGGTGAGCCCGCGCAACGCGACCGGCCTGGTGGACACCCTGGAGCGGGAGGGGCTGGCCCGCCGATCCCCCGACCCGAACGACCGGCGGGCGGTACTGGTGACCGCGACGCCCGAAGGCCTGGCCTGGCTGGAGGAGTTCCGGGTGCCCACCGAGCGTGCGATGGCCGCCGTGTTCCGCGGCTTCAGCCCCGAGGAGATGGCCCAACTGCGGCACCTGTGCCTGCGGTTGGTGGAGAACCAGCAGCAGATCGAGCAGTACCTGGGCGCGGTCGCGGACGGCCCGGGCCCGGACGTCAGCTGACCTCGGGCGCCTCCGTGCGGCCGGCCGGAGCGGCACCCCGCTTCGGCCGGCCGCGCAGCGACTGCGCGGTGATGAAGGCCACCACCGTGGACACGATCAGCAGCGGCATCGCGTCGGTCGCCTGGCTGCCGAGCAGGGCGGCGGCCAGGACGGTGCTGGTGACGGGCAGGCCGGTGACGGCGGCACCCGAGGCCGCCAGGCCGACCGCCAGGGCGGGCCCGGCACCGAAGCCGGGCAGCGGCGCACAGGCCGTGCCGAGGGCCGTACCGAGCAGGAGCGCCGGGAAGATCGGGCCGCCGCGCAGGCTGCCGAGGGCGATCGACCAGCCCAGCCCCTTGAAGAGCGCGAGGGCGAGCAGCGCGCCGATCGGCCAGTCGGCCGGATCGGCGGCGAGCGCGCCCAGGGTGGCCTGCCCGGAGAGCGCGACCTGCTCCGGGGAGCGGCCGGTGAGCAGGGCGTACGCGGCGAGGCAGCAGCCGACCGCGACCGCGCACAACACGATGCGCAGGGCGGTCTGTCGTGCGGTCCCGGTCGTGACGAAGGCCTTCACCCCGCGGCCGACGGTCCGCCCCGCCACGCAGACCACCGCGATCGCGGCGGCCAACGGGACGCCCCAGAGGAAGTCCCCCGGGTCGGGCACCCCGGCCCTCGGCACGCTCGGCAGCGAGAGCGCACCGATCGACAGACCGGTCCAGTGGCCGAACCCGGTGAAGACCAGAGCCCCGAGGCCGCCGGACAGCAGGCTGGGCAGGATCAGCGCGGTCAGCTGCGGGCCGCCCAGCCCGGCCGCCTCGATCACCATGACGGCCGCCACCAGCGGGCTGCCGAAGATGGTGGAGATCGCCGCCGCGGAACCCGCCGTACCCAGCACCGCCACCAGCTGCGGATGTTCGACCCGTTGGGCGGACCGGACGGCGAGCAGGGCGAGGCCGCCGCCGAGCGCCATCAGCGGCGACTCCGGGCCGAGCACCACACCGAGCGGCAGACAGGCGAGCGCGGCCAGCACCACCCCGGGGACGGCGACGGGCATCGTGGGCGGGCCGCCGAAGCCGTCGACCGGGATGTGACCGCCGTGCCCGGGCAGCCGGGTCACGATCGGGGCGAGCAGCAGGCCGGCCAGCAGCAGCGCGGGCAGCGGCCACCACCAGGGGGCCTGGTGGTAGCCGAGCGTCTCCGGCAGGCTCTGCCAGACCCAGTGCTGGAGTTCGTGCTCCAGGCTGACGAAGCCGAAGGCCGCCAGCGAGACCGGGATGCCGACCAGCGCCGAGACCAGCAACAGGCGCAGGTAGCCCTTGTGCAGCAGCACCTCGCGCAGGGTCGGGCCGCTGCTCCGCTGCTGGGACGTCGTCGGCATCGCCGCTCCCTCGCGCTCCCGGGCCGCCCGCCGTCGGGGAGGGCCGTCCCGGGACCGAGTCTCGCCCGGAGCCGGACGCCCCGCACGGCGCACGGGCCGTCGACCGGGGCCACGCCGGACGCGGCTGCGCCGTGCGGGTGAGGATCAGACCTGGCGGGCGTCGGCACCCAGCGCGCTCTCGATGCCCTGCACCATCCGCCACAGCGGCGCCCGGCGGCTGGCGACCAGGACCACGACGTCGTCGGACTCGCCCTCGGCGGCCTCGCCCTGGCGCTCGCCCCAGGTGCCGGTGACGAAGGCCATCGCCGCGTCCACCTCGGCCACCCAGTCGCTCTCCCCGCCCGAGCGCAACCAGGTGCGCAGGGCGTGGTTGTGCGCGGAGACGACGGCCGCGGCGATCACGTCCGCACGCAGCGGGCCGTCGGGGCGGTCGGCGAAGCGGCCGCGCAGATAGGCGGCCAGGGTGTGCTCGTAGCGCCAGACGACGGACAGCTCGTACGCGCGCAGGCCGGGCACCTTGCGGGTCAGGCGGTAGCGCTGGACGGAGAAGGAGGGCTGCTCGGCGTACATCCGCAGGACCAGGCGGGCGGCGTCGCAGGCGTGCCTGACCGGGTCCTCCTCACCGGTGCCGGACTCCAGGAACTCCGTCATCTCGGCGAGGCTGCGCTCGTGGTCGGGGAAGACCACGTCCTCCTTGGCCGGGAAGTAGCGGAAGAAGGAGCGCCGGCCGACGCCGGCCAGCGAGACGATGTCGTCGACGGTCGTCTGTTCGAAGCCGCGCTCCAGGAAGAGCTCGAAGGCCGCGGCCACCAGCGCCTCGCGCATCGCCGGCTTCGAGGGCCCGTCATTCATGGACTGGTCCTGCTCTTCCTTCTCACTCATTCACCGGAACTTAGCATCGGGACGATGCCTCGGCACCGACGGCCGGGCGGCCGGCCGACCCGCCGTCGGTGCACGTCGAGGTGGGGTTACGGGTGGGGTTACGGGGGTGGGGTTACGGGAGGTTGCGGGCCATCACGATCCGCTGGACCTGGTTGGTGCCCTCGTAGATCTGCGTGATCTTCGCGTCCCGCATCATCC
>NZ_JBHVRT010000083.1:0-9554 GCF_042885555.1 Kitasatospora sp. NPDC058048 | reverse complement strand
GTCGCCTTCACGCGCCCGCTCGACCCGGCCGAGCTGATGCACGACATCGACACCGCCCCGCTCGACGCCCTCGGCGACGGCCGGCTGATGACCGCCGCCGGGGCCTGGCTCGCCCTCCAGCACCGCCAGGCCGACCCCGCGCCCGCCGCCAAGGCACTCCCGCCCGGCCGCAGCTGACCCCGCGCCCGCCCGGGTGCCGCGCCGAACGGCTCGGCGCAGCACCCGGACCGGCCCACCACCACCCCGCCACCGACCAGTCCGCGACGCCGGTCGCCGATCAGGTCCAGACCCTCCTGCTGGACGCGCGCCTCTCCCGCTCGCTCACCACCGTGATCGACTCCCCGCCCGCCCAGGGCCGGCCCCGCCAGCTCACCAAGGGCGGCGCCGAGCCCTGGCCCGCCGGCACCCACGCCCACGACAAGACCAAGGCGTGGCGGCACGGCCGCTTCTGCTCCGAACCCATCACCCAACCAGAGGAGAGCCTCTTGACCGTTGTCCCGCTCGACCCCGACTCCCCCGCCAGCCACGCTGTCGGCGTCGACTTCGACCTCACCCTCGTGGCTCATCGGGACGGTTGGCAGGACGGCCGCATCTACGGCGCCCCGATCCCCGGCGCCCTCGAAGCCCTGCGCGTCCTCCAGGCCCGTCGTTCGGTTTTCGTGGTGACGGCCCGGCACCGTCGTTACCACCCCGCCGTCGCGGCCTGGCTGATCCGCCACGGCTTCGACGCCATCGTCGACGACGACCCCGACCGCGCCTACTGGCGCGGCGACCCCGTCCTGGTGACGAACAAGAAACTCGGCGGGGCGATCTACATCGACGACCGCGGACTGTGCTTCGAAGGCGACTGGGACACCACCCTCGCCGAGGCGCTGCGCCGCATCGGCGAGCCTTCCGACCTGCCGGCGCAGCTGTCCGCCGCCGTCGGCGCGCCGCCCCGTCTGTGCTCGCGCGTCGCTGATCAGCCCGGCACCACCACACCGCACCGCGTCTGAGCATTCACGGCCGTCCGGCGCGGCGACACCGCCGACGCCCAGCGCCTGGTCGACCACCTGCTGAGGGAGCCGACCGACCCCGCCGCGACCGAGGCCCGACTCCAGGCCGCGATCAGCCAGGCCCGCCACGCCTGACAGAGCACCCGCCCACCCATCAGGCCGAGCCCGTCCAGGGCCCGGCCGCCACCCGAGAGGAACCACCATGGGATTCTTCAACCGCAACAAGCCCGACGCGCTCGACGCCGCCCAGGCGCGGCACAGTGCCGCCGTCGAGGCGTCCCGCCGCGAGGCTCCGCTGGACCTGACCGGCGGCCGCGGCGGGCGTCGCGACCACCGGGCGGAGCACCGCGCCGCGCTCGCCGGCGAGTTCGGCGACGCCTACGCGTACGCCAAGGGCGGCGACCTGCACGGCCTCAACCGCAACCCCGACGGATCCCCGGAGACGGCGGGCCAGCACATGCGCCGCGAGGCGGAGGAGCAGGCCCGCGACGAGCAGCGGCGCCGCCGCTGGGGCCGGAGCTGACCCAACACGCAGTGCGGGGCGGCCGTCCCGCCGCCAGCGCCGACGGCCGCCCCGCCCTCCTTGCCCCGAGTCGAGAGGAGGACCAGGCAGTGAACAGCACCACCGTGATGATCGACTGGCACACCAACTGCACCCTGGGCGGTGTCGTCTACCCGACCCGCAGCCGCGCGCCCCGCCGGGAGGTCACCACCGCCGAGGAGCTGCTGGAGGGCCTCACCCAGCAGCAGCACAAGCTGATGAACGCGGTGCACGAGGCGGGCCACGCGGTGGCCGTGCTCGCCGCCGGCGGTCACCTCCACCGGGCCCGCCTGATGCCGGACGACCTGGATGTCGACGGCGCCGTCGAGGGCTGCGGCCTCACCGACGGCCGTGCCTACGCCGCGTTCGCCGGCGCCGGGGAGCGGGCCGCGGACAGGTGGCTGCGGGAGTCGGGGCTGTGGACCCCCGGCCGGGCGGTGGCCGTCGAGATCGGCGCCCGGGGCGACCGGCGAGAGCTGCTCAAGCTCAACCCGCACATCGGCTTCGGCGACGACGAGCGGCAGGACTACCGCATCGTGCACGACCTCGCCGACGCCCTCCTCGACCAGCACTGGGAGGCGGTCACTACCGTGGCCGCCGCCCTGATGGACCGGCACCACCTCGACGGCGCCACCGTCGCCGCGCTCGCGGGCCTGCCCAACGGCCCGCACCACCACACCGGATCGGAAGGGACATCATGACCACCACCACCGCCACCGCCCGCACCCTGGCCGCTCTCGGCCTGCCGGACCCGTGCCTCATCGCCCTCATCGGCGCCCCCGGCACCGGCAAGTCCACCTTCGCCGGCGCCTTCGACCCTGACGACGTCCTGAACGCCGACCACCTGCGGGGCCTGGCCAGCGGCGACCGGGCGTGCCAGGCCGAGGCCGTGAACGGCCTCGTCTGGACGATCCTGCACGCCCTGCTCGACTCCCGCCTCGGGCTTCGCCGTCCGACCGTCATCGACGCCACGTCCGCCGAGACGGCCCACCGCGCGGAGCTCGTCGTCCGGGCCCAGCGACACGAGATCCCGGCCTACGCGCTCGTCCTGGACACCCCGCTGGACGTCGCGCTGGCCCGAAACACCGCCCGCGACCGCCGGGTGTCCGAGGACGTGGTCCGCACCCTGCACGAGCAGATCACCGCCGGCCTGCCCGGCCTGGCCGACGAGGGCTTCGCCGGTGTCCTGCACGCCTCCCGCATCTCGCTGCCCACCGCGGCCGCCGACGGCGGCGAGGGGACGGGGGACCGGGTGGAGGTCGTCCCCGCCGGCCTGCGCGACTGGGCCGTGAGCTGGCCGCAGTACGCGCCGCTGGACGTCACGCCGCCGGAGCTGCTGCCGCAGGCGCTGGCGGCCGAGGTGCCGGCGTGGGCCGAGGGCGCGGCCACCCCGGCCGACGTGACCAACTGGGACCAGCGCCGGGCCGACGCCCTGGTCCCGTTCGAACTCGACCACCGGGGCTGGCCGCTCCACCCCGCCGGGCGCACCGGCCGCTCCGGCAGGAACCTGGGCAGGTGGGGTGAGAACGCGGCGGCCGACCCGATCGTGATCGCGGGCGCCGGCGTGGACCGGCGGATCCTGCTGATCACCCGGGACGACATCGGGGTGGAGGCCATCCCGGGTGGGATGGTGGACGCGGGGGAGACCGCGCCCCAGGCACTCGTGCGGGAGTTGCACGAGGAGACCGGAGTGGACCTGAGGGGCCACCAGCCGGTCATCCTCGGCACGGGCCTGGTGGACGACTGGCGCCAGTCGGACCACGCCTGGGTGGCGAGCACCTCCGCCCTGTACGTTCTGCCCGCCACCGTCACCGCGACGGCCGCCGACGACGCCCTGGACGCCACCTGGTACCCGGCGGGCACGCTCGCCGAGCTCGAGGCCGCCATCGCGGCCGCCGGGCGCACCCTGTACGCCGCCCACCGGCCCCTGATCACCCGCGCCCTCGCCCACCTCGCCCAGCAGTAGCCCATCCCGCCCGTACCGGTGGAGCGCCGGCGAAGGGCCTGCTCGTCCGGCGCAAACGTGAAACGTGAAACACCACAAGCCCCTATGAAGCATCTCAACTGGCAAGGAAGGACGGGTACATGGAAAGCAACCCGAACGCCGGGGACGGCGGCCTGGTCCAGGTTGTCGTCCACTCGATCGGCACCCTGCACGACGAGGCGCTGGAGCTGATCGCCGCGCACGACGGCCTGGTCTTCAACGTCGGCGACCGCCGCTTCCGCAACCCGCACCACGATCCGCGGCTGCGGGAGCTGACCGGCCTGGACGACGTCGTCCGCGACCACGTGCTCCAGACCCCCGGCGTGATACCGGAGGTCGAGCGCATCGCCGAGTCGGCCAAGGCGATCGTCTACAGCTACGCCAACCGGCGTCGGCGCCCGGTGCACGTCACCATCGCCTGCCGGGGCGGCCGGCACCGCTCGGTCGCGATCGCCGAGTCCGTGGCCGAGTACCTGCGCATCCACGACACCAGCGTCGAGGTGGTCCACCACCACATCCGCCGCCCCGTCGTCCAGTAGCGCCCCGGCATCACCCCGGCCAGCAGCTCCGGTGACGCGCTGCTCGACTCGGCCGAGGCCGCCGCGCTCCACGCGGAGCCGGGTGGCATCGTCACCGGCTCCCGCGTCCACCGGGCCTGACAGCATGACGGCGGGCCGTCCCCAATGGAGATGGGGGCGGCCCGCCGCCGTCCTCGCCTGCCGATCGGTCAGCAGCCTGCCCCGTCGAAGACGAGAAGGCCCACACCCCGCCAGGGTGTGGGCCTTCTCGTCTTCGGGGTTGCTGCCGGTTAGGCCGCCGCCGACTCCGGGGAAGCGGCCTTGATCTCCACCTCGATCCCTACCGACGACGACAGCGCCTCGATCAGGTCGCGGACCATCGCGCGCGTGCCGTCGGGATCGCGCTTCAATGCGGCCTGGACGGTGTCGGCGTCCAGCTTCTTGGTGACCCGGCGCAGCGCCGCGAACGGGTCGGCCGCCGGGGAGTTGGTGAGCTCCTTCTTGCCCTCCAGGCTCGCCAGGTAGGAGACCACGGCCTCCTCGGTGGCCTTCTTCTTGCCGACCGCCTCCGGGGGCAGGGCCTTGGCCGCGCCGGCCACCATCGCGGCGGTGACGGCCATGCCCTTGAGCTGAATCAGGGCGATGTAGAGCAGCGCGGCGGCATCGACGTTGTGTTCCTCGGACAGGGCGACCAGCTCCCACGCCTGCCCGTAGCCCAGTCGCTTAGAAACAATTGTTTCCAGGCCGTTCGATTTCTGCCCCAGGGAATCGAACACCTTCTCCGCGACCCGCCACGATCGGATCAACTTCCCCGCGTACTGCGGGGTGATGTCCCACTGTTCCAGGCAGTACGCCTCGAACGTGCCGTGGCTCACCCGATAAAGCCGGCCTCCCCGGATCGCCTCCAAGGCCTTGCCCGCCGCCCAGTACGCGACCCGCAGGTTCTCCAGCGCGGCCTCGCACTTCACCAGCAGCTCCCGCTCCTGGGCGATCAGGACCGGGGTCTCGGCGAGCTGCTTGGTCGGCAGGCTGTTGATCGCGCGGGCCAGCGCGACCGCCGTCCCGGGCTTGCCCGGCCCCTGAGAGCCAATCTGCTGTCCCATCAGAGCATCTGCTCCATCGTCAGGGCAACGCGCATGAAGTCCTCGCGGGCGTTCAGCGCGGTGCCGCTCATCTTGTACTCGGTGACGACCGCGCCGTTCTCGTAGGCGTGCTCGTGGATGGTGTACCGGCGGATCGGGTCCGAGACGCGCGGGTAGTTCCGCTCGTCGACCCACGACTTCACCTTGTTGAGCTGCGTCTCGAACTTGTCCTTACCCGGGTCGTGCATGTTGATCACGACCAGGAAGGGGATCGACCTGGGCTTCAGCACACGCTCGATCGTGAACTCCGCCTCGTCCCACGTGATCATGCTCGGAGTGATTGGCACGATGGCAAGGTCGGCCAACTCCAGGACCTCGCGCAGGGCATCGGCCACCGGGCTCTGCCCGAGCGGATCCTCGCCCCACTCGGTATCCGGGTCGACGTCCATGAAGCCGGGGGTGTCGACGATAAACCTGCGCCGCGACGGATCCTTCACGAGCTCCGACAGGATGCCCACCTTGCCGCGGGTGACCACATAGTCGAAGGGCAGAGCATCCTCGCGGACAGCCGAGCACCACTTCTCCAGGCTGCCCTGGACGTCAGTGCCGGCCGCGACGACGGGCGACGCACCGTCCGACTGGACCGCGCTGCGCCCGCTGCACGCCGCAGTGTTGATGGCGATCGTGGTCTTGCCCGATCCGCCCTTCTGCTGGATGACGACGATGACCCTCGTCGTCTCGGGGCGCGCCGTGGCGACGTCGACCGCGGCCTGCGCTGCTGTGGATGTTGTCATCCCAGAACCTCTCGTCGTCCGTTGATTTCACCGCACGTGCGGCTACTCGGACGCCCCTACCATGCCAGATGGCCTCACCCCACGATGGAAGCGGGGCCGAATGTGACAAATCGTCATTCCTGCTGAACGTCAGGCCCTACCGTGGAAGGCTGACCGTCGGCGCGAGTCCAGGCCTGTCTGGACGGGCACCCTTCCCGCAGGCCCAGCAGCACGAGGAGGACCCGGTGAGGGTACGAGAAGCAGCCCAGTCGGTCCTGCGGGTCCTGATCGACCGGGACGCCCACCCCGACCCGTACCTGGAGCTGGTGCGCCTGGGCGCCGAGCACGAGGACATCGAGGCCAAGACCAAGGTCACCCTGATCGTGCCCGGAGGCATCGTCACCGGCACGGTCATCTCGCCGGCGGCCTGGGAGCAGCAGTTTGTCCGCCAGCTCCAGGACGAAGACCACGACCTGCGCCGGGGGTGCGCCGGACAGTGAAGTTCCGCCACCCGCAGAACGAGCCCTAGCCATCCAGGTAATGCAGGAAGGCCGCCACCCCGAAGGGTGGCGGCCTTCCTGTGCCTTCTCGGGGCCACGGCGGCGTGCCGCCGGCCACGGCACCACCCCGGCCGGGCGTTCCTACCAGGCCACGCCGAGGGCCTCCAACTGCCCGAGCTGCTCCGCGGTGAGCTTGTCCCGGCGGGCGCGCTGGTTGTTCAGCCAGGACCCGAGGGACACCCCGTTCTCCTTGTGGGTGCGCGGCACCCGGACGTGCCCCTCGCGCTCGACGAAGGCGGCGAGCGCCGCCAGGCCCTGCTGGAACCGGTCCACCCGGGAGACCTTCGGCTTCGCCGCGGCCAGCGTCCGCGCGGCGGCGAGCTCCTGGTCCTCCTCGATGCCGAGCGCCGTCAGCAGGTCCTGCTGCTCCTGGTCGAGCTCGGCCCACCCGGCCCGCTGCGCCCGCACCCACCGGCCGAGCGTCTCGCCCTCGAACTCGGTCTCCACCGGCAGCTGCGCCCAGTCGACCCGGCCGTCCGACTCCAGCCACCACTGCCGGGCCACCGCGTAGGAGCGTTGCCAGACGATCGGCCACCGCGGGCACCACCACGGGTCGATCTCCTCCAGCGCCGCCCGCCGCTCCGCATTCAGCGCCCCCGGCTCGCCCTCGGGCACCTCGGCTGCCGCCCGAAGGCCGGCGAGCCAGGCCCCGATCGCGTACCCGCCCACGGCCGCCCGCGCCGGCGCCGCCAGGGACCCGCCGTGCTCCTTCGCCCAGACCCGCGCCCAGTCGAGGCCGGCGTCGAACCGCGCGTCCGACACGGACCAGATCATGCCCAGCGCGTCGAGCATGTCGACCCGGTGGCGTGCCAATTCGCCGTTCGCGAATTCCACCCGGCGCTGTGCCAGCCATTCTCCGAGCCGAAAATTCTCGTTCTCACCGACCCGCGTGGACCACGGAACATCCAGTCCGCCGGTCTCCTCGAACCAATTCCGGCAGTGCCCGATCCCCTCACGCCAGAGCTGATTCTCACCCGTCAGCACGCGAGTCGAGATGAACAGCGCCAGCACGTCCGAGCCGACCGGCGACTGGAACCGCACCGGCAGCGAGAACGACGGCGAACCCTCACTCACACCCGGCGCGACCTGCGCCTCGGCGCTGCGCCCGGTGGTCCGCTTGCCCGACTTCTGGGGCACGGCCAGGGACTCGACCACCCGCGCGTCGTGGCTGCGGATCGCGCTGAGGATCTTGACCAGCGGCCCGTACGAGTCCGACTCCAGAATGTCCCCGGGCTCCTCTCCGGGCTGCAGGAAGACCGGCACGATCAGACTCGCGGTCTTTCCCTCGCCCGGCTTCATGCGTAGGGCCCGGCCGATGGCCTGGACGATATCCACCATGCTGCCCCGGCCCTGGAGAAGAACCGCGTCCGCATTCGGAATATCGACACCCTCGCCAAGAACTCGGCAGTTCGAGAGCACGGCGTGCGCCAGGCCCTCGTCCTCCTCGGCCGTTCCGAAGTCCCGGATGGTCTCCTTGCGGAAATCCACCTCGTGCTCACCGGAAAGCCACTGCGCCCAGAACTCCTCCGGGTACTTCGCGGGATTCTCGGCGTGCAGCCGGTCAACGGCCTGGTTCAGCGTCTCCGAGAAATACCTGGCCTCGATCGTCCGGTTGTGGAACGTGATGACCCGCCTCAGCCTCCGCTCCACGATCGTCTTGGCCAGCCCGGCCTGGATGGCCGCGATCCGCTCGGCCGGCACCTGGTCGTCCTCGCCGTCCTCGGCCTCACCCACCCCCGGCCCCCACGGCACCGGCTGCCGCTCCGCCGCCGTCCGGTCCGCGCCCGGGTCCCGCAGCTCCAGCACCACCACCTCGAACGGCGCCAACAGCTTGCGGTCGATCGCCTCCGCCAGGCCCAGGGACACCACCTGACGCCCGTAGACCTGCTGATCGTCCATCGACACCGCCAACTCCTCCGGCAGCGGCTGGTGCGCCCCCTCACGCTGCCGCGCGCGGGCCTTCGGCGGCGCCCAGATCCGCGGCGTCGCCGTCATGTAGAGCCGCCGCCTCGCCGGGATCGCCTCGTTGTCGTGAACGACCGTCCATTTCTTCTCCGCGTGCCCGGAGGACCGGTGCGCCTCGTCGCAGACCATCAGGTCCAGCGGCGGGAGCTCCTGGCCGCGTTCGGCGTAGTACTCGTAGGTGTCCTTCAGCGCCCCGGCCGAGGCGTAGGTGGCGAACAGGGTCAGCGGCCGGCGCTTGCGCGCGGCCTGCTCGATCCACCACCCGATCATCCGCCGCCCGGTGCTCGCCTGCGTCCCGAACGGCAGCTCGCCCGCGGCCAGCGAGCACACCGCGTGCATCTCCCCCGCCCGGCCACCCCGGCGCCACTCCCCGATCATCTGCACCAGCAGGTCCAGCGTGGGCACCACCACCAGGACCACGCCGCGGGGCGCCAGCTTCTGCCCGGCCGCCGCCCCCACGAACGACTTGCCCGACCCCGTGGCCATCTGCGCGGTCACCCGCAACCCCGCCGGCGCACTCTGCCCCGGACGCAGCGTCAGGCCCCGCACGATCGCCTCCAGCGCCTCCACCTGGTGATGGCGAAGCGTGATCTCCTCGGGCCCCTGATCCTCCGCCAGGAAAGTCTCCACGCTCACAGAAATGTTCTCCCCTCGAATGCCCCAGGCCGGACCGGGATCTGACAAGAACTGCTGACAGTGCGCTTCTGATACATTCACCGGCCGGGCCGAGAGGCCAGAACGGACGGGAATCAAAGCCAATGTGCGGGCGGCTTCCGGTAGCCTATCAGTCAGCCCGGAAAAAAACCGGGAAATCCCGGAAGCGCCGAGGACGGACCCCGAATCCGGCAAGGTTCCCTGACAGATGCCAACTGATACACTGGTCACCGTTGCTCACCCTCCGAGGGTAGCGCACCCCAACCTCACCCGGGGCCGAAAATGCCGGTCTGGACCCCGGTCTAGACCTCCCTGAGAGGAGTGAAGCCGACCCGCACGCGCCCCCGATGCCCACCCCTCCCCCTAGTCAGCCCGTCGCGAGTTCAACCAAAGTCCCAGCTCAACCATGTGAACGAGCATCAGCCCACCGGCACCATGGAGCGAAGCGGAGTGGTGCCCGGCCCGAGCGGAGCCGGGCCGAC
>NZ_JBHVRT010000082.1:0-11105 GCF_042885555.1 Kitasatospora sp. NPDC058048 | reverse complement strand
GAGCGGGTCCCTACGGGCCTTCGGCCCTCCGTTTCGCCACCGCCCTCCGGGCGGTGGGCGGACCCGCTCCGCGTGTCCGTGGCCTTCCCTTCGGTCAGGCCGGCCCGGCTCCGCTCGGGCCAAGCACCATTCCGCTTCGCTCCACGGTGCTAGTGGACTGAGGCTCGTTCACATGGTTGAACTGGGTTTTTGGCTGAACTCACGACAGGCTGACTGAGGGAGGGGTGGGCACCGTGGTCGTGTGCGGGTCGGCTTCACGACCACGGGAAGGGCTGGCTCCTTCGCCGAACCAGCCCTGGGCTATGGCAGGAGGCGGGCTTGCCTGGTGACTGCACGTCAGAAATGTATCAGTTGTAGCCTGTCAGGAAACCTTGCCGGATGTGCGGTGTGGATCCTGACTCTCCGGGGATTCGCCGGGGCGGCGGAATTCCCTGCCCTGGCCTCCCCACCTGGGGCGTTTCAGAATTCGACTGTCGGGAATTCTTGCCGTTTTCCCTGTGCGGGTTGGACGAGGTGCGGTCCCGGGTGGCCTTGCGGCGGCCCGGGACCGGGGCGTCAGAGGTCGATCATGAGCCGCAGGTAGGTGCGGATCTCGTCGGCTTCCTTGTCGGTGACGGTTCCGAGCGGCCTGGCGCCGAGGAGTCGTTGCTCGGAGATGGTGCGCACGTCGTCGGTGCGGGCCCAGCTGGGGCGGTCGAGGCCGGAACCGCGGGAGGTGACGGGGACGTGGTGGGGCAGGCCGCGGTCGGCGGTGGTGAGGGGGACCACGATGGCCATGGCGGTGGGGAAGGCGGCGAACAGGGGGCTGGAGACGACCACGACGGGGCGTCGGCCTGCCTGCTCGGAGCCGATGACCGGGGACAGGTCGGCCATCCAGACCTGCCAGGGGGCGGACTTGCGGCTCACGCCTCACCGCCCAGGCCGTCGCCGGCCACGCCGTCCCACTGGTCCAGCTCGTTCTGGTAGTCGGCCCAGGCGGTCTCGTCGGCCGCCAGGCGGGCGTAGGCGGCGAGGATCTGGTTCTTGCGGTGCTCGGTCAGCAGGTGTTCCAGGGCGGCGTTCAGCGTGACTCCGCCGAGGTCGTCGGCCGCCAGGCGCGCGAGCTCGTCGCGCACCCCGGCTTGCACCTTTATGGTCGTCATCGTCATACCGTCGAGGATACCCAGAGGTATACCGTCTGGCATCCCGGCAGAGGCGCCTCCGGGGGCCCCGGGCAGGCCGCCGGGAGGCCGGCCCTCCCGGGTATGCGCCCTCTTTCTCCAGAGAATTGGTCTTCCTGGGCGCTTCTGTTTCCCTGCTGGAGACGGGTAATTCCGCCACAGAAAGCGCTTCGGCCGCCATATCTGGAATCGACATAGCGGCCAAAGAATGAACACTTCTTCAATGCGCCGTTCTTGATGCCCTACGGAATGGACCGTCCATACGGAATCTGAGTCATGCTGTAGGGGGTTTCTCCGTTGCTTCTGGCCTGCTTCGGCCAGCGTTTTGCGTGGAGGAGACGCACCTGCCACCAGGGGTCGTCCCCGGGCGGGCTGTTCTTCTCGGCGTGGCGGAGGGCGCGGGCGGTGGGCAGTTCCAAGATGATCGGCCGCCCCTTGGCGGTGCGGCGCCGGCGGTCGCAGGACGGGCACTCCAGGCGGTCCGGGTCGGCGTTCCCGTCCAGCTCGCCCTCGGAGTCGTGGGCGCCGCCGAGCGGGCCCTTGCAGGTGTGGCACGGGTGCAGGGCGTCGTTGTGGGCGCGGGCGGCGAGCAGCACCTTGCGCAGCTTCGCCAGCTCGGCGTCCTGCTCGGCCTTGGCGGCCCGCTTCTGCTCGGCTTTCTCCTGGTCCTCGCGTTCTTGGCGGCGCCGGTCGATGAGGTTCCAGTCGGGTTCGTCGTTGAGGGCGTCGGTGAGGGAGTGCCAGCCGGGCCGGCCGAAGCGCCACCAGGTGGGTCCTTGCCAGCCGTGTTCGCGCAGGCGCTCGACGGTGGTGCCGAGCACGGGGATCTTGCCGTGGAAGGTGGCGTACGCGACGCCTTCCTGCTCGCCCGCCCAGCCCTGCCAGTGCTCGCTGGTGGCGTCGCGCAGGCCTTTCAGGCGCTGTTCCAGGGCCTCGGGGCTGTAACGGGGGCGGCTGCCCCTGGTGCCCTGGTCCAGGACGAACAGCACGGGCGGGCGGACGGTGCGACGGTGGCTGTAGCCGTACTCGGGCTCGGGTGCGTTGTAGCGGACCTCGACCTCCAGGCGCTCCTGGCCGCCGTCCTGGACGGTGCGGTCGAAGTAGCGCTTGTAGTTGTCGAGCTTGCCGGCGACCTTGCGGATGTCGGTCATGGTGCCCCGGTCGAGCTCCAGGAAGAGGACCGGGATGCCGATCTCGGGCAGGCGGACGACGGCGTCGGGGATGACGTTGAACTTGCCGGTGATGGTGTGGGGTGTCTCGGTGGCCCAGGCTTCGATGCCGCCGGGCAGCGGGCCGGTGGGCAGGGCGCGGCGCGGGGGTGCCTGGCGGTTGTCGGCGCGGGGCGGGGCGCCGTGGGTGGTGGTGCCGGTGACGGCGGTGATGATGAGCTCGTTGACGAGCATGGCGTGCGGGGCGCCGGTGAGGCCGGCGCCGCGGGCGTGGCCGCCCATGTCGCGGTCGTCGCCGAGGGCTTCGGCGGCGGCGGCCAGGCCGAGCGGGGTGAGGCCGACGATCTTCTCCGCTCCGGGCCCGCCCGGCGTCGGCTTCGCGTCCCCGTCGGCAGAGGCCGGGGCGGTCTTGGGTGCGGGGCGGCGGCCCGGCGGCGAGGTGGCGCCGCGGACGTCGACCAGCTTGTGCTTCTCCAGGTCCCGGACCGCTTCGGCCACGTGCTCGACGCGGTGGTGGGCGCGGTACTCGTCGGCGGCGATCAGGGCGTGCAGCTGCTTGTAGGTGGCGATCTTCAGCACGCCCAGCGCCGCGAGGACGTCGGCGCGCAGCGGGGCGGTCGAGCCGTTGGGGTTGCGGGCGGAGCGGCGGAAGTGCACCCGACCGGGGCGGCTCGGGCCACCGGGCTGCTGCTCGTCCTGGTCGTCGTGGTCGTCCATGCTGCTCCCCGTGGTGATGATCGTCCTGCCTCTCTACCTCACACCACCGACATCGCCCGGCCGCCGCCCGTCTCCGCCAACGCCGCCCGCTCCCGCGCGCGCCGACCACCGGGAGGCGCCCGGCCGCCCCGGCCGGGAAGGGAGGGCAGAGCGGCTCTGGAGCGGGTAGGGCAGCACTGGACCCGGCGGTGAACCCGAGCCCGCCCTACCCAACTGCACCACCAACCACCAACAGCTCAAAGAAGGGAAGGGAGAGGGTTTGTCGGCAGCACCGGTAGGCCAGAATCTTGGGGATGACCTGGGCGGATGTCGAAACCTTGGTGAGGGGAGCCCCCCGGGGCAGCACCCGGGGACGGCCCCGGGGAGACACCCGGGGATCTGTGGCCGGCTCTTTCGCCTCGCTGGCCCGTGCGCGCGCCGTGACGGCGCTTCGGGTAGCACGCCGGACGTTACCCCGGGGCGGGCTGTGGGCGGTACCTCGTGCGGGCGGCTCGACGCGGGCCGCGGTCGGCCGGTCTTGCGCTGCGGGTTTGGCGGCCGGGGTGACGAAGGCGGGTCCGGCGGCGTTGGAGCGGGGGTGAGCAGTACTTCTTCGTCCCGTGCGCGGCGCGGTCTTGGGCTGGGGCCGGGTGCTGGCCGGGCTTTGGCCGCTGTGGGTGTCCAGTCGTCGCGGTCGCCGTTGCCGTGGGCTCAGGAGTCGGTCGACGCGGATCTGCAGCGTGTGCTGGCGGAGCATCGGCGGCTGGTGGCCGAGCGGTGGGCGGAGGTGTTCGAGGACCTGGACGAGGACGTCCTCGGCGAGGCCGGCCAGGAGGCCCGGCAGGACGGGCGGGACCCGGGCCGGGCCGTCGACGTCCTGGTGCGGGGTCTGGTCCGGCAGTTGGAGGAGTGGAAGAAGGCCGCCACCGGGCTGGAGGAGGCGCTGGGGGCGGCGGCGCTGGGGCGGCCGTTGCCGGGGTGGGCGGCGGAGGCCCTGGCCGCCGAGCAGGGCCGGCTGTGGGGGGCGCGGCAGGCGCTGCTGGAGGCGATCGCCCGGCACCACCACGGCGGCCCCGCGCCCTGGTGAGGACCGGTCAGCGGGCGGGGGTCGGCCCGGTGGGCCGGTGGGCGCGCAGGATGGCGTCGAGTGCCAGGTCCGCGGTGGGGTGGGTCTTGGGGCGGGAGAAGTGGTCGACGAGGAGCCTGGCGGTGCCGCGCGGCTGGTGGAGGAGGGCGATCCAGCCGGCCTGGCCCCACGGTCCGTCGGGCAGGGGCGCGGTCCATCCGACCGGCCTGCTGTGGTGGCGCAGCTGGAGAACGCCCTTGGCGTCGGGGGTGAGCCAGGAGCCGAGTTCCCAACCGGGGCCGAAGGTGACCTCCAGGTCGTCCAGGAGGTCGGGGAAGTCGAAGCGGGTCTCGGGGTCGGTGCAGGCGGTACGCCGGGCCTGCTCGGCGACGTCGGCCGCCGACTGCCAGGCCGGCGCCTCCTCGGTGGCCACCTCGGTCGCGGGGGTCGGCTCGGTCGCGGGGGCGGTCGCAGCGGGGACGGTCGCAGCGGGGGCCAGGGTTTCGCCCCGCGAGGCGTTTGTCTCCTCCGAGGCGGCGCCGTCGTCGTCCGGGCCGTCGAGGCCCCAGCGGTCGATCCGCTCGCGGGAACGGGCGACGACGCGCTCGTGCGCGCTCAGGTGAGGCCAGCGGGCCTTGTCCCGGATCTCCTGTGCGGCCATGTAGGCGCGGGTGCCGTAGGCGGGCAGCACCTTCGCCAGTTCCGCGAACGCGTCGGCCGGATCACCGGCGGCGGTCTCCTCCAGGAAGCGGGTCAGGCGGTGGCGCAGTGCGTCGGCGATGCCAAGGAGGTGCCGGCCGTCCTGGCCCAAGTGGGCAAGGTCGTCGTCGGTCTCGGCCTCGGTTGCTGTTGCGGGGGTGGCGGGTGCGGCGCTGCGTGGTGCTGCGGTGGGGCTGGGTGCGGTGTCCTCGGCTGCCGCTGCGCGGGTCTTGGCCTTGAGGCGGTCGATCTTGCTTCGGCACGAGCGCGAGCAGTACTGCTTCGGGCGTCCGGTGGGGCCCTTCGGCGCCGGGTTGGGGCAGTCGGGGCGGGCGCACTGCGGGGCTTGGCCCGCGCCGTCGGCCGGCTGGTCGGTGGCGGCGGTCGGCGGGGCGCTGTCCATTCCGGGATCGTAGCCGCCGAGGTCGGCGTGCCGGTCGGGTTTCGCCTCGCATCCGGTGGCGGGGCGATAGTCCGGGCCCCGCGGGGCGGGACAAGGGGGTCTGCGGCACGGCCCCGCCGGGTTGTCCTGGGGCCGTGCCGTACTTCGGTGGCGGCGGCGAAGCGGGTGCGGCACGGTCGTGGGGCGGGGGTGTACTGGTGCGCTGACCTGCGGTGGGGAGTTCGGCGGGGCGAAACTCCCCGGGTGTGCGGGGCGGAACTCACCGGGCCGTTCGGTGCTCTGTTGGCCGGTCACCGGGTGCGGTGGTGTCCGGCGTCGGCGGAGGGTGGGGTGGTGGGCGTTCTCGTGGTGATCGAGCAGCCGCAGCAGCCGGACCTCCTGGTCGTACACGCCGCCGGCTCCGACCCGGACGTGCCCGGTGACCCCCTGCCGGTGACGGCCTGCGGGATCGAGACCGCGAGCATGGTCGTCGACCCGTGGCGGCCGTCCGGTCCGGGCTCGCGCTGGTACCCGCCCCGGTACGCCGGCCACGTCTGCCCGCGCTGCGAGCGGGCCGTCCGATCGATGTGAGCGCCGGCTCCTGGGCGGTCGGCCCGATTCGGGTCGGCCTCGGTCAGGCCGGGGCCTGGGCGGTGAGGCCGCCGGGGCCGAGGCGTCGCCGGCCGCCTTGCGGGAGGACCTGGCCGGACTCGGCCTCGGAGGAGGTCGGGGCGGAGAACGGCGAGCTGAGACGCTCGGCCGGGAGCAGCCGTTCGGCGAGCGGTTCGTCGGCAGCGTCGCCCGCGTGCGAGAACGGCTGGGCCAACGGGCGCCGGGGCGGATGGCCGTTTTGATCACTCATGGCTGACAGTCTGGCACCCCGGGCTCGGCTACGGACGGGATGGGTACGAGGCCGAGCCCGCCCTGGCCCACCGACCCGAGCGAGGAAAGGCGGGTCGGGTTCGCCGGGGTCAGTGCCGAGCTGTACGCCCACCCGTTCTGGGCGACGAACCCGGCGGGCCTGGGCGAGGCGGCCTCGGCCGGCGGGCCGCCGCTCAGGCGGCCGCCGCTTCGGCCTCGCTGATGCGCTTGTGCACTGCGGTCAGGAGCTTCGGGTACTGGCCGTCGGCCCTGGCCTCGCCGAAGGCCGGATGCTCGCCCGCCTTCGTCCAGGCGGTGCCGGCTTCCTCTCGCAGCTGCCGGAGCCGCTCGGTGAGGTCCGGGGGCCAGAACGAGGCGGCGGGCCCGTCCTGCAAGGCGCCCGCCGGCGGATCGGCCGGCCAGCACAGGCGCTCCAGCCACTGCTCCGGAGCGGGGAATCTTGTACGGGCCTCCGCCGCGATCTCGGCGGTGAACTCCTCGACCGCACGCTGCGCGGCCCGGGCCGCCAGCTGCAGAGCGATCAGGTCGTCGGGAACAGAGATGTCATCAGGCACAGGAGAGGAGCCTACGGGGCTTGAAGATCTGAGACACCTGTCCCAGCACTCCCGCAACACCGGTCCGTCCCCCAGGTGGCAGCGTTTCGCCGCGCCACCCGGGGCACCGAGGCGCGTGGGTGCCACGCCGAACGCGCCCGAGCTTTCCCGCTGGCCCATCGGCCCGGCGGCCGCGGTCCGGCCATCGCGCCCGGCCACGCTGCCAACGGCGCCCGCCGGACCCGAGACGCGCACTCACGGGCCATCACCGGCGGGTGCCGCCTTCCCGACATCCGGTCGAGTGTCGGATCGGGGTCCCGGCTACTCGTCGTCGTGCTGTCCGAACGGCAGGTGGTGGATGGTGGCGAGATCGCCTTCGTCCTGTTCCTCGTTCTCGCCGAGGAGTTCGGCGGCGGCCTCCATCACCAGGGGGCCGACGCGGTAGAAGTTGATCGGGCCCTGCCGGTAGACGAGCTCCAGCCAGCCTTCCGCGGCCAGGCGCCTGATGCTCTTGGAGACCGTCGGCTCGCTGAGTCGCAGGCTCTCGGCGATGGCCTTGCCGACGGTACGGACGGTCTGGCCGAGCGGGACCGCGGTGGCGTAGAAGACGAGCACACGGAAGTCCGCCCCGGGGGCGCCGGCGGTCCGCAGGAGGAGCTCGTGCATCAGCGCCGGGGTGAAGTCGGCGGTGTCCCGGGTCATGGCTGCAGTCGTCACGCGGCCTTCCTCTTCCTCGTGCTCCTGGCGGGCTTGGCCGGCGTTTCCTTGCCGGCCGCCGGGGCGGGCACCACCGGGAAGCGGGCGTCCTTGGTGGCGTCGACCTGCTTCTTCGCAGGGCCGTCGTAGCCCGCTCGCGGGTTGACCCGGTAGAACCGCATCCGCCCGAACTTCTCGGCCTCCAGGAGGAGCCCACCGAGATGGAGCTTCTCCACCGAGGCGCGGACGGTGCCCTGCGCCGGCCCCAGGGTCTCAGAGATCTCCTTGAAGGTCATCCGCAGCGGTTCGGCTCCGTCCGGGGAGTGCGCCAGGTAGAACCCGAAGATGTCCCGGTCGTTCTGGTCGTAGCCCGAGTCCTTGCGCCAGAGCTTGCGCATCAGCGCCTTGGAGACGTTGACGTGACGGCCGGGATGCGGATTCCAGTCGTACCGGACCTTGTCCGGACCGGACTTCGCGTCCTCCTCGCCGAAGAGGTCCAACTGCATGACCTCGCCTGTTGCCCGGTTCACGCCCTGCGCGCGCACCGGGTTGGATCGCGCCATACCCCTCCTCACCTCTGGTCATTGCCTATAGGCAACGCGAGTGACTCACCATACCTTGACCTTGCCTATAGGCAAGTGTCTTGACGTCCAGCGCGCCACGTGTCGCCCCATAGAGATTGCCTATAGGCAAGGTGAATGTGCGATTCATGCACTCGAATGTGCCGATCATGCACTCCATATGCTGTCTGACCAGCAGAAATACCGTCCGCCTCTAAACACTCAGGAGAAGGCGTCCCTTGGCAGGTGCGGCCATCCAGTGGCACGGCAGGCGCAGGCCGGATCGTCGGCCCCTGGCTTGACGAGCCCGGGCAACCTGTTGCCGGTGGGTATCGGCGCTGCCCCCGGCTCCCGGGCTTGGCGCACGAGGCGGCCGGTCCAGTGCCCGCAGTGGTCAAGGGGTACAGCAAAGTGATCGTCAGGTGGGTGGCAGCCTCCTGCCCCACCCGGTGGTGGGCAGGCGCGGGGCCTGGTCACCCAGGCGCGGCAGGTACGCGAGCCACCCCGCACATCAACCAGCTGTTCCGGGGGCAACTGCCCAGGCATAGGGCCGGCCACGGCCCGGGCCGGTGCAGCGACGGGCCGACGGCTGGGCCGGCCGCGGCCCTGACGGCGGATCCGGCGGCGCAGGGTAGGCGGCAGCGAAGGATGGTCCAGCGCATCCGGGCGCTGGCCAGGGTGCGGTAGCGGAGCGCGCCGCGGCCGACCGTCCCGGTCGGGATCGACCGCGACGGCGTCGTGGTTGTTGCCCGGGCCCGGTCCGGGCGGCAGGGCACACGGGCCACGTTCCGAAGTGGGGAGATCGAGGGGAGGCCCCTGGCGCCGTGCCGCTGATCGATTCTCCGCATGCGCCCGCCCTCCGGCCGGGCGAGGGTGAAGGGAACCGGAGGCACTGCGGGAGGCAACGGTGGGTGAAGCCAGAACCGACACGCCGGACGAGGCGCACCGTCGGCCGGCGGGGTTGAACGACGCGACCGTCGAAGCCCTGGGGGTGCTGTCGAAGGCGCTGGAGTACACGGTGCGGGCACGCGGTCATCTGGTGGCCTTCCACCAGATGACCGGCGGCGCTGACAAGATGCTCGCCGAAGCGGCCCGCCTGCTGCGCGAGGCCGGCCACCAGGAGCAGGCCGACCTCGTCGAACACCGGCTGGTGGGCCGCGACGTCCTGCCGGGCATGTGGACCTACCAGGTCGTCGAGGCCTACGACGACACCTACTACCGCGTCCTGGAACAGGCCGAGGACCAGGTCCGCCGCGAGCTCGCCGCCGGACGCCGGCACCTGTGGGAGGCCGAGATGCAGCAGGCCGCCCGCTCCCGACGGCCGTCCTGACCGACGGCCTCGACGGGGCGCAGCGCGGCCGGGTCCCGGGGGACAGGGGGTGGTCCGCGGGACCCGGCCGGTGGGAGGCCAGCAGCGCCGGGGAGGACGTGGCGCGGCTGCTCTGCTCGGCGGCCCGGTGGTGCCGTGGTGGGGCCCCCGTGGCGGGAATGCTAGACCCGCCGATCGGCCGGTGAACAGGGGTTTGACCTGCGATCTTTCGGCCGCGAACATGTCATTCGGGGTTGGAAGCCCCGGATTTTGCGCGCGCCCCGGCGTGCCCCGACCGGCCGGAGGGGCGTTGACCGGTCATGAACGATCCCACGCCACACCCCACCCTGCCGTCGGCCGCCGCGTCCTGGTGGCACGCCGGCGCCCCGGCCGGTCCGGCCCCGACCGCGTACGCGAGGAAGTGCGCCATCCCGGGACTGGCGTCCTGGGCGCAGCGGGCGACGGCGGTGGGTGTGGAGGTGGGGATTGCGGGCGGGTTGATGACGGCGTATCTGGCCGGGTTGTCGGTGTTGTCGCCGGCGTTCGCGGCGTTGCAGGTGGTCGCGTTGTTCGCGGGCGAGGACATCCGGGGTGTGTTGGCGGGCGGGTACTGGGTGGTCGGCGGCGGGTGGCTGCTTGTGCAGTGGGCCGAGCGCGGGCGTACCGGTCAGTGGCTGGGTGGGCGGCTGGTGGGGATCGTGCTGGTGGACGAGGACACGGGTGCGCCGATCGGGGCGGCGCGGGCTCTGGTGCGCGGTGTTCTGCACGTTCTGGACGCTCTGCCGGGGTTCGCGGGGTTCGTCCGCCCGGTGACCCAGGTGCGGCGTCAGACCTGGGCCGACAGCATCAGCCGCAGTGTCGTCGTGCGCCAGGACGTGATCGATCGGATCGCCCTGCCCCGCCAGGGGCAGTAGTCGGCGCCGGCTCGCCCGTGCCGCGGCACGGGCGGCGCACGGGCGTGGCGGCGTCAGCGGTGGGGGCCGATGAGCAGCACGGTGAGCACCGCGTCGTCCTGGGCGTCGTGCTCGGGGCGCCCGGTCGTGTCCTGGCCTCAGGTCCAGTAGATCCGCCAGGCGCCGGCGCCGTTCTCCACGTAGGAATCCCAGACGCGGCGGCCGATGTGACCGGGCAGGGCGTGGTAGCGGTGGGTGCGCAGGCCGGGGTGGCGGGGGTCGGCGGCGAGCTGGTCGAGCGCGCGGCGTACCCGGCGCAGCTTCGCCGGGTCGGTGCGGCGGCGTTCCAGGCAGCGCAGGGTGCGGGCGGCGGTGGGGGTGTAGCGCAGCGTAGGCATCGCGGTCTCCTTCGTCGGGGGCATGCGAAAGGGCCCGCCTCCCCGGTGGTGGGGAGACGGGCCCGTCGTGCGTGGGCGGGTGGGTCAGCCGGCGGGGTGGACGTGGCCGGCGGTGGCGATGCACTCGACGTCCAGCTGGTCGGCGAGGGCGGCCAGCACCCCGCACAGGCCGCCGGTGGTCACTGGGTCCATGCCGGGCACCCCGTGCTGCGCCCACGCGTCCCAGACGGCGGCGATGCAGCGCAGCAGGCCGGTGACGGCGTCGGCCGGGACGACCAGGGCGCCGTTCTGGTCGTGGTGCACCGGGATCTGGAACAGCTGCTCGCCGTCGCCGGGGGTGTGCTGCTCGTTCATGAATTTCGTCCATCCGTATTTCGGGAATTCGGTCAGGCGGTTCATAAATAAGGCTCCGGCCGCCTTTATCAGGGCGGCCGGAGCCTTTTTTCGGCGACACGGAGTCGCTGCGAGGTGGTCAGCGGGGTGCCGGTCGTGCGCCGCGGCCCAGGTTCCACGGCTGGCCGGTGCACCCCAACGCGGCGCACAGCCGGACGGTACCGACCTCGTCGGCGAACAGAAGCCCGTCCTCGTCCAGGCGTGCCGCCCGGCCGCAGCCCGCCCACAGTGCCGTACTGCCGCCGACTACGACGGCCAAGTGCAGCACC
>NZ_JBHVRT010000081.1:0-14152 GCF_042885555.1 Kitasatospora sp. NPDC058048 | reverse complement strand
GGACTGGTCCCGGGCGCGCCGTCCTGCTCCTCGCCGGAGCTGCCGCGGAGGTTCCTAGGGCTTCGGCGGAGCCGGGGCACCCGCGCCCCGGCCGGCCTTGACGCCGTTCACCATCGCCTGGTGGACCGCCCGCGCGGTGCTCTCGTCGCCCGCCGGCACCGGACTGCCGGCGACCGTGTACCAGTCCAGCGCGCCGGTGTACTGGACGGTCAGCCTCGCCTCGCCGTCCACCCAGGTGGTGTGCACGGTGAGGTCGCCGGAGATGGGGCCGACCTCGGTGGTGGTCACCCCACCGGGGCCGCTGATGATCGATTGGGTGGTCCAGGTCGCCCACGACGTGCGCGGGTCCGCGGACGGCCGGGCCTGGCGGTTGCCTTGGTCGTGTTCGGTCATGCGCCTATCCTCCCCCGCGGGTGGCCCGCCGCCGGAGCAGCGACACCCGCGGTCGCGGCGACCGCCCGGTCCCACCGGGCGGTCGAGTCGGTACGGCGGACGATTCAGTCGGGTTGGCCGGGTTCGTCCAGCATGGGGGCGCCCTCCGCCCTGGAGGTGTCCTGCGCGTGCAGGTTCTGCATCGAGGGGATGCCCTCCTCGGGGTCCGCGGCGCGGACGTCCTCGTCGTCCTCGGTGCTCACCTTGGACCGGTCGCTCATGTCGGTCATCGCGGGCTCCGTCTCCTCGGCCGGTCCCGGCGCGCCGGGTCGCGGGCGCGGCAGGACCGGAGGTGTCTCTTCGCCCCTCCAGCCTGCCTCCGCCCCGGCGCCGGGGCCAGCCGGGTGACCCGGCGAGCCTCCGCGGAGCTCACCGGGACCTGCCCGGACCTCACCCGCCCGACCTCACCCGGTCGTCACCAGGTGACGGGCAGTGACCGCATGCCGTAGATGAACGAGTCGGGGCGGAACGCCAGCTCGTCGCGGGGGACGGTCAGCCGCAGCCTGGGCAGCCGCCGGAACAGCGTGGCCAGCGCGATCTGCAGCTCGGCGCGGGCGAGCGGCTGGCCGAGGCACTGGTGCACGCCGAAGCCGAAGGCCAGGTGCCGCCGGGCGTCCCGGTCCAGGTCCAGCTCGTCGACCGGCAGCCGGTCGGCGCCGCCGAACACCTCCTCGTCCCGGTTGGCGGTGGAGAGCATCGCGATCACGCCCTCCCCGGCGCGGACCGTGGTGCCGCCCAGTTCCACGTCCTCCAGCGCCACCCGGGCCACCCCGGTGTGGACGATGGTGAGGTGGCGCAGCAGCTCCTCCACCGCGCCGGGCAGGGCGGCCGGGTCGGCCAGCCTGGCGATCTGCTCGGGCCGGTCCAGCAGCAGGGCGGTGGAGAGCGAGATCATGTTCGCGGTCGTCTCGTGCCCGGCGACCAGCAGCAGGATGCCGGTGCTGGCGACCTCGCGCGGGGTGAGGTCGTCCCGGGCGGCGAGCCGGCTGATGATGTCGTCCCGCGGCTCCGTCCGCTTGCGGGCGGTCAGTTCCTCCAGGTAGTCCAGCATCTCGTCCCGGGCCGCCAGGCGCCGCTCGATCGTGCTGGCGTTGCTGAGCAGCGTTTGGCTGATGCCCTGGAAGAACTCGTGCTCCTCGTACGGGACTCCGAGCAGCAGGCAGATCACCAGGGAGGGGACGGGCAGCGCGAAGTCGGCGACCAGGTCGGCCTCGGTGCGGCCACCGGTCATGGTGTCCAGCGCCTCGTCCACGATCCGCTGGATGTCCGGGCGCATCGCCTGGACCCGTTTGACCAGGAAGTCCCCGGTGACCATGCGGCGCAGCCGGGCGTGCTCGGGGTCGTCGAGGTTCAGGAAGCTCGGGGTCTTGGAGATCTGCTCCCGGTCGCCGGTGATCAGCAGCGGGAAGGACGGGTGGCGGATGTCGGCGCTGAACCGGCGGTCGGACAGGACGGTGCGGACCTCGGCGTAGCCGGTGGCCAGCCAGCAGGGCTCGCCGCCGGGCAGGTCGGCCCGGGTCAGCGGTGCGGCGGCGGCGGCCTCGGTGTACGCGGGCGGCGGGCCGAACGGGCAGCCGGCGGAGTGCTGGGCCGGAAGTGGGACGGCGGGGACGATGGGCGTGCTCGTCAAGGCGGGGTCTCCTTGCGTCGCGATGGTTCTCCGGTGGGGGTGGTGTGGTGATCGGACGTCCGTCAGGGGGCCGGCGCGGTGTCCGGGACGGCCCGGCCTCGGCCTCCCGGCCTACTCGGCCGGTGCGGACCCGTCCTCGACCACGGTGATCGCGCCGCCCGGGCAGAGCTGGGCGGCCAGTCTGAGATCGTCGAACTGGTCCGGCCGGAAAGAGGTCTGACGGAGTATCACCAGGCTGTCGTGGTCGTCCTGGTCGAAGACCTCGGGAACGTTCGTGACGCACATCCCGGAGCTGCAGCAGCGGTCCCGGTCGACATTCACCCGCATGGTCGGGCACCTCTCGCCAGTGCGCCGCCGGCTGCCCGGCGGCCGCCTCTCGTTGTCATTGCCAACCTAACCGGCGCTGCTCCGTCCACGGAGGGCGCGGTGGCCGGATCACCGAGAATGGCCGATTCGGCTCCCGTCGGAGCCTCCGGGCGGTGAACCAGGTTTGAATTGACGCCGTGGTGACAGTTGCGCGTCCCGCAGTCACCGTCCTCCCCCGAGCCGGCCCGGATCCGGCCCGGCTCACAGCCCCTCGGCGGCGGCGATCTCCCGTACGGTCGCGACGGTGTCGGCCTCGTCGGCGCTCTTGTCCGGCCGGTAGCGCACCACCCGGGCGAACCGCAGGGTGAGACCGGCCGGATAGCGGGAGCTGCGCTGCACCCCGTCGAAGGCGATCTCGACGACCAGTTCCGGTCGGACCCGCACCGTCCAGGCGTCCCGCCCGGTCTCCCGGGCCAGCAGTTCGGCGGTCTGCCGGGCGAGCGTCTCGTCGGTCAGGCCCTTGAAGGTCTTGCCGAGCATCACCCACGGGCCCAGCCCCGGTTCGCCCGCCGCCCGGGCGCCCAGGTGCAGATTGCTGAGGAAGCCGCGCCGCCGCCCGCTGCCCCACTCGGCGGCCAGCACCACCAGGTCCAGGGTGTGCCGGGGCTTGACCTTGATCCAGCCCGCGCCGCGCCGCCCGGCCGCGTACGGGGCCGCCGGATCCTTCACCAGCACGCCCTCGTGGCCGAGCGCCAGCGTCTCCCGGAAGAAGGCCAGCGCCCGATCGCGGTCCCCGGTCTCGACGCGGGCCGGCCGCAGGCCGTCCGGCACCGCCTCGGCCAGCGCCGCCCAGCGCTCCCGGCCGGGACGGTCCACCAGGTCCTCGCCGTCCCGGTGCAGCAGGTCGAAGAAGTAGGCGTCGAGCGGGACTTCGGCACGCAGCCGGTCCGGCTCCCGCCGGGAGGCGGTGCGCGCGGCGGTCTCCTGGAACGGGCGCGGCCGGCCGTCCGGGCCGAGCGCGATCGCCTCACCGTCCAGCACCGCCGAGCGCAGCGGCAGCGCCAGCGCGGTCTCGGCCACCTCGGGGACGCGGGCGGTGATGTCCTCCAGGCCGCGGGTGAACACCGCGACCTCCCCGCCCTCCCGGTGCACCTGCACCCGGACGCCGTCCAGCTTCCACTCCACCGCGGCCGGGCCGGTGCGCTCCAGCGCGGTGGCCACGTCCGGTGCCGAGGCGGCCAGCATCGGCCGCACCGCCCGTCCCACCTCCAGCCGGAACGCCGCGAGCGCCGGCTGCCCACCGGTCAGCGCCGCCTGCGCCACCGCGCGGGCCGACCCCCGGAACATCAACGCCCGCCGCACCGCCGCCGCCGACACCCCGGCCGCCCGCGCCACGGCGTCCCCCACCACCGCGTCCAGCGCCCCGTGCCGCAGGTCCCCGACCAGCACCGCCCGCAGGAACCCCTGCTCCACGGCGGTCGCCCGAGCGAACAGCCCGTGCAACAAGCGCCGCCGCTCCGCCTGGGCCCCCGTCCCGTGCACCCCCGCGATCAGCTCCAGCTCCCGCTCCACCTCCCGGACCCCGAGCGAGGCCTCCGCCGCCGGCTGCGGCAGCCCCCGCAGCGCCGCGGGCCCGATCCCGGTCCGCAGCCGCTGCGACTCCCCGGACAGCAGGGCGACCGCCGCCGCCCCCTCCACCGGCCCCAGGCCCCGCAGACAACCGGCCAACAACTCCGTCTTCGCCCGCCGTCCGGCCTCCGCCGCCACCTCCCGCGACACCGACGCCAGCCGCAGCAACCCCGCCACAGCACCACCTCCACCCCCCTCAGCATCCGCCCCGGCCGCCGGCCCCGCACCACGGCCGGCGTCCCGCGCCGCCCGCTACCTCCACTTCCCGGGCAAGGAGGAGCCGTTCCGGGCGGGGCCACGACCCCCGCCCCTCCCGCCGCCCCTCCCGCGCGGCACTGAGCGCCCGTCGCCGCAAGGCGCCGCGATGGCGCGGGGGGCGGGTGCTCTTGGCCGGGCCGGTGATCGGCGACGGGGCGACGGGGCGTCATGCTGAGGGCCCGCACCACCTTCCGAGTGATGGAGACCGAGATGAGCGACACCCCCACGACCCGCTGGAGCGTCGGCGTGCCCGAGGCCGGTGACTTCGAGGCCTGGCGCGAACTGTTCCGTGGGTACGGCGAGTTCTACCGGGTCCCGGTTCCGGAGGAGAAGGCCGAGCTGGTCTGGTCCTGGCTGATGGACCCGGGGCACGAGGTGGCGGGGCTCCTGGTGCGGGACGGCGACGGTAGGCCGGTCGGCCTCGCGCACTACCGGCCGTTCGCGCGACCTCTGCACGGGGCCGTCGGCTGTTTCCTGGACGATCTGTTCGTGGCGCCCGAGGTCCGGGGCGGCGGTGCGGTGGACGCGCTGTTGGGCCGGCTGCGGGAAATCGCGGCGGAACGCGGCTGGAACACCGTCCGCTGGATCACCTCCGAGGACAATTACCGGGCCCGCGGAAAATACGACAAGGTCGCCGTCCGGACCAGGTTCCTCACCTACGACATGGCCCCGGAGGCACCGGTCGGCTGAGGCCGCGGCCCGACCGCCGGACATTCGTTCGGAGTTTCTGTTATCGGCGCCCGGCCGGGAGGTCTCCCATGTGTCGACACCCGACCAGTCGACCCGGAACAGAAAGCGTGGCCACGTGAACAGCGACGACAGGACGACCATCCTCCCGGCGAGCGGAGGCGGCGCCGGCAGCGACAGCGGGAGTGGAACCGGCGGCCGCTCCGGCGGCCGGGCGGCACGGCGGGCTGCCGAGCGGCACACCGGGCGCGGCCGGCGGGCGCGTCGGCGCGGCGGGATCGTGCCGGTCACCGCGGTCGTCGCGGCCGTGGCGGGCACCGGGCTGTTCGCCGCGCTGGCCGGCGCGGGCTACGCGGCGTACGGCGGCAAGCAGACCGACCGGGACACGGCGGGCCGGTCGCTCTCCGCCGACATGCTGATCTCCGCGGAGCTGGGCACGCGCGAGGGCATCCAGGTGCCCGGCGCCGGCGGGACGAACCCGGACGTCCTTCCCCCGGCCGCCCCCACCCCCACCGCCACCGACCCGGCGGCCGTTCCGAGCACCTCGCTCACGCCGACCACGACCGCTCCGGCCTCCCCGGCGGCCGCGGCCACCGCCGCCCCGAACGCCGCGCCCACCCCCACGGCCTCCGCGCCCAAGGAGGCCTCGAACGCCGCCCGGGCCGCCACGGGCGGCTTCCCGTTCCCGCCCAAGCGGCCCACCGCGGCCCCGCCAGCGGGCGGCGGCGCGGCTCCGTCGTACGCCCAGCAGGTCGTGGACCTGGTCAACGTCGAGCGCGGCAAGGCCGGCTGCGGGCCGGTCAGCGCCGAGCCCCGGCTGGCGAGCGCAGCCCAGGCGCACAGCGACGACATGGCCAACCGCAACTACTTCGACCACGCCAGCCCCGAGGGGTACCACGCCGACCACCGGATCGAGGCGGCCGGCTACAGCTGGAGCACCTGGGGCGAGAACATCGCCCGCGGCCAGAAGGACCCGGCCGACGTGATGAAGTCCTGGATGAACAGCCCCGGCCACCGGGCCAACATCCTCAACTGCTCGTTCAAGCAGCTCGGCGTGGGCGTGCGGACCGGCGCCAACGGTCCGTGGTGGACCCAGGTGTTCGCGTCCCCGGAGTGAACCGGCCTGGCCCGGCCTGGCCTGGCCCGGTCCGGGCTCCGGCTCGGGCCGAGTAGTCCGGACCGATTTTCCGATTCCGTGCACATTGTTGTTATCTGATCACTCCACACGGGTCTCCGAGGAGGCAGCGGCGGACGGATACACGGCAAGACGGAGTGCGGACCATGAACGCTGATGTGCAGAACAGGACCGGGACCACCCTGGTGCTAGCGGCGCAGGCAGGTGACCGGCAGGCCCAGGAGGCGCTGGTCGCCGCCTGGCTGCCGCTCGTCTACAACGTGGCCGGTCGCGCCCTCGGCGGCCACGCCGACGTGGACGACGTCGCGCAGGAGACCATGATCCGCGCCCTGGACGGCCTGGACGGGCTCCGCGACCCCGAGTCCTTCCGGTCCTGGCTGGTCGCCATCACCATGAACCAGGTGCGCCGCCGGCACGCCGCCGGCCAGCAGCAGCCGACCGTCGGCGGGCTGGACGAGACCTGGGAGGTCGCCGACCCCCGGGCCGACTTCACGGACCTCACCATCCTGCGCCTCGGCCTGTCCGGCCAGCGCCGCGAGGTGGCCGAGGCCACCCGCTGGCTGGACCCGGACGACCGGGAACTGCTCGCCCTCTGGTGGCTGGAGGCCGCCGGCGAACTGACCCGGGCCGAACTCGCCGACGCCCTCGACCTGAGCCCGCAGCACACCGCCGTGCGCGTACAGCGGATGAAGAAGCAGCTCGAAGCGGGCCGCATCGTCGTCCGCGCGCTCTGCGCCTACCCTCGCTGCCCCGGACTGACCGAGCTCACCGCGGGCTTCGACGGCACCCCGAACTCGGTCTGGCGCAAGCGCATAGCCCGCCACATCCGCGACTGCGCCGACTGCGACGGCCTCGGCCGGGACCTCTTCCCGGCGGAGGGACTGCTGGCCGGCCTCGCCCTGGTGCCGATCCCGCTCGACTGGCCCGTGCTGCTGCACTTCCAGCACACCGCGGCCGCCGTCGTCTCCTCGGCGGCCGCCACCGGAACGGGAGCCTCCACCGGAGCGGGGGCCGGGGCTCACGCCGGCGCCGGGGCGCATGCGGGAGGGCACGGCGGCTGGGCCGGCACCGCGGCCCGCAAGGCCGTTCTGGCGAGCGGGGCGGCCGCGGCGGTCGCGGTGACCACCCTGGCCCTGGTCTGGCCGCAGGCCGAACCCCCGCAGCCGACGGCACCCGAGCCCACCGCTCCGGCCGCGGCGCCGGACACCCCGACAGCCGCCGCCGCTGCTGTCGTCCCCGAGCCGACCCCGCTGCCCGCGGAGAGCCCGACGGCGACGGCGACGCCCGCACCGACGCCCACCGCGACCCGCACCGCCGCCGCGACACCGCAGCCCAACCCGGAACGCCAGCTGGTGGACCTGGTCAACGCCGAACGCGCCAGGGCCGGTTGCGCCCCGCTGCGGATCGACCCCCGGCTGCACGGCACGGCCCAGAAGCACGCGGACGACATGGCCACCCGCGGCTTCTTCGACCACGTCAACCCGGAGGGCGTCCGCACCGAGGCCCGGATCACCGCCGCCGGCTACCGCTGGTCCCAGTGGGGCGAGAACCTCGACCGGGGCCCGACCACCCCGGCCGCCGTCTTCGCCCGCTGGATGGACGGCGGAATCCACCAGTCCAACATGCTCGACTGCGGATTCAAGGACATCGGCGTCGGCTTCGCCACCAGCTCCGCCGGCACCCCCTACTGGACCCAGGACCTCGGAGCCCCGATGTCCTGAATCGTGACCGTGACCGTGACCGGGGCGGTGGGCTCCGGCGCCGGCGCCGGACTACGCGGGCGTGGCCGCCACCAGGCCGTTCGCCGACCCGGTCACATAGCCGGTGGCGTCCCCGAGGACGCCGCCCGCGTCACCGACCTGCCCGGGCACCACGTCCGGAGCGCTGCTCAGCGGCCCGGGCAGTCCCTCCTGCCCGCCCACGGCACTGGCGTGCGCACTCGGCGCGGTGAGGGAGGCCACGACACCAACGGCGAGCGAGGCAACGGCGAGCATGCTGCGCTTCTTCATGGCCGGTCCAACGACGCTGCGCCGGAAGGGTTACGGCCCGGACCCGCCGCGGGCCCGCGGCAGGGGTGTCCGGAAGCGTTGGACGGCCCGCGAACCGACCGGGACTCTGCCGGGCGGCGGGCGGGCCGTGGGAACCACCATGGCCCCACCCGCCCCTGCCGGTCAGGGGCGCGTACGGTGCGACCGGACGCACGGCGGCGCGCCGGGCGTGCACCAGCAGCCCCAGCCGCGCCGTCAGAGCGTTCCGGAGCCCCGCGCCACCCCGGGCCCGCCCGCCCCTGCGGCCCCACGCTCCCAGGCCGAGGGCCCGGGAACCGCCACCCAGTCCGGATGCCCCGGCATCGGCGGCGTCCGCAGCCCGTACAGCCAGTCGTGGAGGAAGCCGCGCAGGTCCTGCCCGGACACCGCGGAGGCCGTCCGCACGTAGTCCTCGGTGGTCGCGTTCCCGTACCGGTGGGCGCCCAGGAAGGTGCGCTCGATCCGGTCGAAGGCCTCCGCCCCGACCTTCTCCCGCAGCGCGAACAGCACCAGCGCGCCGCCGGTGTACCGCTGGCTGTCGAAGAGGTCGGCGGCGGTGGGGGAGGCGACCGGCCCGGAGTCGTGCCGCCACTGGTCGCCCAGCCCGTAGACGTGGCGCATCCGGTCGACCAGCGTGGTGTGGCCCCAGGCGTCCGGCCACCCGCGCTCGTAGCGGTACATCAGCCCGTAGAAGTCGGCGTGGCCCTCGTTGAGCCAGAGGTCGGACCACCGGGCGGGGGAGACGCTGTTGCCGAACCAGGAGTGGACCAGCTCGTGCATCATGTGCGAGCCGATCGCCGGCTCCGCCTGCCGCAGGAAGTCCGGCTTGTACAGGGTGAGCGTCTGGGTCTCCAGACCGGTGAAGGCGAACGCGGCCGGGTCGTCCGAGTCGACCGGCAGGATCCCGTACACCTCGAACGGGAACCGCCCCAGGTGGGCTTCCGCCCACGCGAGCTGACCGGGGGTGAGGGCGAGCGCGGGCTCCAGCTCGGCGGCGCGGGCGGTCGGCACGACGTCGCGCAGGGGCAGGCCGTGCGGGCCGGTGCGCTCACGCACGGTGTAGTCGCCGACCGAGACCTGGACCAGTTCGGTGGCCATCGGCTCACGGGAGACGTACCGGCGGGTGGTGCGGCCGTCGCCCAGCCGCTCGGTGGCCGTCAACTCGCCGTTGGCCACGCCGAGGAGAGCGTCCGGGGCGGTCACCGTGATGGTGAACCGGGCCTTGTCGCCCGGGTGGTCGTTGCACGGGAAGACGGTGTGCGCGCTGTTGGGCTGGCCGGCCACCGCGAAGCCGTCCGGGGTGGGGACCCAGCCGGTGTGCGGCAGCGCGGCACGGGGATCGGCGCTGTACTCGACGGTGAGCCGGGTGACGGCGCCCGGCAGGAACGGCCCGGCCGGGGTGACCGTCAGCTTCTCGTCGTGGGCCGCGAAGTCCGCCGGCCGTCCGTCGACCCGGACGCCGCGCACGGTCAGCCCGAGCGCGTCCAGCTCCAGCCGGGCGAGGGCGCGGTCCGGCCGTACGGTGATCACGGCCGTGCCGTCCACCGTCCTGGTCCCGGCCCGGTACTCGAAGGCCAGGTCGTACCCGAGCGCCCGGTACCCGGTGTTCCCGAGCGAGGGGAAGACCGGATCGCCCGGCCCGTCGGCGGCGCCGGCCGTCGGCACGCTCGCGGAGAGCAGGACCGCGCTGAGCACGAGCGAGGGGAGCAGACCGGCGCGGGGCCTGAACAAGGGTGATCACCGCACTTCACGAGACTTCACGAGCGGGAGCGGGGGCGAGGACGGGATCCGCCGGAACGGGGAGCCCGGCCACGGACGGATGCTAGTGGACTGCCGCAGGGGCCCGGGCGCGATCGGTGCGCTTCGACGACACACCGTGGTCCCCCGGACGGCCCAGGGTGATGGCGCGGCCGCCGCACGCGGTCTACCGTGAGGAGTGCATCGTCCCCTGACGGACGATCCACGGCCGTCGGAAAACCTGGCCAGGTCCGGCGGCCGTACTCTCTTGCCCCGGCACCGCGTGCCCGGCCGCACCCCGTAGGCTGGCGGCTCTGACGACGCCCGCGTACCGGATGCCAGGAGCCGCCGTGACCAGCCCAGCTTCACCCGTTCTGGTGATCGGCGAGTGCGTGGCCGACATCGTCCGATCGGGTGCGGAGCCGGACCGGGTATACCCCGGCGGCAGCCCCGCGAACGTCGCCTACGGCCTGGCCCGGCTGGGCCGCCCGGCCGTGCTGCTCACCGAACTGGGGCCGGACGCCAACGGCCGGCTGATCCGGCGGCACCTGGAGTCGGCGGGTGTGCGGGTGCGGGCGGCCGAGGTCGCCCGGACGCCCTCGGCGATGGTGGAGCTGGACGGGCAGGGGCGGGCCCGCTACACCTTCGACATCCGCTGGACGCTCCCGCCGACCGACCTCGCCGAGCCGCCCGCCGCGATCCACCTCGGCTCGATCGCCGCGTTCACCGAGCCCGGCGCGGGCTCGGTGCTGGCGCTGGTCGAGCGCTGGCGCGGGCGGGCGCGGATCAGCTACGACCCGAACGTGCGCCCGGCGCTGATGGGCGACCGGGCCGAGTCCGTCCGCCGGGTCGAGCGCTGGGTGGCGCTGAGCGACCTGGTCAAGGCCAGCGACGAGGACCTCGCCTGGCTCTACCCGGGCGAGCGGCCCGAGGCGGTCGCCGAGCGCTGGCTGGCCCTCGGCCCGGCCGTGGTCGCGGTCACCCTCGGGGCCGAGGGCGCGTTCGCCCGCACCGCCGAGGGCGGACACGCCGAGGCCGCGGCCCTCCCGGTGCCGGTCGCCGACACCGTGGGTGCCGGCGACTCCTTCATGGCCGCCTTCCTGCACGCCCGCACGGCCGGCGCCGACCTCGCGGTCTGCCTCACCCACGGGGTGACGGCGGCCGCGCAGACCGTCGCCCGCCCGGGCGCCAACCCGCCCTCGGCGGCCGAACTCGCGGCCGCCCTGATGGACGGGCCGCCGTCCCACGCCCCGGCGAGTGCCGGCTAGCCGGGCCCAACCCGCCTACCGCGCAAGGGCGGTGAGGTCCTTCCCGTACCAGACCTCGGCGTACGGGCCGCTGCTGTAGGCGGGGATCTCCCGGTACCCGTTCCTCAGGTAGAGCGCGCGGGCCTCGGTCAGGTCGAGGCGGGTGTCGAGGACGATCCGGTCCGCACCCAGGGAGCGGGCGGCCCGGTCGACGGCGGCCAGCAGTTCGGCGCCGCCGCCGGTGCCGCGCAGGCCGGGGCGGACGAAGACGCGGGTGAGTTCGGCGGTGGTGGCGTCGAGCCGTCGCAGGCCGGCGCAGGAGTGGGCGACGCCGTTGTGACGGCCGATCAGGAAGAGGCCGTCCGGGGCGGCGAGGTCGTCGCTGGGGGAGCCGGCCAGGCCGGACTCCAGCTCCTCGGGGGTGCCCTCCCGGTCGAAGTGCAGGCGGTAGTAGCGGTTGGCCACGTCGTAGTAGTACTCGCGCAGCAGGTCCAGGGCCTCGGGGGCGGTCACGTCGGCGGTGGCGACGGTCCAGGGGGCGGAGCTGCGGGGCGCGGTGTCGGTCATGCGCGCATGATCCACTTCATGGCGCTGCCCCCGCAATCGGTTTTCCCGGCGGCCCGGCCCGGCCTGAACCGCCCCGCTCCACCCCGACCGCCCTGGTCCACCCCGGCCGTCCGTCCGGTCGGCCGCCGCCCGGGCAAAGGAACGGCAAGGCTCCGGTGCGTCGTTGCCCCGCGCGGGTGACGTGGGGATTGGCGGTGGTGCGCGGCGGGGGAGCAGTGCAGCTATGAACAGACCATCAGGTTGTCGTATTAGTGGGGATCTGAGGGGGAATCAGCAGCGCCGGAGCGGCGTACGGACCCGCCTGCTGGCCACCGTCTGCCTCTCCGCCGTCCTCGCCGGCTGCGCCGGTCCGGCCGCTCCCGCCCGACCGAAGCCCGCCCCGGCCGCCGACGCGAACGCGGCGCCCGCCGCCGAAGCCGCCGCGGCTCCGGAAGGTGCCGCAGCGGCACAGGCCGCCGAGGGCCCCGCCCGCGCGGGCGCCCCGCCCGTGGAGCGGCCGCAGCTGCCGGGCCTGGCCCGCAAGGAGGAGCAGAGCGGCAGCGAGGCCACGGCCCGTCAGGAGGTCGCCGCCCGCACCGCGGTGGAGACCGCGCAGCGCTGGGGCCTGGAACGCCCGCCCCTGAAGGCCCCGCCGCGCCCGGCGACCAGGCCCGCGCTCACCCCGGTGCAGGGCGTCACGCTCGCGGACGGCCGCCCGCCCGTCGTCTACCGGGTCCCGACCGACGACAAGGTGGTCTTCCTGACCGTCGACGACGGCGCCGAGAAGGACCCAGAGTTCTCCCGGATGGCCCAGGAGTTGGGCATCCCGCTCAGCACGTACGTCTCGGACTACCTCGCCCGCGAGAACTACGGCTACTTCCGGGACCTGCACGCCCAGGGCGTGGAGATCAACAACCACACGATCAACCACCGCAACCTGAAGGTGCTGGACTACGAGACCCAGCGCCAGGAGATCTGCAACCAGCAGGACCAGCTGGAGCAGCAGATCGGCGTCCGCCCCCGGCTGTTCCGGCCGCCGTACGGCGAGTACAACGACGACACCCTGCGCGCCGCGGCCTCCTGCGGGGTGGAAGCGGTGCCGCTCTGGAACGAGGAGGCCTTCCCGGACCACATGGAATGGCGCTACGACGACCAGCGGCTGCATCCGGGCGACATCATCCTGACCCACTTCCGGGGCACCGACATCTGGAAGGCCTCCATGCCGGACCTGCTGCGCAAGGTCGTCAACGACGTCACCGCGCAGGGCTTCGCCCTGGCCCGGCTGGACGACTACCTGTAGCACCTGTCGGCCGGGGCCGGGTGGCTCAGCCGAGCGAGAGGGCGTCGAGGTACACCCAGGCGCCCTCGTGCCGCACGAAGCGGCTGTTCTCGGTGAGCACGCCCTCCTCGCCGCCCTCGGTCCAGTGCGCCCGGAAGGCGACCGTGCCCTGGGCGTGGAACGCGCCGCCCTCGGTGGTGGCGACCACCTCCAGCGCGGTCCAGCGCAGCCCCGGGTCGAAGTCGACCTCCGCGGGCCGGGTGTCCGGGTGCCAGGTGCGCAGCAGGTACGCCTCGTCCTGCGCGGCGAAGGCGCTGAACCGGGAGCGCATCAGGGACTCGGCGGTGGTGGCCGTCGACTGGCCCCGGTGCAGCCGGCCGCAGCAGTCGCCGTAGCCGGCCGAGAGGCCGCACGGACAGGGGGAGGAGGGCAGCAGCCGCGGCGCGGCGGCGCGGGGAGCGGAACGACGTCGGGACATGCCGTCCATTGTCCCCCACGCGTCGGACGGCTCCCCGGCCGCCCCGCGCACGGCGGGAACGGGCCCGCCCCCGGGCGCACCGGGGGCGGGCCCGTCCGTGTCACCCGGAGGTCCGTCCCCGTGGACCGGCCGGCCCTTCGCCGCGGGCTCCACCGTCCGGCAAGAATCGCGCGGGTTGTGGCGAGCCGCCCGCCACCTGCTGTTCGTCGCTGATAGTAGTTGCCTGGTCGCGGAGCGATCCCCGTCAGGAGCCCGTCCCCGCAGGCTTCTCCGGCGGGCCGCCTTACAACGTACGGAGCGGTCATGGGTGGCAGACAGCGTCCGCCGAGAGTGCGGACCCCTCGCCGGGGCAGGCCCGCCGGCGCCAGCCCCCGGGTGAACTCCCGGGCGGAGTTCGCCCGCATCGAGGGCTTCCTGGCCTGGGAGGCGGAGGTCGCGGCGGCCGAGCGGGACGCCCGCGCGTTCGCCGCGCAGTTCCCGTGGCTGCCGGCGGCGGAGCGGGAGAGCCTCGAACAGGCCTACGCCGCCGATCGGTTGCGCTACGCCGAGGAGGTCGTCGACCGCGCGGTCGAGCGCTGCCGCCGGCTGGCCGCCCGGTACCGCGTCGAGTGCCGCCGGATCTGCGCCCGCTGGGCGGCGCTCTGCCTCTCCGTCACCGTGACGGCGGCGCTGTTCGCCGTCGTCCCGGCCGTTCTGCGCGGCTGAGCGGACCGGGCCCGCCGCCGGCGGGCCCGGGCACGACGAGGGCCCGCCGCACCGCC
>NZ_JBHVRT010000080.1:0-14321 GCF_042885555.1 Kitasatospora sp. NPDC058048 | reverse complement strand
GAGATCCGCCTCGGCGGCCGGTGGCGGCCCGGCCGGATCGAGAGCTGGCGCCTGCACCAGGGCTCCACCGCCTGGGTCGCCCTGGTCCGCTGGGGTGCCGGCTTCGACGACTGGGGCTGGTACCTTCACCACCCCGACACCATCCGCCAGACCCCACAACCCACCGACCCCGACGGCCCGGCGAGCTGGTGAACACCGGCAACGACAGCCAGGCCGCCGCCACCGACCTCGCCGACTGGATCACCGAACTCCTCCGCGACGAGACCCGAACGCCGGAGACCAGCCCCGGTGCCGCCGACCACGACCAGGACGACGAGGGCTGGGACGCCCGGGTCGAACTGGCCTGCTGGTGACCCCGGCACCTCCCGGATTCGCCCGCGCGGTGTCGGTGTCGGTGCCGGCTGGGAGGCTGCATGGCATGGACGACGAGGCACTGCTGCGGGGCCGGGTCTACGGCGCCGACCACGACGACCCCGACCCCGGCCCGCGACCGGGGCACGTGTACCGCGAGCTCGTCGGCGGCCCGCTCGACGGCCTGCTCCTGGACGTCACCGGCTGGGACACCGACCAGCTCGCCGACGGCGCCGCGCTGGCCACCGAGATCGGCCGCTACGGCGCCGGCGGCCGCGCCCACTACGAACCCCGCCCCGCTGACCCGGCCCGCTGGGACTGGGCGGGCGACACGCCCTGACGCCGCGAGCTGCCGCCCGGTGCCAGCGACCACGGTGCCGCCGCACCGGTTCCTTCTCCGTCCTGCCGGCCTGCGCTCCGGTACCGGCGGTGCCGACCCGGTGTCAGGGGCGGGATCAGCGTCATTCCGAACGTGCCATATTCCTGAGCCGGAGCGTGCGGCGGTAGCCGCGTCACCCGGCTACGGATCGAGCACCGGCTGGAATGCTGGGTGGCATGGACTATGACGCGCTGCTGTTGCAGGGCCGGGCCCGGGTGCAGCGCTCCGTTCAAGAACGGCAGGGCTGGCCAGCGCGGAAAGCGGGGGGCTAGCGTGTAGGGCAGGGGCGATTCTCGGCCCTGGGGTTGTCGTGGAAGGCAATACAACCGTCACCTTCGAGGAACTGATCAATCGCGCGCGTGCCGGGGCGATCGATATCGCCGGCTTCCAGCGGCTTTTCATGGTCCGGGACGCGACGCTGGTGGCCTCGTTGTTCGAGTCACTGGCTCACGAGCCGGTGGTCGAGATCGGGCCGCTGTTCCTGTGGCGGCCGGACCCGAAGGACCGCCCGGCCCGCGGCAGGTACGAGAACGTGCGGCAGGCCGAGTTCCTGGTGATCGACGGGCAGAAGCGGCTGACCGCGTTGCTGGCGGGGCTGGGCGAGCGGCCGCCGTGGTGGGACGAGACCAGGTGGCAGCGCGTCGGCGGTCCCGGCCTGGAGATCGGCCTGGCGTTCTTCTCCTCGGGCGATCGACTGGAGTTCGTGCCGATGAAGGACAGCGCGGTGCCGCTGGTCCCGCTGAGGGTCCTGCTGGCCGCTCACAACGGAGGCAACCTGCTGCGCGTCCTGACCAGGGAGGACGTCCACGGCCCGCAGGACTTCCTTCAGCCTGTGGTGCAGCTACTCGACCGGCTGCTGAACGCCTCGATCCTCCTGGCGTGGGTCCACGGCGATGTGCGGGACGCGTTCGAGGCGTTCCGCCGGCGCAACGCCATCGGATTCACCACACTGCTGCCCCGGGCACAGATCGACCTGTGCCAGCTCTCGCTCCGGGCTCCGAACATCGTGGACGGCATCGATGCGCTCATGCTGGACATGGCCGAGCAGGGACTCGCCGGCGTCTTCACCCTGTCCGCCGTGAACGAGCTGATCCAGCGGGGCCTGCCCCCCACGGCAAGGCGTCGACACATCGACCGGGCCCGTGAGGAAGACATCGTCGCTGCGGTGGCTGACGCGGACCACGGGGCCCGGCTGCTGGCCGAGTACGTGCGGGAACGAGGCGTCATCACCCGCGAGTTCGTCGTCCAGGCCTCGGCGTTCCAGGTCCTGGCCCACCTGTTCGTCCAGTTCAACAACGCCGCACAGGACGACTTCGCCAGTCGATGGCTGGCCCAAGCCCAGGCCCAGGACCTGTTTGTCATGAACGACAACCACGCGCGCAGCGCCATCGCCGCCCTGAACGAAGCCGACACCTACGCCCAGGCCCAGAATTCGCTGTCCGACCTGCTGCGGCACCCGCCCGTCACCGCGTGGCCGACCGAGCGGCTGCACCGCCGGGACCGCCGCCACTTCGGCTCCTCTGGCCTGCTGTACGCGATGGCGCAGGCCGCCGGAACCGAGGGCCGGGTACGAGACCTGGCCCACCCCGACCGGGTCTTCCCCGCGACCGAGATGCACCTGGCCCCGCTCTGGCCCCAGCACCGGGACCACTTCGCCACCTACATCCTCGCCGGCGCGGACACCGCCGCCGTCCTGCACCGCCACGGCGGATGGAACCGGGCGGCACTGGACGACCTCGGCTGCGGCGACGACGTCCTGGCCACCCAGTTCATCCCGGTGCCCTCCCGCATCGACCCCGCCCAACCCGCCGAGACCATGATCAAGAGCCGTGCGCAGCAGATCGCCGCGTTCCTCAGCCGCTTCCTGGCCGCCACGGCACGGTGACCCGCAGTGGACACCCCCCGGCGATCACCGGACGAACTGCCCGACCTGCTGGTTAACCACCTTCCCGGCCGCACCGTGGCCAGCGACCTGGCCACCTGGCTCACCTCGTCCACTGCCAGTGTCCGCCGGCTGACCGTCGTCACCAGCTTCGTCAGCCTCTCCGGCCTGCTCACCGTCGTCGGCCCGCTGCGCCGTCTGGTCGCCCGCGGGGTAGGCGTCCGGCTGCTGATCGGCACCGAACAGCGCGAACAAGCCGAGATCATCTGGCCGGACGACCCGCTGCCCTACCCGCAACCCACGCCCGAACTACGCCGCCAGGACCTTCTCCTGCACGCCAGCGTGAACGGCGCCAACCTCACCGGCGAGCGCGCCCTGTGCCTGGGCGACCTCGCCGACCTCCTGTCCGACCCACGCGTGGAGTGTCGCCGCTACGAGGCCGACTTCCTCCACGCCAAACTCGTCGTCCGCCACGGCGACATCGTCAGCGCGGTCATCGGCTCCTCGAACTGGACCGCCCCGGGCCTGCGCCGCAGCATCGAGATCAACGCGAAGCTGCCCCAGGGAACCTCCCTCCAAGCCGCGACCGTCGCCGACCGCCTCTGGGACCGAGCCCAGCCCTACGACCTAGCGGCGGCGATCACCCCCCTGTTCGCCGCCCACCCGATCGAACTGGTCTACCTCCAGATGCTCTTGCACCGGTACGGCGAGCAAGTCAATGCACCACCCAGCCCGCTGCACCTGGAGCCCTACCAGCGTGACGGCCTTGCCCAGCTCCTGACGATCTGCCGTCGGCACGGCGGAGCGCTGCTCGCCGACACCGTCGGGCTGGGCAAGACCTACATCGCCGGCGAGTGCATCAGCCACGCTGCGGCCAACCGCGCCCAGGACCCCTTCCTGCCCCGCGGCCCCGTCCTCGTCGTCACCCCGGCCGCGGTCAAGGAGACCTGGCTTGACCACCTCGGGCGCTGGGGACTCAACCCCGACGTCGTGACCTACAACCAGCTGACCAGCACCTACGACGCCATCCAGGCCGGCACGGCCGCCTGGCGCGACTACGGCCTGATCGTCTGCGACGAGGCCCACGCCTTGCGCAACCCCCGACGCAAACGCAACGAGGCACTGCGCTCCCTGCTCGCCGCCGCCAAGACCCGCCCGTGGCTCATCCTGCTGACCGCGACCCCGGTCAACAACGACACCGGCGACCTGTGGGAACTGCTCGTCCTCGCCGACGCCGACCTCGAACCCGGCTGGAAGCCGACCCGTACCTTCTCCCCGGCCCGCACCCGCCGCCTGCCGCCTGCCAGCCGACCGCTCAGCGCCGCCCTGCGCAACCTGCTCGACCTCACCCCCCTCGAACTCCACCACCTCCACCGCGAACTCGACCACCGCCTCGTCCGCCGTGACTGGCACTTCATCGAACACGCCTACCACGACACCCTGCACGGCATTACCCGCCCCGTCCTGTACACCCACGCCGTGCGCTACCACCTCACCGGAGCGCAACAGGGCCTGCTGACCCTCCTGGTCGACGCCCTGATCGGCGACTCCCACCTCGACCGCAGCGACCGCCGCGCCCTGCGCCGCCTGCGCGGCCCAACCCCCACCCCGGCATCCAGACCCCTCTCGATGGCCGCCTACAACCTGGACCGCTATCTCCTTGTCCCCACCTGGCGGATGGAGACCTCCATCGCCGGCCTGATCCGCGCCATGGTCCTCAAACGCTTCGAATCCTCCCTCGCGGCTCTCGCCTCCACCACAGGCGTGATGGAACGGCGCTGCCGACGCACACTCGCCGACCTAGAACACGGCGGCGTCCAAATCCCCGGCAAGCGGCTGACCGCCGAGATCCGTGCCGGCCTGACCGAACCCGACGAGACCACCGACCCCGACAGCCTCCTCACTCTCATCACCGCCCAAGGCCACGACCTGGTCCACGTGTCAGCCGGGGACCTCGACACCACCGCGCTGCGCACCGACCTGCAAGCCGATGCCGCGTTGCTGGGCCGGATCGCCCGCACGGCCCGCGACCTCATCCCCACCGACCCCAAACGCGACAGCATCTTGCGCTGTCTCCACGAGAGCGCGGCCGACCCCCACAGCCCCAAGGTCGTGGTGTTCTCCAGCTCCCGCGTCACTATCAACGACCTCGCCCACTGGCTCATCCCGAGAATCGACACCGACCCCAAACTGGCCGCCTACCGTGGCCGCACCGCGGTCGTCGGAGCGGACAAACCACTCTCCCGACAAGGCCTCGCCAAGATCCTCAGCCGCTTCTGCCCCCGCACTGCGGCCCTCGGACCCACCCGAGCCGGCCGACCCGCACCCCGCGACGACTACGACCTGCTGCTGTGTACTGACGTACTCTCCGAGGGCATCAACCTCCAGGAAGCCGCCTACTGCATCAACTACGACCTCACCTGGAACCCCGAGCGCATGGGCCAGCGAGCCGGCCGCCTCCAACGTCTCGGCTCCTCCCACCTCACCGTCACCTGCTGGACTGTCCTGCCCGACCACGGCATCGATCTCGTCCTGCACATCATGGATCTCATCCTCGACAAAGCCCGGATCGCCGCTGCACTTGTCGGCATCGACGACCGCCTCTTCCCCGGTTGCCCCCGCCAACCACGCACCTTCACCCGCCTGCTGCGCCAGATCCGGGGCGACGACGAGAGCCCCTACCGGCCCGTCTTCACCGACCAGGCACGGGCTTGGCTCGGCAACGCGCTACGTTCGCTGGCCGCCGACCGCATCCGCGCTGGTGGCACACCAAGCGCCGTCCACCCGGACCGGACCAGGCCGCGCGGTGTCCTGTACTGCTTCACGCATCAGCCGACGCCGGAGAACCCGCACACGGCCGCGTTCGCCCGCATCACCGAGACCGGCCACGGACCCGCCTGCAGCACGGACACCGCCAGGTGTCTGGAGGAGGCCAGCGTCGACCCCACCACCTGGATGGCCAACCCCACCGTGATCGCCCCGAACCCCATCCGCGCACCTGAGAACAACCTGGTCTTCCGCCACCTTGACCAGGCCCGCCGGCACGCCGCGGAACAGACCGGCATCCCCCCGAGCGCAGCCCTCGACGCCCTGCGCCTGACCAACTGGATCGTCTACCCCGGTCCGACGTCCACGGGGACATGACTGGAAGATCCCGGTCAGGTAGCCACCAGCGGTGGGGTTCTGGGGACCGTCGGGGGCGACGAAGCGGGCGCCGACGTTGTCGTTCGGGTTGAGGTAGACCAGCGTGGTGAACCACGGCGCAGCCGCCTTGGGGGCGCGGCGGCGCAGCAGTAGAGGATGCGGTGGGCGGGGCGGGTGTCCAGCTCCCTGTAGAGCAGGATGTCGCGGAACGGCCAGGGCAGGGACTGCTGGAGCACGCACACCCAGGCGCGGGCCCACTCCAGCGTGGCGTCCAGCTCTTCGGGCACGTCGCCCTGGTCGTCCTCGTCGTCGTCTTCCCGGTGAAGGCTGGCCACCTCGTAGGCGTAGGTGTCTAGGTTCCGCAGATGCAGCTGGCGGTCGCCGATCGTCACCGCGGACACTGGACGGGCCGGTCCGCGCCCGAACCCCAGAGCAGGCGACGGACCGGCCCCGGCGTCAGCGCCAGGTCACCTCGACGTGCTGCAGCAAGAACACGAGCGCGGCGACGAACATCGCGGAGCCGGCGTTCGACAGCATTGAGCCGAGCATCCGGCCGGGATCGCGCCAGGCCGGCCGCTCTGGCCGCGCCGTCTGGGAGTGCTGGTTCGTCCTGCCGGCGCGCGGCGCAGGGTGTCGCCGCCGTGAAGAGCGCGTGGTCATGATGGTTCCCCTCCGAGTCGTGAGCGGTGAACGGACGCAGCCGCGTACGACGGGTTGCCGGTACGCGGTGCCCGGGCAGGGCCGAGGGTCCGTGGTGCTGGACGGTAGGGGAGCCAGCGTGCCGGTCAAGTCCTCTCCGGGGGCAAAGTCCAACGGTGCGGGTACGGCGAAAGCAGTGGGCTATACACCATCCTGGCGGCCGGTCAACCCTCGACAACCTGCGGGAACCGGGTCCCGAGGAGCAACGGTGGTCTCCGCCCTGCTCGCGGGGCGGAGACCACCGGGTCGGGACGAGTAGGGGAAGCGGCTACCGGTCCGGGGCCGTCGCGGAGGGCGCGCCGGCCTCGCCGCCGGTCTCGACGGCGGCGACGACGCGCCGGTGGTACTCGGCGAGGGTCTCGCCGTCGGGCAGGGGAGCGGGGGTGCCGGTGAGGGTGTACCACTCGTCGCGCCACCTGGCCGCCGCCGAGCACGAGGACCTGCGTACCCGGCCGGGCCGCGTCTTCCTCCCGCCCGGCGGCGAGCCCTGGCGCCGCAGGCGGCGCACCGCCGCGACCACGGCGCCGGTCCGTAGGGGCCCGCTGGTGCTGGACCTGCCGGGGGTCCTGCCCGGCACCCTCGCCTGGATCCGCCCCGCTCCCTATCTCGCCGAGGTCCTCGGCCTGGCCGCAGGCCTCCTCGACACCCCGCCGGACACCGCCACCCAGGCCGTCCTCTACCCCTTGCCCGCCTGGGCCCTCAAAGCCCTACGCGACGTCGCCGCCGCGCTGCGGTCGACGCTGCTGCCGCTCGGGGAGGATCTGGGCCACCCGACGGTCCGGACGCCGGCCGAGATGGCGGCGGACCTCGAGTCGCTGCTCGTGGTGCTGGAACTCGACGGCCCGGCGGTGCGCGAGGCGGCAGCCGATCTGATGCTGGGCCGGCGCCGCAAGGGCCGCCGGACGGCGCTTGCCGAGGTTCACGCGCAGTGGGCGCGCCTCGGAGTGCCGCTCTAGTGCCACTGCCCGGCCGGCCTCGGCTCGCCCCCGCCGGCCTCGGCTCGCCCCCGCCTGGCCGCCTCCGTCCGGCTTGTCCCCTCCGCCCCGGCCTGACGCGGCGCGTCCGGGCGGACCGACGCTGCGCCGCAGGCACCGTCACGACACCACCCCGCCTACCAACCGACGCCCAAGGCCTCCAACTGCCCGGTGCGGGGCCGGGTCTACGTGCGGTGGCCGATGTCCGGGGTCTCCCGCTTTGGGGAACCCCGGACATCGTGAGCCCTACCAGCCGTGCTGGAGGATGATCCGCTCCTCGTCGAGGCGCGTGCGGAGGGCTTCGTCGGCGTCGGGCAGGGGGCGCTGCAGCCGTTCGCAGACGGCACGGTGGATCGCGAGTGCCTCCTGGCCGCCAGCAGAGGCCAGGACGACCGACCACAGTGGCCGGTCGGCGGGGGGCCCGCTCTCAGCGATCACGAGGACCTCGACCCTCGCCGGGTGGCCGAGCTGCCGCAGGCGCTTGGTACCGGTCCGGTCGGCAATGGACTCCCAGGTGCGGGTCTCCCCTTCCCGGGCCGCCTTCTTCAGCGCCCCGAGCAAGGGCTTGGCGAGCTCGGCGTACTCGGCGGCCACCTTCGGTGTCTCGCGCCGCCGAGGCACGGCCGGGGCGGCGCCCCTCGTCCTCAGCTGGGCGGCCTCCAGCTCGGCCAGGGCCTGCTCCTGGCGCCGGCGGAGCTCGGCCCGCTGCTGCTGGAGCGCTTCCTTCTCCTGCTGCTCGGCCAGGATCCGCTGCCGCCGCGCGTCCGCGAGGCGCTGCTCAGCTTCGGCACGGTACTGATCGCTCAGTTCGGCCACCAGCGTGCGGTCCTCTTCCGAGGCGCCGGGATCCGAGGTCAGCTGCTGGGCCTCCTTCAGGAGCTCCCGGGAAAGCGTGCCGGGCTCGGTCCGGCGCAGCTGGTTCATCACCTCGGTGCGGCGGCGGGTCTGCAGGGTGAGCCGCCGTCGGCCGGCGGCCAGGGCCTCGCCCAGGTTCCGGTCGTCTTCCAGACTCTGGTCCTGGGTGAGCAATTCCTCGATCGTGGCCAGGGCGTCGCGGAGCCGCTCCGGACCGGCCCAGTTGAGGTCCCGGACGGCGGCCTGGACCGCCTCGTGGTTGCGGGCGGCGGTAGCCGCCGCGGTGTCGGAGCGGGCCACCGTGACGATCGACCGCCGCTCACCCGCGCGCTCCGGCGACGCGGGGCCGCCGGTGGCGGTCTGCTCGGCCGGGGACGTCTCGGAGCGGGTAGCCGGGGCGAAGCCCTGCGCGGTGAGGATGAGGGCGCGCAGGTCGGACCAGTCGGTCCGGTCGGGCCTCTGGGTGCCGATGATCAGCGGTCGGCGGCCGTCCCGCTCGCTCTCGTAACGGATGCGGTGGACGTAGCCGCGGGCGGCGAGGCGGTCTGGGGGGATCAGCACGCCGGTGCCGAGGAGGAACTCGGTGACCTGGGCATCGTCCCAGTTCACGGGCTGGGTCCGGTCGAGGTGGACCAAGAGGCGGCGGCCGTCGGCGAGGTCGGAGACGACAGCGGAGCCCCGGGGCTCGGGGAAGCCGAAGGTGACGGCCATGTCCTGCGCCTTCAGCCAGGCCGCGAGGTCGGCCTTCATGAAGAGGTGGTCCGCGCTGTCCTTGCCACGGGCCAGGCGCCCGCACTGGACGCCGTGCTCGTCGCCGGCAGAGGGGTAGTGCGCGAAGTGGCAGATCTTGTCATCGCAGCGGCGGGTCATCAGCTGGCGGCCGCAGCCGCCCGGGAGGTTCAGGCCGCACCACCAGGTGGTGCCCGTGTTCTCCAGCCGGAAGAGGTCCAGCTCCTGCGGGTCTTCGGGGCAGATCGCCGGTTCATCGGAGTCCGGGAATCCGACAACCGCGGTCTGGATAAGGCGTCTGTCCATTCTGCTCCCAATGGGCCGAAAGGGTTACCTGCGCAACATTGTGCTCCTGCCCACCGACACCACGGCCCCTTCCGGGCACGGATCGGCCGGTGGCCGACCGCGAGGGTGGGGCCAGTGTCGGGGCGCTGCGGCATGATGGGTCGTCGGACGCGCACGCGTCCACTGAGCGACGTATCAGGCGAGGCGGGGCGTGGCGCAACAAGTGGTTCTGGGCCAGCGATGGGAACTCGGCGCACAGATTGGGGAGGGCGGGTTTGGGAAGGTCTTCGAGGCCCGCTCCGAGGACGGCCAGCAGGCTGTGGTGAAGCTTATCGACAAGGAACCAGGCCACGAGCGAGAGCTCCAGTTCCCGAAGGCGGGAGCCCGCAACGTCGTCCCAGTCATTGACCAAGGCGAGCACGAGGACCAGTGGGCGATCGTCATGCCGCAGGCGGACAAGTCGCTGAAGCAGCACCTGGCCGAATCCGGCGGCACGCTCCCACTCGACGAGGTCGTCCAGGTCCTGCGCGACGTCGCTGCGGCCTTGGCTGACCTGGACGGTGACGTCGTGCACCGGGACCTCAAGCCCGCCAACATCCTGCTTCTCGATGGCATTTGGTGCCTCGCAGACTTTGGGATGGCCCGGGTCGCCGATGCCGAGACGGCCCCCCACACCTGGAAATTCGGCGGGACCACGCCCTACATGGCCCCCGAACGCTGGCGGATGCAGCGGGCGACCATCGCCTCCGACATCTACTCCCTCGGTGTCATCGCCCACGAACTGATCTTGGGCACCTGGCCATTCACTGGCCCGTACGACTCAGACTTCCAGCACCAGCACCTGCACGAAGACCCGCCCGCGAGGCCCGGCGTCCCGGCCGCCTTGGACGCCTTGGTCGAGGAGTGCCTCAACAAGTCACCGAATGACCGGCCGAACCCCGGCAACCTGGTAGTCCGACTGGAGAAGATCCAGCAGGTTCCGCGTACCGGCGGACTGGCCGCACTGGCGGCGGCCCACCGTGACGAGGCTGCTCGCAGGGCCGAAGCCGCCCGGCGACAGTCGCAACACCAGAGCGAGCTCGAACAGCGCAAAGACCAGTTCCGGGCAGCGAAGAACAAGCTGACCCGGATCTCCCAGACGGTCTTGGACGCGGTCATGGAGGCTGCTCCGTCAGCCCGGCTCGACAACGGCGCCCAAGGCGGGTGGGCAGTGACACTGAACCGCGGTCGGCTCAAGATGTCCGCCGCATACGAGGCCGATCTCGGAATATGGAGACAGGGCACGACACCGAGGTTCGACGTCATTGCCTACGCCACGATCTCCCTTGAGTGCGACGCCAACTATCGGGGCTACCAGGGTCGCAACCACTCGCTCTGGTACTGCGACGCCCAGACCGAGGGCGAGTACCACTGGTACGAGACGGCGTTCATGACGAACCCAATCGTGATCCAGATGATGCCGGCGATCGAGCCGTACGCCCTCATCCCGGGTCCGGAAGCCCGCGCCGCGCTGGGGTCAGGTATGGACGTGCGTCAAGTGGCATGGCCCTTCGAGGCGGTGGACATCACCGACCTCGACGTCTTTATCGACAGGTGGACCCAAGGGCTGGCCAACGCCGCAGCTGGACAGCTGAACTATCCCAGCACCATGCCAGAGCGCCCAACAACAGGGACCTGGCGGTAGCCGAGAAGCACAAGCCCGACCCGCTCAAGCCCCACCACCAGAACCCTAGGAGGCCGTCACCCGCAGGTGACGGCCTCCTAGCATTTCTCGGGGCCCGGCAGCCCCGACCCGTCGACTCCGGCAGTGCCGACCCCTACCAGCCAACCCCGAGGGCCTCCAGCTGCCCGAGCTGCTCTGCGGTGAGCTTGTCCCGGCGGGCGCGCTGGTTGTTCAGCCAGGACCCGAGGGACACCCCGTTCTCCTTGTGGGTGCGCGGCACCCGGACGTGCCCCTCGCGTTCGACGAAGGCCGCCAGCGCCGCCAGGCCGGCGCCGAACCGGTCGGCGCGCGAGACCTTCGGCTTCGCCGCGGCTGCCGCCCGCGCGGCGGCGAGCTCCTGGTCCTCCTCGATGCCGAGCGCCGCCAGCAGGTCCTGCTGCTCCTGGTCGAGCTCGGCCCACCCGGCCCGCTGCGCCCGCACCCACCGGCCGAGCGCCTCGCCCTCGAACTCTGTCTCCACCGGCAGCTGCGCCCAGTCGACCCGGCCGTCCGACTCCAGCCACCACTGCCGGGCCACCGCGTAGGAGCGCTGCCAGACGATCGGCCACTGCGGGCACCACCACGGGTCGATCTCCTCCAGCGCCGCCCGCCGCTCCGCATCCAGCGCCCCCGGCTCGCCCTCGGGCACCTCGGCCGCCGCCCGAAGGCCGGCGAGCCAGGCCCCGATCGCGTACCCGCCGACCGCCGCCCGCGCCGGCGCCGCCAACGAGCCGCCGTGCTCCGCCGCCCAGACCCGCGCCCAGTCCAGCCCGGCGTCGAAGCGTGCGTCGGAGACGGACCAGATCATGCCGAGTTGCTCCAGCATGTCGACCCGGTGGCGCGCCAATTCACCATTCGCGAATTCCACCCGGCGCTGTGCCAGCCATTCTCCGAGCCGGAAATTCTCGTTCTCACCGACCCGCGTGGACCACGGAACATCCAGTCCGCCGGTCTCCTCGTACCACCGTCGTGCGTGCCCGAGCCCCTCGCGCCAGAGCTGATTCTCACCCGTCAGCACGCGAGTCGAGATGAACAGCGCCAGCACGTCCGAGCCGACCGGCGTCTGGAACCGCACCGGCAGCGAGAACGACGGCGAACCCTCACTCACACCCGGCGCCACCTGCGCCTCAGCGCTGCGCCCGGTGGTCCGCTTGCCGGACTTCTGCGGCACGGCCAGGGACTCGACCACCCGCGCGTCGTGCGACCGGATCGCACTGAGGATCTTGACGAGCGGCGAATAGGAATCCGACTCCAGAATGTCCCCGGGCTCCTCGCCGGGCTTGAGGAAAACCGGCACGATCAGGCTGGCTGTCTTCCCCTCGTCCGGCTTCATGCGCAGGGCCCGGCCGATGGCTTGGACGATATCCACCATGCTGCCCCGGCCCTGGAGAAGCACCGCGTCCGCATTCGGAATATCGACGCCTTCGCCGAGCACCTTGCAGTTCGACAGGACGGCATGTTCCAGTCCCTCGTCCTCCTCGGCGGTTCCGAAGTCCCGGATGGTCTCCTTGCGGAAATCCACCTCGTGCTCACCGGAAAGCCACTGCGCCCAGAACTCCTCCGGGTACTTCGCCGGGTTCTCGGCGTGCAGCCGGTCAACGGCCTGGTTCAGCGTCTCCGAGAAATACCTGGCCTCGATCGTCCGGTTGTGGAACGTGATGACCCGCCTCAGCCTCCGCTCCACGATCGTCTTGGCCAGCCCGGCCTGGATGGCCGCGATCCGCTCGGCCGGCACCTGGTCGTCCTCGCCGTCCTCGGCCTCACCCACCCCCGGCCCCCACGGCACCGGCTGCCGCTCCGCCGCCGCCCGGTCCGCGCCCGGGTCCCGCAGCTCCAGCACCACCACCTCGAACGGCGCCAACAGCTTGCGGTCGATCGCCTCCGCCAGCCCCAGGGACACCACCTGACGCCCGTAGACCTGCTGATCGTCCATCGACACCGCCAACTCCTCCGGAAGCGGCTGGTGCGCCCCCTCACGCTGCCGCGCGCGGGCCTTCGGCGGCGCCCAGATCCGCGGCGTCGCTGTCATGTAGAGCCGCCGCAGCGCCGGGATGCGGTCGTTGTCGTGGACGACCGTCCAGGTCTTCTCCGCGTGGCCGGAGGAGCGGTGCGCCTCGTCGCAGACCATCAGGTCCAGCGGCGGCAGCGCCTGGCCGCGCTCGGCGTAGTACTCGTAGGCGTCCTCGACGGCCCCCACCGAGGCGTAGGTGGCGAACAGGGTCAGCGGCCGGCGCCTGCGGGCGGCCTGCTCGATCCACCACCCGATCTGCCGCCCGCCGGTGCTCGCATGGACGCCGAACGGCAGCTCGCCCACGGCCAGCGAGCACACCGCGTGCATCTCCCCGGCCCGCCCACCCCGGCGCCACTCCCGGATCATCTGCACCAGCAGGTCCAGCGTGGGCACCACGACCAGGACCACGCCGCGGGGCGCCAGCCGCTGCCCGGCCGCCGCCCCCACGAACGACTTGCCCGAGCCCGTGGCCATCTGCGCGGTCACCCGCAGCCCCGCCGGCGCACTCTGCCCCGGACGCAGCGTCAGGCCCCGCACGATCGCCTCCAGCGCCTCCACCTGGTGGTGGCGAAGCGTGATCTCCTCGGGCCCCTGATCCTCCGCCAGGAAAGTCTCCACGCTCACAGAAATGTTCTCCCTCGAATGCCCCCAGGCCGGACCCGGGATCTGACAAGAACTGCTGACAGTGCGTTTCTGATACATTCACCGGCCGGGCCGAGAGGCCAGAAAGGACGGGAATCAAAATCAATGTGCGGGCGGATTGCGGTAGCCTATCAGTCAGCCCGGAGAAAAACCGGGAAACCCCGGAACTGTCGAGGGCGGACCCCGCATCCGGCAAGGTTTCCTGACAGAGGCCAACTGATACACTGGTCACCGTTGCTCACCCTCCGAGGGTAGCGCACCCCAACCTCACCCGGGGCCGAAATATTGGCCTGGACCACGGTCTAGACCAACCTGAGAGAAGCGAAGCCGACCCGCACACGCCCCCCTCGGGGCCACCCTCCCCCAGTCAGCCCGTCGTGAGTTCAGCCAAAATCCCAGTTCAACCATGTGAACGGGCATCAGCCCACCGGCGCCATGGAGCGAAGCGGAGTGGTGCCGGCCAAGGCGCGAAGCGCCGGGCCCACCCGGGCGAAGCCCGGGTGCGGACACGCGGAGCGGGTCCGCCGCCTGACCGAAGGTCAGGCGCGAACGGAGGGCCAAAGGCCCGTAGGGACCCTGTGTCTGGATCCCGAAAGCCGTGAAGCCGAGCTGGTCCTCGCCGTGGCGGTCGCCGGGCAGGGCCTTGAACGATCTGACCCACTCGGCGT
>NZ_JBHVRT010000079.1:0-14368 GCF_042885555.1 Kitasatospora sp. NPDC058048 | reverse complement strand
CCGGTGCGGCGGCCTCGTCCGGCCGCCGCACCGGGGCGCCGTCGGGTCAGAGCACGACCTCCTTGAGGAGGCCGGTCGCGACGTCGAGGACGAAGCCGCGCACGGCGCCCGTGTGCGGGACGAAGGGGCTGGTGCGGATCCGGGCGGCCGACTGGCGGACGTCCGTCTCCAGGTCGGCGAAGGCCTCGGCGGCCCACGGGGGCTTGACGCCGGTCTCCTCCCGGATCGACTCGCGGAAGGCGTCGTCGCCGAAGGTGAGCATGCCGCAGTCGGTGTGGTGGATGAGGATGATCTCCCGCGTCCCGAGCAGCCGCTGGCTGATCGCCAGCGAGCGGATGGCGTCGTCGGTCGCCACCCCGCCGGCGTTGCGGATCACGTGCGAGTCGCCCTCGGCGAGGCCGAGCGCACCGTAGACGTTGAGCCGGGCGTCCATGCAGGCCAGGACGGCCGTGCGGCGGGCCGGCGGGAGCGGGAGCGGCCCGTCGAAGGCCGCGGCGTAGTCGGCGTTGTTGCGCAGGTAGTGGTCGGTGACGGTTTCGGTCATGGTGGACGGCTGTCCCTTCGGTGCGGTCGGATCGTGGTCGGCCGGGACGTGCGGGGCCCTCCGTCCTGCACGCGCGGGTGCGGGCCGCGTACGCCGAGGGGCGGGCAGCGGGCGGCAGGCAGCGGGCGGCACGGAGCGGCGGCGGTGCCGTTCGAAACGGAACGGAACGGAGCGGAACGGCGCGGCCGGGTGGAGCGGGCGATCAGACGATGACCGGACAGCCTGTGGAGTGGATGCGGCCGAAGTCGATGTGACGACGGCGGACGAGCACGGTCATGCGGGCACCGTACTGCCCGGCGGAGCGACCCCGCCCGGGATTCGCCCGTTCTCCACTCCCCCGGGTGACCGCCCCCGTGGACGCCGGCACCCCGGGCCGGGTGGCCGTCCGGCCGTCCGGCCCGGTGGATGACGGGGCATGGGCCTCCGGCCCTACGTCGGCGCGGCGGCGTACGCCGCAGGTTGGATCATGAACCCATCCTCGCGCCGTACGGGGTGCGGGGCGGCGGAACGGAGACTGGAAGCAATTCCGAGGCACCGATTCTGCACAGAGGACTGGCATGGTTCTGCGAGACGGACGGACGATTTCCGCGCTGACGGTCGGCGCGGTGACGACCGCGCTGGCGGCGCTCACCCCCGTGACGGCGTTCGCGGCGGGCGATCCGCTCCAGCGGTACGCGCAGCAGCAACTCCGTTGGGAGCGTTGCGATGCGGACCGCCCGGCGGCTTTCGAGTGCGCGAAGGTCGAGGTGCCGCTGGACTACGCCGACCCCGGCGGCCGGACGATCGACATCGCGATATCGCGGGTCAGGGCGGGCAGCGCGAAGCAGCGGCACGGCGTGCTGCTGATGAATCCCGGGGGCCCGGGCGGCCCGGGGCTGACCATGCCCGTGGAGATGGAGCCGCTGCTGCCGGCGGAGGTGCGGGACCGGTTCGACCTGATCGGGTTCGACCCGCGCGGTGCCGGGCAGAGCTCGCCGATCGGCTGCGACCTGAAGGCCGACGAGCGGACCTTCCAACACCCGTACTCGGCAGGGACGTTCGCGAAGGACGTGGCCTGGGCCCGGACGGTGGCCGACAAGTGCTGGGCCAAGGCGGGGGACGTGCTGCCGCACATCACCACCCGCAACACGGCGCGGGACATGGACGTCGTCCGGGCGGCACTGGGCGAGCGGAGGATCTCCTACTTCGGGCATTCGTACGGCACCTACCTGGGCGCCGTCTACACCCAGATGTTCCCCCAGCGCTCGGACCGCTTCGTGCTCGACAGCGCGCTCGACCCGTCGCTCGTGTGGCGCGAGGGGTTCCGGGAGGCGTCCGCGGGGGCCGAACTCGCCTTCACCCGCTGGACCGAGTGGGCCGCCGCCCGCAACGCGGCGTACGGACTGGGTGCGACGGCGGCGGAGGTCCGCAGGACGTACTGGGACCTGGTCGCCAACGCCGACCGCACGCCCGTCCCGACCGAGGACGGGTCGCTCGACGGCGACGCCATCCGGTCCGGCTACGCGGCGTTCGTCCACGTCGGGGCCGTCACCCCCTGGATCGTCGCGCTGAAGGCCGCCGCCGCGGGCGGGCCGGCCGCACCGGCGGTGCCGTCGGTCGTTCCGGCGGACAACACGGTCTCCGTCGCGTGGGCCGTCCTCTGCGGCGACACCCGCAGCTGGCCGCGCGACCCCGAGCAGTACCGCCGGGACGCGGTCCGCGACCGGGCCCGGTACCCGCTGGCCGGCGACCTGGGGGCCAACATCCTGCCGTGCGCGTTCTGGAAGCCGGCAGGCGGCGAGCCGGCCACCGTGGTGAACAACGACGTCAAGGCGCTGATCGTGCAGAACCAGTGGGATCCGCAGGCGACACCGGCCATGGCCCAGGGCATGCGGCGAGCGCTGCACGGTGCCCGGATGGTCACGGTGGCCGGCGGCGAGGGCCACGGCGTGGTGGTGGCCGGCCCCTCCTGCGCGGACGGCGGCGTCACCCGCTACCTGACCACGGGCCGGCTGCCCGCGAAGGACCTGACCTGCGGCGCTTAGGGCGTTCCTCCGCCTCCGGGTGCGCCGCCCGGGCGCGCCGCCCGAGCACCGCACCCGAGCGCGGCACCGGCTAGGACAGCAGCTGCGCGGGGACGTCGGTGGCCCGGGTGAACACCGAGACCGGGTACTGGGTGTCGCAGTACTTGTTGCCGGTGGAGACCACGCCGATCACCACGCCGCCTGCCACCAGCGGCCCGCCCGAGTCCCCCTTGCAGACACTGTCCGTCGTGCCGGCCCGCGGCAGGCCGCAGACCTTGAGCAACGGCGAATCGCCGGGCGAGGTGTACGGGTCGCAGGAGGCCGGCGGAGCCAGCGTCAGCTCCGCCTGCTTGAGGTGGGTGCCGGGCCGCCCGTCCGAGCCGGTGCGCCCGAACCCCAGCAGCGTGGCCGGGCGGCCGTACCGGTACAGCGCCTCGTCCCCCTGCCGCGCCACCCGGACCGGTGCCTGCGGCAGCGGACGGTCCAGGGTGAGGACGGCGGAGTCGTGGTCCAGGCCGGGGGTGTAGCGCGGGTCCACCCGGTAGCCCTTCACCCGGCGGACCTGGCCGCCGGAGCCGGTCAGGTCGGTCCGCCCGGCGATCACCCGCAGTGAGGTCGGGTCGGCCGCCTCGGCGACGCAGTGGCCCGCGGTGAGCACCTTGGTCGGCGCGATCAGCGCGCCGGTGCACCACTGCTCGCCCGTGGCGGTCTCCAGGGCCACGACGAACGGGTGGGACCTGGTCGTGGTGTCCGATCCGCCGTGGACGGCGGCGGCCGGGACGGCCCCGGCGGCCAGCAGCCCGGCGGTGGCCAGCAGGACGGCGATCGGGCGGCGGTTCGAGGTGCGCATGGCAGGGCTTCCTTCTGGGTCGGGTGGTGCGTGGCGGGAGGCGTTCGGCGTGCCGGGGGCGTTCGGCCCGACGGCGGGCGGACGGCGCAGGCCGTCATGGCCGTCGCCTCCGCGGAGGCCCGGCGGGTCGGGCGGGTCGGGCGGCCCCTCGGGCTCGGTGCCGGTCGCCGCCGGACCACAGACTGCCCCGGGATCCGTCCCGCCCGCCACCACCGCCCGGCGGTTCGGGACGCTGGAACGGTGGAACCCCCCGTGACCTGCGCTTTTGTCGCCCCCTGGAACGCCGCGGCGGGACGAGGGAGCCCCCTGGAACAGGCCTGGGGAACGGCGCGGCGAACCGGCGCCGGTTCGCCGTCCCTCCGTCACCGCGGCCGGGTGGCCACCCAAGTGACGGGACGGGACGACCCGGGCTTCGATCCGGCTGAAATGTGGTCATTCCGGTGGCGGAGTGCGGCCGTCGTCGGCTTGCGCGAAGGGGCCGCGCCGGTTTGTCTGACATCACGTCACCCGGCATGTCCATCCACGGACGGCTACTTCAGGAGTTGTTGTACGCATGCGAATCCTGCCCGCCGCGGCCGCGTCCGTCGCCCTCGTTCTGGTCCAGCCGGGTCTCGCCGGCGCGGCGGCCGACCCCAGCACCACGGTCACGTTCACCGTCACGTCCGGCGCCCTGTCGATGTCGGTGCCGGCCAGCACCGCCCTCGGCTCGGGAGCGCCCGGCACTCAGATCAGCTCCCCGATCGGCCCCGTGACCGTCACCGACGACCGCGCCCTCCTCTCGGCCTCCTGGACGGTGACCGCCTCGGAGACGGACTTCACCAACGGTTCGTCGACGGTGCCCGCCACCAGAGCCACCTACACGGTCGGGACGGTGACGACGACCGGCACCATCACCGTCACTCCGACGAACGTGACGCTGAGCAACTCCCCGCAGGTAGTGGTCACCGGGAGCGCCGGTGTCGGGGACAACACCGCGAGCTGGGACCCGACGGTCGGCGTCTCCGTGCCGGCCTCCGCCATCGGCGGGACCTACACCGGAACGCTGACCCACTCCGTTGCCTGAGCGCATGAGGCGCGCGCGCCGCTACTGGGTCCTGCTGGCGCTGCTGGCCGTCGTCCAGGCGATCGGTGTGCTGCCGGCGACGGCGGACGGGATGCCCGGGCCCGAGGTCACCGGGGCGTCCGGGCGGCCCGGGGCCGCCGAATCGTCCGGGATGCCCGAGGCCACCGGGACGTCCGGGCACCCCTCCCACCAGCCGACCCCCGCGAAGAAGACCATCGGCATCAGGCTGCTCGACGCCCCGGAGAACCGCCGTGACGACCCCCGGGCGCAGGCCTACATCGTCGACCACGTCGCCCCGGGCACGACCATCGAGCGGCGGGTGGAGGTCACCAACGAGTCGTCCACGCCGATGCACGTCAGCGTGTACGCCGCGGCGGCCACCGTCACAAGGGGACAGTTCGTCTTCGCGGCGGACCGCACACCCAACGAGCTGACCGGCTGGACGTCGCTGGACACGACCGAGCTCGACCTCGCGCCCTCCGGGACGGCGCAGGTGCGCACCACCGTCCGCGTGCCCGGGAACGCCTCCGCCGGCGAGCGCTACGGCGTCGTCTGGGCCCAGACGGGCAACCCGGCGGACCGCTCGCACAACCTGGCGTTCCTGGGCCGGGTGGGGGTCCGGATGTACATCGACGTCGGCCCCGGCGGTGAGCCGCCCTCCGACTTCACGATCGAGCAGGTCACTCCGACCAAAGCCCGCGACGGGCGGAAAGAGGTGCACGCCCGGATCCGCAACACGGGCGGCCGCGCCCTGGACATCGGCGGGTCGCTCTCCCTCACCGACGGACCCGGCGGGCTGCGCGCCGGCCCCTTCCCGGCCAGGTCGGGCACCACCGTGGCTCCGGGAAGCCTCGCGGAGGCGGTCGTCCCGCTCGACGGACAGCTGCCGGACGGCCGGTGGAACGCGGAGCTCACGCTCAGGAGCGGCCTGGTCGAGCGCGGCACGCGCGTCACCGTCACCTTCCCGACGACTCCCGGCAGCGCCGGGGCGGCCGAGGCGTCGACCGTCCAGCCGGGGTACTTCCCCACCCCTGTCGTCGCCGTGCTGTCGACCCTCGCCTTCGCCGTCCTGGGCCTGCTGCTCCCCCGGTTCCGCCGGCGCCGCCGGTGACCGCCCCCGCGGCGGGAACCGCGGCCCGGTGAGGGGCCGGGGACGGTGCGGGAGCCGTCCCCGGCCCCTCGCGTTCGGGTTCCGCGTTCAGCGCAGGACGGCGAGTTCGGCCACCACGGCGCGGTGGTCGCTGCGCGGCAGGGCGTGCTCGGAGACGTCGACGGCGGTCAGCGCCGGGCCGTGCAGGACGTGGTCGATCTGGATCGCGGCCGGGACCGGGTAGTCGGGGTGGTCCTGGGGCCAGGTCGGGAGGAGGCCCGCGCCGAGTTCCTCGTGGGTGTCGGTCAGGCCGGTGCCGATCAGGTCGCGCATCGGCTTGTGGTCGAGGGTGGCGTTGAAGTCGCCCAGCAGGACCGCGTTGCGGGTGCGTCCGGGCGCGGCGGCGCGCAGGTCGTGCAGTCCCTCGGCCCAGCGGCGGGCGTCGCCGAGCGGGTAGTAGGTGTGCACGGCGACCAGCTGCACCGGACGGCCGCCGACGTCGACGGTCAGGTTGGTGGTCGGCCAGGCCGGGTCGGCGGCGGAGCCGACGGGCAGCCGGGTGTAGAGCGCGGTGTCGGTGCCGGCCGGCCGCTCGCGGTGCGGCAGCAGGGCGCGGATGCCGGCCGCGTCCAGCGCGTCGGCGGCGGAGTCGCTCTGCTCCTCGACCGCGAGCACGTCGATCCGCTGGTCGCGCACCAGGTCGACCAGGGACTTCGGCGAGACCTGCCCCATGAAGTTGTTGCTGGTCGCCACCCGCAGCCGGGGCGCGTCGGCCGGCGCGTCGGCCCCGCCCGGGACGAGCCGGGGTATCAGCCACCACAGTTGCAGCACCACCAGCGCCGCCGCGACCCCGGTCAGCCACCGCCCGCGCAGCACCGCCACCGCCACCAGCAGCAGCACGCTGAGCAGCGCCGCGTACGGCAGCCCGGCCATCGGCAGGGCCCACACCGTGCCGTCGTCCCACCCGAACAGCCGCACCGCCACGAGCACGGCCGGGCCCAGCAGCAGCACCCCGCACCCGATCAGCGCGGCGCGACGCCCAGGGCCCCTGCCGGCGGGCGACGCGCTCTTCCGCGTGCTCTTCGCCGTGCCCTTCCCTGCGCTCTTCGTCGCGCTCTTCCGCGTGCTCTTCGCCGTACGGTCCGTCACAGTTCTCCTTCCGGGGGACGGCCGACAGCCTTGATCATCGGCCACCGTCGAGAAGGACGGACGCCCGCGCCCGGGGCCCGGTTCCGCGCCACCGGCCGGGGCCCGGAGCGGGACGTCGGTGCCCGGCGGGGGCCGCGTCCCCTTCCTCACGGGACGGAACGCCTAGCTCATCCGGAAGACCGGCCCGCGCGGGGTGAACGGGAGTGCGGCGCCGCGCGGGACGAGGAAGGCGTGCTCGCGGCGAAGCCGCAGGACGTCGCACTCGCCGTCGGTGATGACCAGGACGGGTGCCCCGGGCGGGAAGTCCTCGGCCCGTTCCAGCAGGTCGACGCCCGGCTGGAGGACGGTGCCGCCGCGCCCGTGCACCCGCAGGCGCCCGGCGATCTCCTCGACCGGGAGGTACCCGGCGTCGTGCGGGGCGGCGTCGCAGTGCACCACCCGGGCGGCCGGGACGTCCCGGGCGGCGGCGTAGGAGGCGATCGCGCCGAGCGCCTTGCCGAGCAGCGCCCGGTCCATCGAGCCGGAGGTGTCCAGGACGACTCCGAAGGTGCAGCGCGGCACCTCCTCCTCGGGGCGGTAGCGGCCGGCCCGGGGGATGTCCGGGGTGGCGGACTGCCGGCGGGCGGGGCGGGAGTAGCTGCGCACCGGTTCCGGGCTCGGCACGAACTCGTCGAACCAGCGGGCCAGTCGGGCGTCCCAGGGCAGTGGGGGGTGGGCGAGTGCGCGGATCTCCTCGACCAGCCCGGCCGGGAGCAGGCCGCGTTCGCGCCGGTGCAGTTCGAGGCCCTGCTGGAGTCCGCGGCGGTAGAAGTCGTCGAGGTCGACGTAGTCCCGGGGCGTTCCCAGCGGTTCGCCGAGGACGTCCGGGCGGTTCTTCCCGGCCAGGGTGGCGAGGCGGCGGATGCGGCGCTGGTCGCGGGCGATCCGGTCGTACACCTCCTCGGCCGACAGGCCGTTCAGCTGCGGATCGTGCAGCAGCCCGTCGGGCATCTCGCCGACGCCCATCTCCAGCAGCCAGCCGTTGATGACGTAGTCCGCGGCGACGTTGAACAGGAACGGGTCGCGTCCGCCGCGGCGCTCGCCGTGCCGCAGGGCGGCGTGCAGGATCTCGTGGCCGAGGATGAACCGCCATTCCTCGTCGCTGTGGTGGCGCAGCGGGTTGACGTAGATCTCGCCGGCCTCGGCGTTGACGGCGGCGACGGCGATGTCGTGGGCGCGGGCGAGTTCGGCGTCGGCCACGACGGTGAGGCCGGCCGCGATGCCGCCGAGCAGGGGGTAGGAGGAGACGAACCAGTTGAGTGCCCTGTTCCAGGGCCGTTCGGGCAGGCGTTCGCCGGTCTCGGTGTCGATCCGGCCGCCGGCCCGGTCCATCGCGGCGGACATGGTGCGGGTGAGCGCGGCGGCGAAGGCCGTGGGCCAGTCCTCGCGGGCCCGGCCGTGGCCGCGCCATTCGACCAGCAGTTGGTCGCGTTCGGCGGTGCCGGCCGTCCCGGCGGTGTCGGGCGCGGGCAGGCCGTCGCGGCGCCAGCGGTCGGCCAGCTCCTCCTCGTCGCCGCCCGGGTACTCCTGCGGGAGGACGACCGGGGCGCGGCCGACCGGGAAGGTGGCGAGGAAGCGGTTGACCACCGCGCAGCGGGCGGCGGCCTGGTGGGTGTCGGGCTGGGTCCGGGTGCCGCGGGCGCCCGGGAGGTGGCCGAAGCCGAGGTGCAGCAGGCAGTGCGCCAGCACCCAGGCCCATTCCTCGGGTTCGGCCCGGCGGCGCGGGTTGACGTGCAGGGTGCCGTTGGAGTCGGCCACTGCCCAGCCGTTCGGCGGCGCGGTGGTGCAGGTCTCGGTGCGGCAGACGTCGGCGCGCAGGGCGGCAAGGGCCGGGTTGCGGCGGAGCAGTTGGAGGCCCTCGGCGAAGGCCTCGGCGCCCGGGTCCGGCTTCTTCCGGTCGGCCGGGGCGTGCTTCACCGGCGGGCCTCGACCAGGCGGGGCATGTCCCGGGCGGCCTCGATCAGGAACCAGGCGGGCAGCACCGGGTTGCCGTCCGAGCCGTCGGCGATCACCGTCTGGGCGACCTCCACCGAGATCTCGGCCAGCTGCACCAGCAGCGACTTGGCCCGGAAGGCGGTCTGCCGTTGCGCCCCGGAGGCGTGCTCCTTGCGGGCGGGCAGTTCCTTGACCAGCCGGCCGCGGAAGGCGTCGGCCAGGTAGTAGAGCAGGTCGCGGTCCTCCAGCCGGTGCGGCCAGCGGGCGTCGCCCTTGAGGATCGCCTCCAGGCCGTAGGAGTTGCGGACGATCTTCGCGTAGCCGCAGAAGGCGACCGCGTGCTGCGCGGTGAGCAGCCCGTGGGCGACGACCTTGAGGGTCGTCTCGTCCAGGGTGGGGCCGAAGGAGTGCAGCGCGTCGGAGAGCATGTGCCAGGCGCGCGGGGTGGAGAACGGCTCCTCGGTCTTGGGCGGGGCGGACCACAGGTGGTCGGGCCGGTCGGTGAGGTGGTCGACGATCCAGGGGTGGATGCCGGCGCCGGCCGCCCAGCGCAGCCAGTCCTCGGCGCTGGCCCGCAGATGGACGTGGACCATGCGGTTGACCAGCGCGGATGCCATCGGGCGGGCGAGCGCGCCGTCGGTGGCGCGGTTCCCGGCGCCGATCACGATCGAGCCGGGCGGCAGCTCGTACGAGCCGATCCTGCGGTCCAGGATCAGCGAGTAGAAGGCCTTCTGGACGTCCGGCGAGGCCGCGTTGAGTTCGTCCAGGAACAGGCAGTACGGCTGGTCGCGGGCGATCTGCTCGGGCGGGCAGAACCGGGAGCGGCCCTCGGGGGTGAGCTGCGGGACGCCGATCAGGTCCTCCGGGGCGAGCTGGGTGCCGACCAGGCTCACGCACTCCAGGCCGAGCGACTCGGCGAACGCCCTGACCAGGGAGGACTTTCCGATCCCGGGGGCGCCCCAGAGGAACACCGGGCGGACGGTGGCCAGGCCGAGCAGCAGCTCGGGGATCTGGGCGGGCGAGACGCTGACTGCTCCCTGCACGGGGCTCCTTCGCGACAACGGTGCGTGACCGGCCCAGTGTGCGGGGGGAGTCGGCCGGGCGCACCTGGATTTTCGGCGGGCCCGGGCGGACCGTACGGGCCGCGGGCCGTACGGGCCGGGGTGTGGACGCGAGGCGCGGTGGGTGACCGGTGCCGGGCCCGGTCGTTGCACACCCGGGGTCGTCCTCGCCGCTCGGGCGACCAGGAGGGTGGAGGTGTGCGCGTCGTGGGGTTGGGCGAGGGTTCGCGGGAGGGTGCGGTGGAAGGGCGGACGAGGCGTCAGTTCCTGGCCGGTGCGGCCTCGTTGGGCGGTTCTCTGGCCGTCGGGCCGGTGGCGGGCGCGGCCGCGCTCCCGCGGGACACGGGCGCCGGCGCCCGCGGTGGCCCGGGGCGGACCGTGGCGGTCCTCGGCGGCGGGGTCTCCGGGCTGAGCGCGGCGCACGAACTGGCCGAGCGCGGCTACCGGGTGACGGTGTACGAGTACTACGACGCGCTCGGCGGCAAGGCCCGCAGCATGGACGTGCCGGGCAGCGCGGCCGGTGGCCGTCGGGCGCTGCCGGGCGAGCACGGCTTCCGCTTCTTCCCCGGCTTCTACCGCAACCTGCCGGACACCCTGCGCCGCATCCCGTACGCCGGCAACCCCGGTGGCGTCCACGACAACCTGCGCGACGCCACCCAGGCGCTGCTGGCCTTCGACGCCCCGCGCCCGGGACTGCTCCTCCCGTTCCGGTCCGTCACCCGCCCGCTCGACCTGGGCGACCTCGCCCCGGACGCCCTGCGGCGGACCCTGGCCGGTGCGCTGGACGAGGTGCTGCACCTGCCCGCGGGCGAGCTCGCCTACTTCGTGGACCGGCTCCTGGTCCACCTGACCAGCTGCGACGTGCGCCGCGAGGAGCAGTGGGAGCGGGTGCCGTGGTGGGACTTCATCAGGGCGGGGCGGATGTCCCACGACTACCAGCGCCTCCTCGGGGTCGGCCTGACCCGGGACCTGGTCGCGACCCGGGCCGAGCGGGCCAGCACCCGTACGGTGGCCCGCACGGTCGTCGAGGCCTTCCTGCTGAACGGGCTGCTCGGGCGCGGCGGCGACGGGCAGCCCGACCGGGTGCTCAACGGCCCCACCAGCGAGGCCTGGATCGACCCGTGGACGGCCCATCTGGCCTCGCTGGGCGTTGAGTTCCGCACCGGGACCGAGGTCCGGGAGGTGCTGTACGCCGAGGGCCGGATCACCGGGGTCCGGGTGGCGCCGGCCGGCGGCGGCGCCGCCGGGACGGTGCGGGCGGACTACTACCTGAGCGCGCTGCCGGTCGAGCACGCCCGCGCCACCTGGGGCCCGGGGCTGCGCGCCGCCGATCCCCGGCTGGCGCGCTGCGACGCGATCGGCACGGACTGGATGACGGGCATCCAGTTCTACCTGCGCCGCCCGGTGCGGCTGGTGCACGGCCACGCCGTCTGCCTGGACTCCCCGTGGTCGCTCACCGCGGTCGGCCAGGCGCAGTTCTGGGACCGGGACTTCGCGGCCGCGTACGGCGACGGTACGGTGCGCGACTGCCTCTCGGTCTGCGTCTCGGAGTGGGACCGGCCCGGGATCCTGTACGGCCGGACGGCCAAGGAGTGCACCCGCGAGGAGGTGGCCCGCGAGGTCTGGGCGCAGTGCCGGCGGGCCTTCGAGCGGCCGGGCGGCGGGTGGCCGGCGGACGCGGACGTGCACGGGTGGTTCCTCGACCCGGCCGTCACCGGTCTGGGCGGGCCGGCGCCGGCCAACCGCGAGCAGTTGCTGGTCCACCCGGCCGGAACGCTCTACGACCGGCCCTCCGCCGCGACGGCGGTGGGCAACTTCTTCCTGGCCGGCGACTACGTCCGCACCGATGTCGACCTGGCGACCATGGAGGGCGCCAACGAGTCCGCGCGGCGCGCCGTCAACGCCCTGCTGGACGCGGACGGTTCGAGCGCCGGTCGCTGCCGGGTCCGGGGGCTCTTCCGGCCCCCGGAGCTGGAGCCGCTCAAGCTGGTCGACGAGGCCCGCTACCGCCTCGGCCTGCCGAACACCTTCGACCTCGGGTGACCCGCCGCACTCCCCCGGCGGCACGACCCCGCCGCCTCGGGTCGCATGCGAACTCACGGAGCGGTATCAGAACTTGATGCGATTTCCGGCCCGTTCCGCGTCACACGCACCGGTGAACGTGCCCCGAAACGGGGACGTACACGACCGGTTGCGGCTCTCCTGGGGGCCCTGTCGGGATCGGGCGTCTGCCCGCCGATCATGAGAGTGGGGCCCAGGTGGGGACGAGAGGACGAAGGACGTGGGTCGCGCGGGCCGCGGTGCTCGCCGTCGCGCTGACCGGCAGCGGGCTGCTGACGGCACCGCCGGCGTTCCCGCAGGGCGCGGACGGGGCGGTGACGGTCCGGGTGGTCCGGGCCGTGGACGCCTCGGGCGCGTGGACGCCCGCGCTGGAGCCGGGGCTGGCGGGCGTGCGGGTGACGCTCACCGGCGGGGACCGGGTTCGTGTCGAGGGCACCACGGCGGCCGACGGGACGGTGACGCTGGCACCGCCGCCGCGCCGGGACCACGGTGGCAAGTACCGGGTGCGGGTGGTGAATCCGAAGCCGGGCGTGCTGTTCCCCGTCTTCGCCTCGCGGCAGGGTCTGGACGGCGCGCCGAACCTGCTGAGCTCCAACGAGGAGTTCGTCGACCTCTCCGGCGGCGGGAACGTCTCGTACACCACCGGGCTGTGGAGCCCCGGCGACTACTGCCAGAGGAACGCCCCCCTGGTGACGACCTGCCAGAACACCACGTGGGGAGGCGGTGCGCAGCGCACGCTGGTGTCGTTCCCGTACGGTGCGCGCGGCCAGGACGGCGTGGACGTGAACGTCACGGACATCGCCACCGACGCGCAGACCGGCACCCTGTTCGGCATCGCGTGGAACCGGGCCGACCGGCGGGTGTTCTCCTCGGCGGCGGCCAAGCGCACCACGGGCTACGGCCCGGGCGGCCCCGGCGGGATCTACGTGACCGACCCGGCGCGGAACAGCACCACGCTGTTCACCACCGTCCCGGACGCCGGGGGCACCGCGCACGGGCCGGACGCGGACGACGCGTTCCTGGCGGTGCCGGGCAAGGAGAGCCTCGGCGGGCTCAAGGTGACGGACGACGGCAGGGATCTGTTCGTCGTCAACCTCAACGACCGTCGGCTGTACCGCTACGATGCCACCTCGGCGACCGCGGCGGCGCCGAAGGCCGTCTACCCCGTCCCGGAACCGGGCTGTGCCTCGGCGGCGGACTGGCGCCCCTTCGGTCTGGGCCTGCAGGACGGGACCGGCTACCTCGGCGGCGTCTGCTCGGGCGAGTCGACGGGCGCGGTGTCGGACCTGCGGGCGGTCGTGCTGCCCTTCGACCCGGCCACCGGCCGGTTCGGGCCGGCCGTGCTGGACCAGCCGCTGGACTACCCACGCCAGTCGACCGTCGGCGCGGGCCCGTGCGACGGCGCGGGCTGGTTCCCGTGGACGGACACCTACCCGACCACGCAGAACGGCCAGGCCTGCTCCGGCTACCGCGCCCAGCCGGAGCCGGAGCTGGGCGAGGTCGGCTTCGAGGCGGACGGCTCGATGCTGCTGGCCTTTCGCGACCGCCTCGCCGACCGGGCGACGGGCCAGGCGGCGGCGGGCGCCGCCGTCGGCGAGGTGCTGTCGGGCGGCGACCTGAACAAGGCCTGCCCGGCGAACGGCACCTACGTGCTGGACACCAACAACGGCTGCGGTCTCTCGCCCCGGGGCACCCGCTTCTTCGACACCAGCCGGATGGGCTTCCACCACAACGCGGCCTACGCCGGCATGGCGCTGTCCAAGGTCGAGACCACCATCGGGACCTCCGGGTTCGACCCCAACGACACGGCCTTCGGCTACGGCACGGCCTTCGTCCAGCGGGCGGACGGCCGGCAGGACCCGAGGGTCGGGCTGCGGCTCAACCCGGCGAACGTCCCCGCGCCGTTCGGCAAGGGCGCCTCGATGGGCGACCTGGAGGTGCTCTGCGACCGGGCACCGCTGCAGATCGGCAACCGCGTCTGGTACGACCCCGAGCGCACGGGCCTCCAGGAGCCGGGCCAGCTCCCGGCGGCGGGCGTCACCGTCCACCTGTACGACGGGGCGGGCCGGCTGGTCGGCACGGCGGGGACGACGGCGCGCGGCGAGTACTACTTCGACGACTCGAACGTGGACGGCGGCCTCCGGCCGCACACCGGGTACACGATCCGGCTGGACAACCCGTCCGACTACGCCGAGGGCGGTCCGCTGCACCGGTGGGTGCCCACCAGGCACGACGTCGGCGAGGACCCCTTCGTCAACTCCAAGGGCGTCGTCCCGCCGGGGGGAAGGTATCCCGAGCGGGCGCTGACCACCGGCGGGCCGGGCGAGAACGACCACACCCTCGACTTCGGTTTCCGGCGCTGCGGGTGCGGCCACTGACGCGGGTCGGGCACGACCGGGGCAGTTGGGGGCCGGTTCTTCCGGTCGGGGTGTGCGGGGGGTCGTGAAACGGGCGCGAGGGCCTGCGTCCGCGCGAGATGCGCGGGCGCAGGCCCTCGTGGGTCACTCCGGTGGTCCCTGTCCGGCCCCCGGGGTGAGGGGGGAAGCCGGTGTGTCGGCTTAGTACCAGTGGTG
>NZ_JBHVRT010000078.1:0-15104 GCF_042885555.1 Kitasatospora sp. NPDC058048 | reverse complement strand
TTTTTTTTTTACCCCGCGGGGGCGGGGGGGGGGCCGGCCCCCCCCCCCCCCCCCCGCGCCCCGGCCGTCCGCCGTCTTCCCTCCACCCCCACCCCTCCGGAGAACCCCCGCATGACCCCCGACGCCCCCTGGCTGATCGCCGGCCTGGGCAACCCCGGCCCGTGGTTCCGGCTCACCCGGCACAACGCGGGCTTCCTCGCCGTGGACCGGCTGGCCGAACGGCACGGCGCCCGGTTCCGCCGGCGCGGGATCGCCGCCCTGGTGGCCGAGATCGCCGTCGACGGCCACCGGGTGCTGCTGGCCAAGCCGCTGTGGTGGTCCATCAACCTGTCCGGCCGCCCGGTGGCCGCGCTGCTGCGCCGCCACGGCGTCCCGGTCGAGCGGCTGGTGGTGGTGCAGGACGACCTGGACTTCGCCTTCGGCTCCGCCCGGCTCAAGCGCGGCGGCGGCCCCGGCGGCCACAACGGGGTGCGCTCGGTGGGCGAGGTGCTCGGCACCCGGGACTTCGTCAGGCTGCGGTTCGGCATCGGACGTCCGCCGAAGGGCCAGAGCGTCGGGGACTTCGTGCTGAAGAAGTTCTCGGAGGACGAACTGGCCGCCATGCCAGGTGAGTTGGACCGCTGCGCGGACGCCCTGGAGACGCTGGTGCGGCGCGGCCTGAACCGCGCCCAGGACGCCCTGAACGCACCGGGGCCCCCGCACGCCCGTACCGACGCGCGGTAGCGGGGCCCCGCACCCCTCAGGACCGGACGGGCCGGGTGAGCAGCGCCGCCACCGCGGCGACGGCGGCGAGGACGAGCAGTACCGTCCGCCCACCGGACTCGGCGCCCGCCAGGTGGACACCGAGGACGGACAGCGCCATGCCGAGCGCCGTGCCGAGACTGCGGGCCATGTTCACCATGCCGCCGCCGACCGCCGAGCACTGCGCCGGGATCGCCCGCATCACCAGCGCGTTGTTGGCGGGCAGCAGCAGACCCAGCCCGTAACCGGCGATCAGCAGCGGGGCCGCCGCCGCGTCCGAGGCCGGCAGCAGGGCGAACAGCAGCAGCCCGCCGGCCGCGAGCAGCGCACCCCAGCGGCACCTGGTCACGTCCGACCAGCCCCGGGGCAGCAGCCCGCCGCCGACCGTCGCGGCGAACGCGAACCCGGCGGGCAGCAGGGTGATCACCAGGCCCGCGTGGGCCGTCGACACCCCGGCACCGGTGAGCAGCACCGGGCCCAGCACCAGCGGGCAGAACAGCAGCAGATAGCCGATCAGCCCCACCGCCAGGCCGGAGCGCACGCCCGGGGTGTTGACCAGCCCGGGCGCCAGGATCGGCCGGGCGGCCCGCCGTTCCTGGCGCACCAGCGCCAGGGTCAGCGCGGCGGAGGTGAGCAGCAGGGCGGCCACCGCCCAGCCGGGCAGGGGCAGGCCGGAGGCGGTGGACAGGGCGAGCAGCAGCGAGGTGGTCGCCCCGGTGAGCAGCAGCAGGCCGGGCAGGTCGAAGCGGACGGCGTCGCGGGTCGCGGTCCGCCGGGTCGCGGTCCGCCGGGCTTCGTTGCGGTGGGCGTCGTTGCGGTGGGCGTCGTTTCGACGGCCCTCGGCGCGGTGGGCCTCCCCGCCGGGGGAGTTCGCAGGGCGGGGGCCCGGTACGGCGGCCGGGGCGCCCGCCGCCCGGGTGCGGGGCAGCAGGAACCAGCCGGCCAGGATGCCGAACGCCGCGATCGGCACATTGACCCAGAACACCCAGCGCCACGAGGCGTGTTCGACCAGCAGCCCGCCGAGGCTGGGCCCGAGCGCCAGGCCGAGGCCCTGGGCGGAGGCCTGGATGCCGAGCGCGCGCCGCATCGCGTGCTCGGGGACGCCCCGCGCGACCAGGGCGACGCTGTTGGCCTGCATCATCGCGGCGCCCACCGCCTGGACGGCGCGGCAGCCGACCAGGGCCCAGAGGCCGCCGGCGAATCCGGCACCGAGCGAGGAGAGGCCGAAGACCGCGAAGCCGCCGATGTACACCGTCTTGCGCCCGACCAGGTCCGACAGCCAGCCGATCGGGGCCAGCAGGGCGACCAGGACCAGCAGGTAGGCGAGGGCGACCCACTCGACGGCGGCGAAGCCCGCGTCGAAGTCGCGGCCGATGGCAGGGAAGACCAGGGCGATGACACTGGCGTCCAACTGGCCGAGGAAGGCGCCGAGACAGACCGTGCCGACGGCGAGCCAGTGGGCGTGGCGCCAGCCGGCTATGCCGCGCGGCCGGGGCCGCTCGGTGAGCAGCCGCGAGGCAAGGGCGGTGGCGTTCATGGGTACGAATATATCGGATACAGATATGTTCTCTCTACGAGCAGCTCGCTCTACGACAGGATGCGTCCCACGGTACGGACGGTGCCGGACGGACGCCCGCGGCGGGGCCTGCGACAGAGCCGCAACACGGCACGGCCCCGGGGCCCCGACCGGCCGCCGAACCGCCCCGTACCAGGCGATACGCTGTCCGCCATGCCGTCGTCACCACACGTTCCCGACCCCGCCACCGCAGGCCCCGACCCGGCGGTCGAGCACGCCCGGCAGCTGACCGACACCGTCACCCGGCTGCGCCGCGCGCTGCGCAGCAGCATCCGCACCGACTACCCGTGGGAGTCCCTGCCGATGGCGCAGGTCGAACTCCTCCAGACACTGGCCGCCGCGCCGCTGCGGGTCGGCGAGCTGGCCGCACGGCAGCGGCTCGCGCCCAACACCGTCAGCGGACTGGTCGGGAAGCTGCTCGACGCCGGCTTCGTGGACCGCCAGGCCGACCCCGGCGACCGACGCACCGCCCGGATCGCCCTCACCCCGGCGGGCCGGCGACAGCTGGACGACTGGCAGCACGCCCACGAGCGCCGCATCGCCACCGCGCTCGGCGCCCTCGACCCCGCCGACCGCGCGGCGATCGTCAACGCCCTGCCGGGCCTGGAACAGCTCGCCCGCGCCCTCGCACAACCGGGCACCGGGCCCGAGCCGGCACCCGCCCAGGAGCCCGCGACCGGGTGAAAACCACTGGCCGCCACCTTCGCCCGCCGCTACCGTCCCCGGCATGACCAGCACAGCGGTACGGATCGAGCCCTGGACGGACGACGACCTCGCGCTGCTGCGCCGGGTCAACACGCCGGAGATGAAGAAGCACGTCGGCGGGCCGGAGAGCGCCGAGCAGCTGCTCGTACGGCACCGGCGCTACCTGGACTTCGTCCCGTCCGGGCTCGGCTGCATGTACCGGATCGTGCTGCTGCCCGAGGGCGAGGCCGTCGGGACCGTCGGCTACGGCACCCGGACGTGGGAGGGCCGGACCGTCCACGAGATGGGGTGGAACGTGCTGCCCGGCTTCCAGGGGCGGGGCATCGCGGTCGCCGCGACCCGAGCGGCGGTCGAGGCCGCCCGCCGCGAGGCCGCCCACCCCCACCTGCACGCCTTCCCCTCGGTGGACAACCCCGCCTCCAACGCGGTCTGCGCGAAGGCCGGCTTCACACTGCTCGGCGAGACGGACTTCGAGTTCCCGCCCGGACGGCTCATGCGCAGCAACAACTGGCGGGTGGAACTGCGGAGTTGAGCGTTCTGCGGTAGGGGCCCGATGGTGGCGGGCTCGGCGGGGCTGTCGTGCTTGAAGGTCCGGTGCTCGAAGGTCCGGCGCTCGGACGTCGGGTGCTCGGACGTCGGGTGCTCGGACGTCGGGTGCTCGGAGGCCGGGTGCTCGGAGGTTCGCGGCGCCCGGCGGTCAGAACAGGGTGCCGCTCTCCAGGTCCAGCAGCCAGCGCTTGCGGTCCACGCCGGCGGCGAAGCCGGTGAGCGCGCCGCCGGCTCCGAGCACCCGGTGGCAGGGGCGGACGATCAGCAGCGGGTTGGCGCCCACCGCGCCGCCGACCGCCCGGACCATGCGCGGCTCCTGCCCGGCCAGCTCGGCGAGCTCGCCGTACGTGACGGTCTCGCCGTACGGGATCTCGTCCAGTGCCGCCCAGATCCTGCGGCGGAACTCGGTGCCCTCGGGCGCGAGCGGGAGGTCGAAGCCGGTGCGCTTGCCGGCGAAGTAGTCGGTCAGCTGGGCCACCGGCTCGGCGAGCGCCTCCGGGTCGAGAACCCAGTCGTCGGCGGGCTCGGCCAGCGCGTACTTCTGGCCGGGCACGGTGACCGCGGCCAGCGCGGCCGGTCCGCCCTCCTCGGGCAGCACGCCGCTGAGCAGCAGCCGGCCGAACGGGCTCTCCATGGTGGTGTAGACGGTGGTGCTCATGCTCGTCCGTTCTCCGTTCCGGTACTGGTGTCACTGGTGTTGCCGTTGCTGATGCCGGTGTTCGTGGGACTGGAACTCGCGGAGCCGGTGCTCACGGGACCGGCCCACAGCCGGTGGACGGCGTAGGAGCGCCACGGCGCCCAGGCCTCGGCGGCGCGGTCGGCGGACTTCGGGTCCCCGGCGGCGCCGAGACGGAGCAGGCCGTGCTTGACGCCCACGTCGCTCGGGAGGAAGACATCGGGGTCGGCCATCGCCCGCATCCGCAGGTAGCCGACCGTCCAGGGGCCGATGCCGGGCAGCTCCAGCAGGCCGGCCGCGGCCTCCTCCCGGTCGACCCCGCTGTCGAGCCGGACCACGCCCTCGGCCAGCGCGGCACACAGGCCGGTGAGCGCGCGGCGGCGGGCGACCGGCATCGCGAAGTCCTCCGGATCGGCGGTGGCCAGGGCGGCCGCGGTCGGGAAGAGCAGCCGAAGGCCGCCGCTGGGCTCGGGCAGCGCGGTGCCGTACTTCTCGGCGAGCCGTCCCGCCAGGGTGCGGGCGGCGACGACGCTGATCTGCTGGCCGAGGACGGCGCGGACGGCGAGCTCGTGCGGGTCCACGTGGCCGGGCGAGCGCAGGCCGGGGCGCTCGCGGACCAGCAGGCCGAGCAGCGGGTCGGCGCCGAGCTGCTCGTCGACCGCGAGCGGGTCGGCGTCCAGGTCGAAGAGGTTGCGCAGGCGCTGGACGGCGGTCGGCAGGTCACGCAGGTCGGCGAGCAGCAGGCGGCAGTCGAGCCAGCCGCGGGTGGGCGGCTCGCCCGGCGCCAGGCCGTCGACCTCGGCGATGCCGTGGCCGTACGGGAGCGCGAGGGTACGACGGTACACGCGCACACCGGGCCGCGCGCCGGGGACGACCTCCTCCACGCCGGGGACGGCGCGCAGGGCGAGAAAGTCGATCAGGTGCTCGCTGTCGAGCGCGCCGCGGTAGGCGAGGCGCAGGGTGAGGCCGCCGGCCGGGGTCGCGCTGCGGCGGCCGGCGGCGACCTCGGCGCGCAGCCCGCTGGGAGTGCGGTCGTAGACCTCGCGCACAGTGTCGTTGAACTGGCGGACGGAGGCGAAGCCCGCCGCGAACGCGACGTCGGTGACGGGCAGTTCGGTGGTCTGGAGGAGCAGTCGGGCGGTCTGCGCGCGGCGGGCGCGGGCCAGCGCGATCGGGCCGGCGCCGAGCTCGGCGATCAGCTGGCGCTGCAGCTGGCGGGCGCTGTAGCCGAGGCGGCCGGCCAGGCCGGCGACGCCCTCGCGGTCCACCACGCCGTCACCGATCAGGCGCATCGCGCGGCCGACCAGGTCGGCGCGGTGGTTCCACTCGGGCGAGCCCGGCACGGAGTCGGGGCGGCAGCGGCGGCAGGCGCGGAAGCCGGCCCCCTGGGCCGCTGCGGCACTGGGGTAGAAGACGCAGTTGACGCGCTTGGGGGTCACGGCGGGGCAGCTCGGACGGCAGTAGATGCCGGTGGAGGTGACCGCCGTGAAGAAGACCCCGTCGAAGCGGGAGTCGCGGCTGTCCACGGCTCGGTACCGGATGTCGTCGTCGATCACGTTGTCCAGTTTGCGGCACTGGGCGGGGGGTGACTGGCGGGAATCGGACATCGCCGTTGATCGCTGCTTCGGGGGCCTCCCCTCCCCCCTCCCCCTCCCCCCTCCCCACCCACCCGCCACCCACCACCCACCACACCGTGAGCCCACGGCCCACAACCCGCAGGCCCACAACCCGCAGGCCCACCGCACCGGCCCGGGGCCCCGAAATTCGCGAGCCCGCCGAGCGCCCCGCCGTTACTCTCGCGGCATGAGCGAGCAGCAGCCCTACACCGGCCCGGACGACCCGCGCGTCGTCGCCCTGCCTCCGGCAGAGTTCGCGTTCCCCGGCCCTCTGCGGGACCAGCTGGTCGCCGCGATCCTCGACGGTGCCAAGACCAGCGCCACCGGCCTGATCGCCGACTACGAGCACGAGGGCGAGCCCCTGCCGCTGCCCGGTGAGCGCTCCGCGGTCCTCGATTCGGACGGCCGCAGCGTCGCCGTGATCGAGACCACCGACGTCCGGGTGGTCCCGCTCGCGGAGGTCGACCTCCAGCACGCCCTGGACGAGGGCGAGGGGTGCACCAGCGTGGCCGAGTGGCGTGCGGTGCACGAGCGGTTCTGGCGCAGCCCGGAGATGCTCGACGCCCTCGATGACCCGGGTTTCACCGTGGACGACACCACTCCGGTGGTCCTGCAGCGCTTCCGCGTGGTGGCGGACCTCCGCTGAGCCGGGCGGGCCCGGCGGGGGCCGGCCGGCGGCCGTTGCGCGGCGGCCGGCCGGTGCCCGGGCTCAGCGCTTCACCGGACCTCCCACGGCTCGCATCGACTTGGTGATCGTCTTCCACTTCTTCAGCCGCGCCTTGGCCACCCGGGCGTCCGTGCGCGAGGCGATCCAGTCGTTCTCGCGCTGGAGCTTGAGGTAGCTGTCCATTCGGCGCTGCGGCAGGGTGCCGTCGGCCAGCGCCGCCTGCACCGCGCAGCCGGGCTCGGTGTGGTGGCCGCAGTCCTGGAAGCGGCAGTCCTCGGCCAGCTCGGCTATGTCGGCGAAGGCCAGGTCCACGCCCTCGCCTCCGTAGAGGCCGACCTCGCGCAGCCCGGGGGTGTCAATGAGCACGCCCCCGCCGGACAGCGGGATCAGTTCTCGGGTGGTCGTGGTGTGGCGGCCCTTCTGGTCGACCTCGCGGGCCTCCTGGACGGTCATCACCGCGGACCCGGCCAGCGCGTTGGTGAGCGTGGACTTGCCGACGCCGGACTGGCCGATCACCGCGGTGGTGCCGGGGGTGCAGGCGCGGAGCACGTCCATGCCCTCGCCGGTCTCGGCGCTCACCACGAGCACCGTGACTCCGGGGGCGACCGCCTCGACGTCGGACCGGATGAAGTCGGCGTCGTCGACGAGGTCGGCCTTGGTGAGGACGACCAGCGGGTCGGCGCCGGACTCCCAGGCCAGGGCGAGGAAGCGCTCGATCCGTCCGAGGTCGGGGTCGGTCGCGAGCGAGGAGGCGATCAGCACGGTGTCGACGTTGGCGGCCAGCACCTGGCCGTCGGAGCGCTTGCCGGCCACCTTGCGGATGATCGCGGTGGAGCGCGGCAGCAGCGCGGCGACGGAGGCCATCGGCCGGGCGTACAGGTCGACCGCCGCCCAGTCGCCCGTGCACGGGCAGTTGATCATGTCGGCATCGCCCACCGGCCGGGTGTCGAACCGGACGGTGCGCGGCTCGCCCGTCTCCGGGTCGGCGATGACGGCGTCGCACTGGCCGCGGTCGACCCGGACGATCCGGGCCGGGAGCAGCCCGGCCTCGCCGAACGGGGTGAACAGCTCCGCGAGCTCGGCCGTCCAGCCGTAGCCGGTCAGGGCGGAGGCATCGGCGGAAGTCGAAGAGGAGGAAGAGGAGGGAGAAGAGAACGACGAAACGGAGGCAGCGTTGAACAACGCAGTGGCCCTTCGGGAGGAGATGATCCCGGCGGGCTACGGCTGGCGCGAAGGGCTCAGCCGGCGGCCGGGAAAAGGAGGTGAACGCGAGTGCTGCCCTGGGCAGCTATCGGGGCGACAACGACCACGGGGTTCACCTCCTGCTCTCTACTCCTCGGGCGGCCCAATGGCCCCCGAACCGGATGTGTCACACGCTAGCGGGACGGGGGATTGTGGCCAACCTATTTTTGACCTGCGGAAACGCGAGGAAGCGGTCGCCAGAGCGGCCTCTGAGGACCAAAATTGGCCCGCCTTGCAAGGCCAGACGGCGCACCGCACCGCCGTCCGCCGCCCCGCGCATCCGCCGCGGTTCGACCACCCCCGCCGGGACCCGCGCTACGCCCCGTACCGGTGCTTGAGGTTCGGGTCGTCCAGCCACCACGGCCGCATCCCGGTCTCCTCCTCCTCCGGCCCTCCCGCCGCCCGCGCCCGCGCGGCGGCCGCCGCGAAGCGGGCGTCCAGCTCGGCGTCCACCGCCTCGGTCTCCTCCCGTCCCTGCACCACCATCCGCCGCACCAGCGCGGCCAGGAACGGCAGCCCGACCAGGTCCCCCAGCACCCAGAACGCGTTGCCGCCCCAGGTCTGGTCCTGCGCCGGGCTCGGGCCCCACGGCCGCCCGAGCGCCAGGTAGTAGTGCTCGGCGACCAGGTGCCCGCCGTAGATCAGCACGATCCCGAGCCCCGCGTCGAAGATCACCTCGGCGAAGGTGATGAACAGCCCGACCAGGTGGGGGTACTCGTGCCCGACCGGGTCGAGCTGCAGACGCGGCCAGAAGTAGGCGAGGCCCAGCAGCACCAGTGCCAGGTGCAGCACCACGTTCCCGATCCCGCTGGACACCGACCACTCGTACCAGGGCGTGAAGTAGAGCAGCCACGGCGGCGCCATCAGCAGCGCGGTGGAGACCGCCGGGAACATCAGCACCTTGGACGGGCGGCTGCGCAGCGCCCGCAGGACGCGTTCCCGCCGGGCCGCCGGTGCCGCCTCGACCAGCAGGGAGACCGGTGCGCCGAGCGCGAGCAGCAGCGGCACGACCATCAGCAGCAGCACGACCTGCACGGCCCGGTCGGTGAAGAGGATCCGGTCGTACACACCGAGGCCGGAGCAGGTGCACCAGACCCACAGCAGCAGCCCGCCGAGGAACGCGGCGGTACGGGTGGGCTGCCAGTGCCCCCCGCCGGACCCGGCCGCGCGCCGCCCGTCACCGGACCCCGCGGCCGCCCGGTCACCCACCGCATGTTCACCCCCCGCGCGTTCACTCCCCGCCCGGTTGACCCTGCGCACCGCCGCCAGGTACCAGACACCGAGCAGCACCGACAGCACGAGCACCAGCGGCTCGGCCGTCCAGGAGGTCGCCAGGTCGGACCACCGCCACGGCGGCGGCCCGCTGTAGGCGAGCACCGGGGCGGGACCACCGGTCGGCCCGCCCACCGGCCCGACCATCGCGCCGCCCACCGACCCGACCGCCGCGCCGCCCACCACTGCGTTCATCCGCCCGCTCACCTCGCTCGTCCCGGCGGTCCCCGGCCGGTCGGGCACCCCGCGCCGGGGCTCCCCGGCGCCCGGCCATGATGTCCCCGCGCGACGGCCCCGCCGCACCCGGGGCCCGCCTCTATACCCGCGCCTGAACAAAGCTTTACCGAGCCCCAACAAAGCTTTGCCCGGGCAAAGTTCTGCCCTGTTCCCGCTCCTTCCGGCAACCGCGGCGAAGACACAAACGTCTGGCAGGATGCGCCGTCGGCGAGACCCGCCACGTGCTCGACAAGGGGATGACAAGAGGTGCGAACCACTGCACGCGGCGACGGCCGCCGACTCGCGGCGCGCCACCGCAACATCGAACTGGGCCTGCTGGCCCTCGCGGTGGCCGTCTGTCTGGCGGGACACGTCGACGCGAACCTGGCGCTCACCGGCCGGATGCCGCCCGGGCTGCTGGTGCACGGCCTGTCGCTGGGCGCGCTGGCCGGGGCGGCCCACCTGGCGGTGCGCCGGTTCGCCCCGTTCGCCGATCCGCTGATCCTGCCGCTGGGCGTCTTCCTGACCGGCTTCGGGCTGGTGCTGCTGGACCGGCTGGACTTCAGCTACAAGGCCGCGCACGCCGCCAAGGGCGACTACCAGAAGCTCCCGGCCGCGCCCTCCCAGCTGATGTGGGTGTTCATCTCGGTGGCGGTGGCGCTCGCGCTGATCGTCCTCGTCAAGCACCACCGCTTCTTCCAGCGCTACGTCTACCTGCTGATGGCGGGTGCGCTGATCCTGCTGGCGGCGCCGGTGTTCTCCCCCGGCGACAGCTTCGGCGCCAAGCGCTGGATCCGGCTGTTCGGGCTCTCCTTCGAGCCGGACGAGTTCGTGAAGGTCGCGATCACGATCTTCTTCGCGGGGTACCTGATGGCTGCCCGGGACGCGCTGGCGCTGGCCGGGCGGAAGGTCTGGGGGCTCACCCTGCCGCGCGGACGGCACGCCGGCCCGGTGCTGGCGATCTGGGTGGTCAGCCTGCTGGTGCTGATCTTCGAACGCGACCTGGGCACCTCGCTGATCTTCTTCGGCATCTTCATCGTGATGCTGTACGTGGCGACCGAGCGCACCAGCTGGGTGGTGCTCGGCCTGCTGATGGCGGTCGGCGGCGCGGCGGTGGTCGGCACCGTGGAACCCCACGTGCACGGCCGCGTCGAGGCCTGGCTGCACCCGCTCGACTACTACAAGCCGGTGCACGACAAGGCGATCTCCGAGCAGCCCGCCGAGGCGCTGTTCAGCCTGGGCACCGGGGGCATGACCGGGACCGGCCTGGGCTCGGGACGGCCCTGGCTGATCGGCTTCGCCGGGCGCAGCGACTTCATCTTCACCACCATCGGCGAGGAGCTGGGACTGGCCGGGGCGACCGCGATCCTGCTGGTCTACGTGCTGCTGATCCAGCGCGGTCTGCGCACCGCGATCGGCCTGACCGACCCGTTCGGCAAGCTGCTGGCCACCGGTCTGTCGGCGGCGCTGGCGCTCCAGGTGTTCGTGGTGGTCGGCGGGGTGAGCGGGCTGGTCCCGCTGACCGGCAAGGCCCTGCCGTTCCTGGCCGCCGGCGGTTCGTCGCTGCTGGCGAACTGGCTGATGGTGGCGCTGCTGATCAAGCTGAGCGACTCCTCCGGGCGCACCGCCCTGGACCCGCCCCGGCCCTCCCCCGAGCCGCTCCCGGCCCCGACCCCGGCCCCCACAAACCCGAACCGGACGCACCCGGACCCGACGGCCCCGACGCACCCGAACCCGACGGCCCCGTCCCCCGCCGCCCCCGGCACGGCCGACCCCTCCGCCGTGACCGAGTTGCGCCCCGCCCACGGCCACCCACCGCACCGGGCCGCCACCTGACCCGTCGTCCGCCGGCCCCGCCCGCCCCACGCCCGCCCGCCCGCCAGAGCGGCAGAGCGGCAGAGCGGCAGGGCCTCCCCCGCACCCGCGGGAGAGGCCCTGTCCGTTCCTGCCGTTTCGTTCCGCCTACCGCTGGTCCCACGGCGGCCGGGGCGGTCGCGGCGGGTACCCCGGCGGCTGCTGCCCGGGCGGCCCCTGCGGCGGCCCCGAACCGGGCCCGGACACAGGCCCCGAAACAGGCCCCGACACGGCCCCGGAAACAGGTCCGGAAGCAGGTCCCGACGGCGGCCCCGGCGGAGTTCCCGGCCCGCCCCCCTGCGTCGGCCCGGCCGGCCTGTCGCTGTCCGGCGGTGGCGGTCCGGGCCGGTGGTGCGGCCCGCCGCGGGCGGTGAGCCGGCCGCGCACGTTGTCGGCGGCCAGTACGTCGGCCCACCGCTCCGGGTACTCGGAGGGCACCTCGACGTCCTCGCCCTCGTCCTCGCCCCACTCCTCCTCGACGCCCTCGGCGAGCCCGAGCTCGCGGGCGCGCCGGGCCCGTTCGACGGCCCGCCGGGCGGCGACCTCGCGGACCACGGCGGCGGCCGCCTCCTCGTGGGCGCGCTCGTTCTCGGCGCGCGCGTCGGCGGTCTCCAGGGTGGGCCAGCGGCGGTCTATCGCGGCGTTCATCGCGGCGCCGATGAGCACCGCGAGCGCCACCACGAAGATCCACAGCAGCACGGCCACCGGCGCCGCCAGCGAGCCGTACACCGAGGGGCCCTCGACCGAGCTGACCAGGTAGACCCGCAGGCCGACGCTGCAGAAGACCAGCACCACCAGGGCGACCAGGGCGCCGGGGATGTCCTCGCGCCACGGGGTCGAGACCGGGACGGCCAGGTGGTAGAGGGTGGTCAGCGAGACGGTCAGCAGCACGATCGCGACCGGCCAGTAGAGGGCGCCGACCAGCCCGGACACCCCCGGCACCGCGTTCTCCAGCAGCCCCGGACCGACCATCAGCAGCGGCAGCACCAGCGAGCCGATCACCAGGGCGCCGAAGTAGAGGCTGAGCGACATCAGCCGGGTCTTGACGATGCCCCGCTTGCCGTCGAGCCCGTACATGACGGTGATGGTGTCGATGAAGATGTAGAGGGCCCTGGAGCCGGACCACAGGGACAGCAGGAAGCCGATCGAGACGAGGTCGGGCCGGGTGCGGTCGAACACCCCGTCCAGCAGCGGGACCACGACCTCGTTGACGGAGGAGTCCGACAGCACCGTCCCGGAGGCCGAGAGGATGCTCTTCTTGAGCCCGGCGATGGTGCCCGCGCCGACGAACTCGTCGAGGTAGCCGAGGGTGCCGGCCAGCCCGAGCAGCAGCGGCGGGATCGACAGCAGGGTGAAGAAGGCCGCCTCCGCGGCGAGCCCGGTGACCCGGTACTCGACGCAGGTGTTGGTGGTGTCCCTGACCAGCTCCCACGCCGTGCGGCGCCAGGTGGCCTGTTTCGCCGCCCGCCGCGCGCCCTTGCCCCTTCGCCGGGAGGGCCGCTCGGCGTTCGGTCTGCTCGTATCGCCTGCTGCTTGCACAGGGCCCACCGTATCGGGCCGGGGCCGCGCGGTTGATCTCCCCGGGGGTACGGGCGCGTGGCCGGGCGCCCCGGCGGGGAGCGGCGGGAACGCCCGGATGTCTCGCCTGACGAAACCTCAGCGTCCAGTATTCGGATGTTAGTGGACCGCGAGTCCCGCGCCGTGCGAATCTCTTGCCATGTCTAGCGCCGGAACCACCCTGGTAGGTCGACTCCACGTCGACCTCCTTCGCGTGTCCAGCGCCATCTGTCCGGTGACCTGAGCCCGACTCCGCCGCACCACCGCACCCGGCGCCGACCTCCCCCGCCATCCCCGTCCCAGCGGATGCGCAGGCGCCCGCCCGGTCCCGGTCACTGCCCTCAAGGCCTTGAGAAATCCGCAGGTCAGAGCGGCACCGCACGGCCGAGCACGCCCCGCGACCTATTCGGCGCCAGCGCCACCTGCCCCGAAGGACTTCACCATGGCCACCTCCTCCGAGACCGTCGAGCCCACGGCCGACCGCGCCGCCGAGCGCCGTCCCGCAGCGGCCCGCAAGGCGACCCGCCACCGCGGCGAGGGCCAGTGGGGCATGGGCCACTACACCCCTCTGAACGCCAACGAGCAGTTCAAGAAGGACGACGACGGTCTCAATGTGCGGACACGTATTGAGACGATCTACGCGCACCGGGGCTTCGACTCGATCGACCCAGCCGACCTGCGCGGCCGGATGCGCTGGTGGGGGCTCTACACCCAGCGCAAGGAGGGCATCGACGGCGGCAAGACCGCGATCCTGGACCCGCACGAGCTGGACGCCGAGTTCTTCATGCTCCGCGTGCGCATCGACGGCGGCCGGCTGACCGTCCCCCAGCTGCGGGCGATCGCCGAGGTCTCCGAGCAGTACGCCCGCGGCACCGCCGACCTGACCGACCGCCAGAACATCCAGTACCACTGGATCCGGATCGAGGACGTCCCGGCGATCTGGCAGAAGCTGGAGGCCGTCGGCCTGTCCACCACCGAGGCCTGCGGCGACACCCCGCGCGTCATCCTCGGTTCCCCGGTGGCCGGCATCGCCGAGGACGAGATCATCGACGGCACGCCCGCCATCGAGGAGATCCAGCGCCGCTTCATCGGCAACCCGGACTTCTCCAACCTCCCGCGCAAGTTCAAGAGCGCGGTCTCCGGCTCCCCGCTGCTCGACGTCGCGCACGAGATCAACGACGTCTCCTTCGTCGGCGTGGTCCACCCCGAGCACGGCCCCGGCTTCGACCTCTGGGTCGGCGGCGGCCTGTCCACCAACCCCAAGCTGGGCGTGCGGCTGGGCGCGTGGGTCCCGCTGGAGGAGGTCGCCGACGTCTACGGCGGCGTCATCGGCATCTTCCGCGACTACGGCTACCGGCGCCTGCGCAACCGCGCCCGGCTGAAGTTCCTGGTCGCCGACTGGGGCGTGGAGAAGTTCCGCCGGGTACTGGAGGACGAGTACCTCGAGCGCCCGCTGCTCGACGGCCCCGCCCCGGCCGAGCCCGCCGCCCGCTGGCGCGACCACGTCGGCGTCCACCGGCAGCAGGACGGGAAGTTCTACATCGGCTTCGCGCCGCGCGTCGGCCGGGTCGACGGCAAGCTGCTCGGCCGGATCGCCGACCTCGCCGCCGCCCACGGCAGCGACCGGGTGCGCACCACCGCCGAGCAGAAGATGATCGTCCTCGACATCGCCGAGGAGCACGTCGACTCCGTGGTGGCCGGCCTGGAGGCCCTCGACCTGCGGGTCACCCCCTCGCCGTTCCGCCGCGGCACCATGGCCTGCACCGGCATCGAGTACTGCAAGCTCGCCATCGTCGAGACCAAGGAGCGCGGCCGCACGCTCATCGACGAGCTGGAGCAGCGCCTGCCGGACTTCGCCGAGCCGCTGACCATCAACATCAACGGCTGCCCGAACGCCTGCGCCCGCATCCAGGTCGCCGACATCGGACTCAAGGGCCAGCTGGTCACCGACGAGCACGGCGAGCAGGTCGAGGGCTACCAGGTGCACCTCGGCGGCGCGCTCGGCCTGGAGGCCGGCTTCGGCCGCAAGGTCCGCGGCCTCAAGGTCACCAGCGCGGGCCTGCCCGACTACGTCGAGCGCGTGCTGACCCGCTACCAGGCCGACCGCACCGAGGGCGAGCGCTTCGCCCAGTGGGCGGCCCGGGCGACCGAGGACCAGCTGTCGTGAGCGAGCGAGCGGCCCCTTTCTTCTGCCCCTACTGCGGGGACGAGGACCTGCGCCCCTCCGAGGCCGGGCACGGCGCCTGGGAGTGCCACGGATGCCGCCGCGCCTTCCAGTTGAAGTTCCTCGGCCTGCTGTCACCGACCAACCACGGGGGTACGTCACATGAGCAGCACAGCGACTGACTACGCGTCGTTGGCGGAGCGGGCCGGGCGCGAGTTGGAGGAGGCCTCCGCGCAGGAGGTCCTCGCCTGGGCGGCCGAGACCTTCGG
>NZ_JBHVRT010000077.1:0-15568 GCF_042885555.1 Kitasatospora sp. NPDC058048 | reverse complement strand
CCTCCAGGCCTTCGGCCTTCCGTTTCGCGGCCGTCCTTCGGACGGCTGGCGGACCCGCTCCGCGTGTCCGTGACCTGACCTTCGGTCAGGTCGGCCCGGCTCCGCTCGGGCCTGGCACCACTCCGCTTCGCTCCATGGTGCCGGCGGGCTGATGCTCGTTTACATGGTTGAGCTGGGATTTTGGTTGAACTCACGGCAGGCTGACTAGGGGCAGGGGTGGACGTTCGGGGGCGCGTGCGGGTCGACTTCACTCCCACCGAATTGGTCTAAACCATGATGCTGAAGCGAGGGCGCCTACCGGGGTGCGCCACCCCCGAAGGGTAGGCAACGGCGATAGTGTATCAGTCTTGCTCTGTTGGAAAACCTTGCCAAAACTCCCCTGTGCATCTGGGGTTCTAGGCTCCATAGCCCGGGCCAGCCAATCATTTCCCAGCGCCTCTTTTTACTCGTCCGCGATTCCCTCTGCGCTCACCCGATTAAGGCCCTTCCTCGCGTCTTTCTTTGTCGGCCGAGATGCCTCCTTGCTGTCAAACTGGCGGCGCACCGGTGGGCAACATGCATGGCCCGATAGAACTAGTCCCAAGTCGCGCTTATCTAGCTTCAGCATGGCCTTATCTGACTAGACCTAAATGGCCAGAGTTGACTAAATGTTCCGGCTGTTAGAGATGGTGCGGCTTTTATGGCGATTCGTCCCATGCACATTGTGTCTAGGGCGGCGATGGTCAGCGCGATCTCGGTCTAGCGTTGTGGGCGCTGCTCCGCAGTCGACACCTCACCTCACCGTCTGGCCGGCATCTGTTCCGGCCGTTGAGTGAGAGGTCAGCTATGGGGCGCGTGAATCACTTCCTGGCCATGCTCGGCAAGTGGCTCCGGCGCAACGCTGGAGCTGTCACGGCTGCCAGCACAGTCGCGGGGGTGATCATTGAGCTGCTCCGTCTCTGACGGTCAGCTCGGCTGACGGCAGCCAGCCGCCAGCCCGATGGTGTGAAGCCATCCGGCGGACGATGCTTCGCCTGCACCGTGAAGCCCCCGGCCAGAATCAGTGGCCGGGGGCTTCGTCGGAGTTTGCCCGGCACGGCCGGCTTCTGCAGGGACGTCAGGATGAAGCCCTCGGACAACAGCCGACTGCTGGGGCGTCTCGCTCCGGTCCCCACGGTACCGCCGCTTGCACGGCGACTGGTTCCCGGCGGTGGCTTGCCTGACGCCCAACGCCCCGGCCACGGGCCGGTAACGACAGACCTGGCGAACCTCAGTTCGATTATCACAGGTCTGATTGTATTACTAATCGAACCATCGATCGAATCATTTGCAGAAGTGCCCTCAGATATCTCTTTCTCGCATCAGATCGGCATTCACTTTTGCCGATGCCAACGCCGATGGAAATCTCATCGAATAGACAAGGGGGGAGCATCGCGAGAAAGACTTTCCGCCTCGATCGATGAAATTGATTTCAACTTCATCAGAGTATGGATAGTTAGAAAGGCTTATGCGCGGGCGTTGGACCAAAGCTCAGGAACGTTTCCGGAGTCCCGCTTCGCTTTGGGCCAGCGCTGGGCGTGGATGAGCCGGACGGTCCACCACGGGTCGCTGGCGGGCGGGCCGTTTTTGCCGGCCTTCTTGAGGTCGCGGGGGGAGGGGAGGTCGAGGACGATCGGGCGGCCGTTGCGGGCTCGGCGGTCAGCGAGGCAGGCCGGGCATTCCAGGCGGTCCGGCTCGGCGTTCTCGACCAGTTCGTGGCCGGAGTCGTGGGCGCCGCCGAGCGGGCCCTGGCAGGTGTAGCAGGGGTGCAGCCGGTCGTTGTGGGCGCGGGCGGCGAGCAGCTGGGCGCGGTACCTGGCGTCGGCGGCATCCTGCTCGGCCTTCTTGGCCCGCCGTTCCTCGGCTTTCTCCTGGCCCTCGCGTTCTTGGCGGCGCTGGTCGATCAGGTCCCAGTCGGGTTCGTCGTTGAGGGCGTCGGTGAGGGAGTGCCAGCCGGGCCGGCCGAAGCGCCACCAGGTGGGTCCTTGCCAGCCGTGTTCGCGCAGGCGCTCGACGGTGGTGCCGAGCACGGGGATCTTGCCGTGGAAGGTGGCGTACGTGACGCCTTCCTGCTCGCCCGCCCAGCCCTGCCAGTGCTCGCTGGTGGCGTCGCGCAGGCCTTTCAGGCGCTGTTCCAGGGCCTCGGGGCTGTAGCGGGGGCGGCTGCCCCTGGTGCCCTGGTCCAGGACGAACAGGACAGGCGGGCGGACGGTGCGGCGGTGGCTGTAGCCGTACTCGGGCTCGGGTGCGTTGTAGCGGACCTCGACCTCCAGGCGCTCCTGGCCGCCGTCCTGGACGGTGCGGTCGAAGTAGCGCTTGTAGTTGTCGAGCTTGCCGGCGACCTTGCGGATGTCGGTCATGGTGCCCCGGTCGAGCTCCAGGAAGAGGACCGGGATGCCGATCTCGGGCAGGCGGACGACGGCGTCGGGGATGACGTTGAACTTGCCGGTGATGGTGTGGGGTGTCTCGGTGGCCCAGGCTTCGATGCCGCCGGGCAGCGGGCCGGTGGGCAGGGCGCGGCGCGGGGGTGCCTGGCGGTTGTCGGTGCGGGGTGGGGCGCCGTGGGTGGTGGTGCCGGTGACGGCGGTGATGATGAGCTCGTTGACGAGCATGGCGTGCGGGGCGCCGGTGAGGCCGGCGCCGCGGGCGTGGCCGCCCATGTCGCGGTCGTCGCCGAGTGCTTCGGCGGCGGCGGCCAGGCCGAGCGGGGTGAGGCCGACGATCTTCTCCGCTCCGGGCCCGCCCGGCTTCGGCTTCGCGTCCCCGTCGGCAGAGGCCGGGGCGGTCTTGGGTGCGGGTCGGCGGCCCGGCGGCGAGGTGGCGCCGCGGACGTCGACCAGCTTGTGCTTCTCCAGGTCCCGGACCGCTTCGGCCACGTGCTCGACGCGGTGGTGGGCGCGGTACTCGTCGGCGGCGATCAGGGCGTGCAACTGCTTGTAGGTGGCGATCTTCAGCACGCCCAGCGCCGCCAGGACGTCGGCGCGCAGCGGGGCGGTCGAGCCGTTGGGGTTGCGGGCGGAGCGGCGGAAGTGCACCCGACCGGGGCGGCTCGGGCCACCGGGCTGCTGCTCGTCCTGGTCGTCGTGGTCGTCCATGCTGCTCCCCGTGGTGATGATCGTCCTGCCTCTCTACCTCACACCACCGACATCGCCCGGCCGCCGCCCGTCCCCGCCAACGCCGCCCGCTCCCGCTGCGCGCCGACCACCGGGAGGCGCCCGGCCGCCCCGGCCGGGAAGGGGGAGAGCCACAGCGGCTCTGGAGCGGGGTAGGGCAGCACTGGACCCGGCGGTGAACCCGAGCCCGCCCTACCCAACTGCACCACCAACCACCAACAGCTCAAAGAAGGGAAGGGAGAGGGTTGTCGGCAGCACCGGGTGGGCCAGAATCTTGGGGATGACCTGGGCGGATGTCGGAACCTTGGTGAGGAGAGCCCCCCGGGGCAGCACCCGGGGGGATCCCCGGGGAGACACCCGGGGATCTGTGGCCAGCTCTTTCGCCTCGCCGGCCCGTGCGCGCGCCGTGACGGCGTTTCGGGTAGCGCGCCGGACGTTACCCCGGGGCGGGCTGTGGGCGGTACCTCGTGCGGGCGGCTCGACGCGGGCCGCGGTCGGCCGGTCTTGCGCTGCGGGTTGGCGGCCGGGGTGACGAACGCGGGTCCGGCGGCGTTGGAGCGGGGGTGAGCAGTACTTCTTCGTCCCGTGCGCGGCGCGGTCTTGGGCTGGGGCCGGGTGCCGGCCGGGCTTTGGCCGCTGTGGGTGTCCAGTCGTCGCGGTCGCCATTGCCGTGGGCCCAGGAGTCGGTCGAGGCGGATCTGCAGCGTGTGCTGGCGGAGCATCGGCGGCTGGTGGCCGAGCGGTGGGCGGAGGTGTTCGAGGACCTGGACGAGGACGTCCTCGGCGAGGCCGGCCAGGAGGCCCGGCAGGACGGGCGGGACCCGGGCCGGGCCGTCGACGTCCTGGTGCGGGGTCTGGTCCGGCAGCTGGAGGAGTGGAAGAAGGCCGCCACCGCGCTTGAAGAGGCACTGGGGGCGGCGGCACTGGGGCGGCCGTTGCCGGGGTGGGCGACCGACGCCCTGGCCGCCGAGCAAGGCCGGCTGTGGGGGGCACGGCAGGCCCTGCTGGAGGCGATCGCCCGGCACCACCACGGCGGCCCCGCGCCCTGGTGAGGACCGGTCAGCGGATCGGGGTCGGCCCGGTGGGCCGGTGGGCGCGCAGGATGGCGTCCAGCGCCAGATCGGAGCTGGGGTGGGTCTTGGGGCGGGAGAAGTGGTCGACGAGGAGCCGGGCGGTGCCGCGCGGCTGGTGGAGGAGGGCGATCCAGCCGGCCTGGCCCCACGGTCCGTCGGGCAGAAGCGCGGTCCAGCCGACCGGCGTGCTGTGGTGGCGCAGCTGGAGGACGCCCTTGGCGTCGGGGGTGAGCCAGGAGCCGAGTTCCCAGCCGGGGCCGAGGGTGACCTCCAGGTCGTCCAGGAGGTCGGGGAAGTCGAAGCGGGTCTCCGGGTCGGTGCAGGCGGTACGGCGGGCCTGCTCGGCGACGTCGGCCGCCGACTGCCGGGCCGGCGCCTCCTCGGCGGCCGCCTCGGTCGCAGGGGCGGTCACAACGGGGGCGGTCGCAGCGGGGGCGGTCGCAGCGGGGGCGGGAGTTTCGCCCCGCGGGGCGTTTGTCTCCTCCGGGGCGGCGCCGTCGTCGTCCGGGCCGTCGAGGCCCCAGCGGTCGATCCGCTCGCGGGAGCGGGCGACGACGCGCTCGTGCGCGCTCAGGTGAGGCCAGCGGGCCTTGTCCCGGATCTCCTGTGCGGCCATGTAGGCGCGGGTGCCGTAGGCGGGCAGTACCCGGGCCAGTTCCGCGAACGCGTCGGCCGGATCGCCGGCGGCGGTCTCCTCCAGGAAGCGGGTCAGGCGGCGGCGCAGCGCGTCGGCGATGCCGAGGAGGTGCTGGCCGTCCTGGCCCAAGCGGGCGAGGTCGTCGTCGGTCTCGGCCGGTGTTGCGGGGGTGGCGGGTGCGGCGCTGCGTGGTGCTGCGGTGGGGCTGGGTGCGGTGTCCTCGGCTGCCGCTGCGCGGGCCTTGGCCTTGAGGCGGTCGATCTTGCTTCGGCACGAGCGCGAGCAGTACTGCTTCGGGCGTCCGGTGGGGCCCTTCGGCGCCGGGTTGGGGCAGCCGGGGCGGGCGCACTGCGGGGCTTGGCCCGCGTCGTCGGCCGGTTGGTCGGTGGCGGCGGTCGGCGGGGCGCTGTCCATTCCGGGATCGTAGCCGCCGAGGTCGGCGTGCCGGGCGGGTTTCGCCTCGCATCCGGTGGCGGGGCAATAGTCAGGGCCCGGTGGGCGGGGACAAGGGGGGCTGCGGCACGGCCCCGCCGGGTTGTCCCGGGGCCGTGCCGTACTTCGGTGGCGGCGGCGAAGCGGGTGCGGCACGGTCGTGGGGCGGGGGTGTACTGGTGCGCTGACCTGCGGTGGGGAGTTCGGCGGGGCGAAACTCCCCGGGTGTGCGGGACGGAACTCACCGGGCCGTTCGGTGCTCTGTTGGCCGGTCACCGGGTGCGGTGGTGTCCGGCGTCGGCGGAGGGTGGGCTGGTGGGCGTTCTCGTGGTGATCGAGCAACCGCAGCAGCCGGACCTCCTGGTCGCGCACGCCGCCGGCTCCGACCCGGACGTGCCCGGTGACCCGCTGCCGGTGACGGCCTGCGGGATCGAGACCGCGAGCATGGTCGTCGACCCGTGGCGGCCGTCCGGTCCGGGCTCGCGCTGGTACCCGCCCGAGTACGCCGTGCACGTCTGCCCGCGCTGCGAGCGGGCCGTCCGATCGATGTGAGCGCCGGCTCCTGGGCGGTCGGCCTGATTCGGGTCGGCCTCGGTCAGGCCGGGGCCTGGGCGGTGAGGCCGCCGGGGCCGAGGCGTCGCCGGCCGCCTTGCGGGAGGACCTGGCCGGACTCGGCCTCGGAGGCGGTCGGGGCGGAGAACGGCGAGCTGAGACGCTCGGCCGGGAGCAGCCGTTCGGCGAGCGGTTCGTCGGCAGCGGCGCTCGCGTGTGAGAACGGCTGGGCCAACGGGCGTCGGGGCGGATGGCCGTTTTGATCACTCATGGCTGGCAGTCTGTCACCCCGCGCCTGGGCTGCGGACGGGACGTCGGTCCTGGCCAGCTGGGCAACGTGCGCGCGCTCGCGGCCGGCCACCTTCGGCTCCCTCCGGTCGTCGCTGTTGCCGATGTCCAGGATGTGAGGCCGGGCACCCGGCGGGGCTGCGCCTCGGGGCCGCTTCACCCGATCGGGCGGCCATGGCGCGGGGTGGGGCGGGTCTTCGGGGACGACGGCTGCGATCCGTACGGTCGGCGGCCAGGGCGGGGCGGGGGCGTAGGCGTGCACGACGTTGAGCGCGGGCCGGCCTTCGGCCCGGTCGCCCTCGATCCGGGTGGAGTACAGCTCGACCTGCCGGCCGCCCTCGGTGACGGTGCGGATCGGCTGGCCGAGCCGCGGCCGGTGTGCGAGTTGGGCGCGCAGCGCTTCCAGTGCCTTGGTGGCGCCGAGCTCCTTGGCGCGCCGGGCGGCGCGGTCGGTGACCACGGCGACTGCCGGGTCCGGCTGCTGGTGCTGGTCGGTCACTCGGCGCCCTGCCGCGCCAGCAGGTCGGCGACGGCCTGGTCGACGGCGTCGGACGTCTCCGGGTCGGCGGCGAGCAGCACGCGGCCGCGGTAGGCGGCGACGATCTCGGCGACCGCGACCAGGTCCACGACGGCGGGGACCTGGTCGACCTGGTCGACCGACACGCGGCGCAGCAGCTGCTCGGCGAGTTCGGCGTCCAGGCGCTCGGCGTCGCCGGGGAAGCCGTAGCCGGCCCGCAGCGCGGCTCGCAGTTCCTGGACGGTGTCCATCGGCGGCAGTCCGAGACGGCCGCCCCCTCGTTCGGCGGGCTGGGGGCTCATCCCACCAACCCCTCTCCCTGTCGGCATCTCCCGGCGCCGGGCCGGGCCCTGTGGTGTCGACGGTAGCGGCCTCACAGTGGTCTGCGGGGCCACAATCCCGTACCCGGCTCGGCCGGTCTGCTCAGGCGGCCACGAAGGCGAGGGCGAGCAGCGCCGATCCGGCGACCGCCCAGTTGAAGGACAAGCGGACACGGACGTGCTTCGTCCAGGCGATCTGGCTCATGACGACGAGCTGGCGGGTCAGGACAGGCAGCGGGTCCTTGGTCCTCAGCGCCTCGGCCAGGTCGTCCGTGTTCCACTGCTTGAGGTGCCCGAAGAAGACGAAGTTCTCGGCCGCCTCGGTCGGCATGGCGCGCTTGCGGATGTTCGGCGAGACGACGGCGATGGCGTACAGCGCGGCGATCCCGATGCAGGCCGCCCCCGGCCAGAAGAACAGGTTCGCCCAGAAGCCGGAGAGGTGCCGCAGCCGGTCGCCGGCGTTGAGGAGCGCGCCGATCGCCACAAGCACGGCGGTCTCCAGGGTGAGCGCGAAGGACGCCTTCGCGTCGACCTTGCCGGTCCAGTCGGCCACGGCCGCGTGGATCTTCCACGCGGTCTCCACCGCGTCGGCGTCGGTAGTCACGAGATCACCCAGCCCCAGCCGGAGCGGTAGACCGTGGTGCGCGTCCCGTTGACGGTCTGGACGCTCTCCTCCCACATCGGCCTGCCATCGGAGGAGACCTGCACGTCGTTCGCCATGGTGTCGAAGACGGCCTTGGTGATGTAGGTGCGTTTCTGGGGCGTCTCCCGGATGTCGCTGAGCTTGGCCGCGATGTTGGCGGCCTGGCCGACCGAGATCAGGTCGTTGTGGTCGCGGATGCCGGCGCGCGCGATGAAGACCTTCCCGGACGCGACGCCGCAGACGTGGCTAAGGGCAAAGCCCTTGGTGACCAGGGAGGGCAGCTTGCGTTCCAGGGCCGGGCGGACGAAGTTGTCGGTGGCGTACTTGATCTCCATGGCGGCCTGGACCGCGCGGGAGTTCTTGCGCTCACCGACGAAGATCCCCATGACGCGGTCGCCGTCGAAGCTGCGGATGTGGCCGTCATGGCTGCGGATGATGCGGCAGGCGGTCGCGAGGAAGGCGCGCATCACCTTCGCCGCCGTCCCCGGAGGGAACTCGGTGACCAGCTTGGTGGAGCCCATCATGTCGGCGTAGAGGTAGACGGCGTCCAGCTCCCGCGCGCCGTTCTTCAACACAATGTTCTCGGTCTTCGGCACGACGGTGCCCTGGGTGACCTGCCAGTCGTGGCCGACGAGATCCGAGAGGGCCTGGTTGATCTGGTCTTTCAATCCCACTGAGCAGGTGTCCTTCCGACGGAGCGCAGGCGTGGTCGCGGCCCCCGAGGGCAAAAAACGGAACCGCAACACACAACATGTAGTGGTATGCGTGACATATAACCACTACATGCAGGTCCCGGCGCAAGGGAATTGCGCGACCGCAGCCGTCCCTGCGGAACAGGCGCCACGAATGGGCGGGCGTCCGAGGCAGGAGCGCAGCGCGGCCGGGCACCGGGAGACAGGGGATGGCCCGCGGGACCCGGCCGGTGGGAGGCCAGCAGCACCGGGGTCACGGCGCGGCTGCTCTGCTCGGCGGCCCGGTGGTGCTGTGGTGGGGCCGCCGTGGCGGGAATGCTAGACCCGCTGGTCGGCGGGTGGCCAGGGCTTTGACCTGGGTTTTTTCGGCCGCGAACATGCCATCGGCGGGGCCGGGTCCGTTGGTTGGGATCCGACCCCGCCGAACGCAGGGCCTACAGGTGCGGGCCGATCACCAGCACCGTGATGACCGAGACCGGCTCGCCCTGGTCGGTCTTCTCGTCCGGCCCGTACATCCAGTAGATCCGCCAGGCCGACGGGTTGTGGTTCTCCACATAGGAGTCCCAGACCTTCTCCGCGGCGTGCCCGGGGAAGGCCTCGTACTGGTGGGAGTGCAGGCCGGGGTAGCGCGGGTCGGTCTGGAGCAGGGCGAGGGCCTTGCGGACCTTCCTCAGCTTGACCGGGTCGGCCTTGGGGCCGGCCGCCAGGCGCCGGAGCGTCTCGGCGGCGTCTTCGGTGAATCGCAGAACGTACACCGTGTCCTAGTCCTCGTCCTCGTCTTCCTGGTCGAGGTACTTCGAGAAGTCGCCGAGATCGACGGTCTCGCCCCGCTGCGCCTGCTCGATGCCGGCGCGGATGCGCTCGGCGAGCAGCGGGTCGGTCCACACCTGCATCTCCCGCTCTGGGATGGAGACGACGGGGGTCAGCAGCAGGACGCCGTCCGGGTTGGACTCCACCCGGTAGCGGCGGCCGGGCTTGGCGCCGGCCCGGCCGAGGGACACCCGGCCGCGGCTGTCGACTTCGGTCTCGGCGACTGTCTCGAACTCCTCACTCTGCATGATCGTCATAGGGGTCCCTGAACTTCCGGTGGCCCCCACTCCCGGATTGGGATCCGGAGGGGAGGAGGGGCGGTTCGTTGTCGGTAGCCCCACCGTACCCACTTCGGGCAAGTGGGTAAATCCCACTTGCTCCTGGCTTCGACCGTCACGGGCCCTGCGGCGGAAGCGGTCGTTAGTGGTGCGGGCCGATCAGCAACACGGTGAGCGCCGCGCTGTCCGGCGCGCCCTAGTCACCGTCGGGCCTCGGCGGCCCAGTCGTCGCGGAGTTCGAGCGGGACGGCGGGCACCAGGGTGCACGCCGCCCGGCCCGGGATGGCGGTGCGCTGGGCGGGCGCGTGCTGCCACTCGGCGGTGACCGAGCGGACCGCGTCGAAGGCGCCAGCCAGCAGCAGTACCACCACCTCGACCAAGCCGTGGACGCCGGCCGGCACGCCGGGGCGTAGCCCTCGGCCTGGTACAGCGGGCCAGACCGGCAGACGTCTATCGGTAGATGGAGACGGGTGCGCCCGGGTGTCGGGCGCACCCGCGTCGGTCACCTCTGGATGAGGAGGACGACGGCGCCGATGAGGGCGGTACCCGCTGCGGTGGCGGCTCCGCGGACGAGTCCGAGGAGGGCCGTTCGGCGGATGCTACGCAGCATCCGCGCGCGCTGCTGCCGCTGCACGCTGCGGTTCTCGGCTTCCTTCGTAGTGGTTTTCCCCGTAGTCTCGGAGTAGGTGCTGATGGTTGCTCCCTTGTGAGGCGCTGTCGGACATGACGATGACGGCTCCCTGTTGGCGCAGGGGGCCGTCGCCTTTTCTGGCGGCGGCCCATGCCGTCAGTTCAACGTTAGCGGACACGCGACGGGCAAAATTTCGTCATGGGACATCAGCTTGGCAGGATGCCCTGACCTGTGACGATGAGCCAGGTCGTCGCGGATATCTAGCCTGTCGCCATGCCAGCACGCCGGAAGCCTCTCCAGACCGACGACCCGAGGATGATCGCCTTCGTCCACCTGCTCCGCGAGGTGGTAGCGAGTACAGGGCTCCCGGTCGCCGGGCTCGCCGAGCGCGTGCAGCTCCCGCGCTCGACCATCTACCGGGCCCTCGGCGGGACCCTGCCCAAAGCGGAGTTCCTCGTACGACTCCTGGGTCGAGCAAGTGCCCTCAGTTCCTGGGACCCCATCGACTTCCGCCATGCGCAGCGACGATTGGAGCAGATGAGGGGCGCGCTCGCGGAGCGGCAGCGTGACGTTCCTCGGGCCCGGGCGCCGCGAGTGACGGTGCCGCCCGTTCCGGAACAGGTCGCCTTCGCACTCCGCTTCGCCACCTATCTCACGACACTGGAGCAGCGCGGTGTGGACCTGGGCTCGGTGGGTTCCGAGGCCTGGCTGAGGCGGTACGCCAGCGGTGCAAGCCTTCCCAGCCGCGAGATCTTGGCGACCCTGAGCTGGACGCTGTCCCGCTACTACCGCATCGACGACAGGGAACCACTCACTGAACTGATCCGGCTCGCCGAAACGGCCTACAGAGCACGCACCGAAGCCCGCCGCTGGATTCGGGTCCTGCAGGGCGGGTCCCCCTAGCTCGACGGCACGGTCCGGCAGGAGGCCGGGCCGGAGCTGTCCCACGTGTGGGACAGCGGCCTGGTGCTGCCGGTGCGGGCGGTAGTCGAGATCAGGGGCAGGATGGCGGAGCTCACAGACCTGATCGCCGAGCGCCTGGCCGACGCTCACGCTGAGAACAGCTGGCCGCCCAAAGGCACGGTCGCCGCCGAGATCGTCGCGCGTTCGGTCGCCGACGTCCGGTCCCGCGAGCTCGCCGCCGGACGCCGGCACCTGAGGGAGGCCGAGATGCAGCACGCTGCCCGCTCCCGACGACCGTCCTGACCGACGGCCTCGGCGGGGCGCAGCGCGGCCGGGTCCCGGGGAGACAGGGGGGTGGTCCGCAGGAGCCGGCCGGTGGGAGGCCAGCAGCGCCGGGGTGGCGCGGCTGCTCTGCTCGGCGGCCCGGTGGTGCCGTGGTGGGGCCGCCGTGGCGGGAATGCTAGACCCGCCGATCGGCTGGTAGCCAGGGCTTTGACCTGGGTCTTTCGGCCGCGAACATGCCATCGGCGACGGCTTCCCTCTTGCTGGTGTCAGCTGCCGGTCCGCCAGGCCCGGACCGCCTGCTCCAGGCGTTCGGCACCCTCCCAGCGGACCGGCTGGGGCATCCGGCCGGCGGTCTCGCCGTCCATCACGTACTCCAGGGCACGGGCCAGGCCAGCCGGGTCGGAGGCGACGGGGACATCCAGCTCCATCGGCGGGTAGGCGTCGGAGTCGGATTCGCGCTCGAAGACGTACGACCAGCCGTTGGTGCTGTCCCAGTTCACGGCGAGCAGGAAGTCGGCGTCGGAGGCGTCCGGGTCGCCGTGCGGGTTGTGGTTCCCGGCACCCCAGCCCAGGACGGCTTGCAGCGCGGGAACGCCGGCGGGGTCTTCTCCCTCCAGCCACCAGCTGTTGGGACCGCGCCGAATCGCCTCCAGCTCAGTGACGACTCGGGCGATGTAGTCGCGGTGCGGCAGGTGGCCGCCGCGCTCCTCCAGGACCTTCGGCACGATGATCTTCCCCTCCGTTGGTGGTGCGGGCCGGGTACGGGCCCGTTGGTGAATCGTCAGGCGCTGCGCCTGTGGACAGGGCACCGGCGGCACTCACTCCCGGCCCGTGCCGGTCATCTCCAGCCGCGGGCCTGTTACTCCTCGAACCAGAGCCGCTCGGCGGTCGCCGGGTCGCGTTCGGCCCAGTCCTCGGGGCGGTCGCCGGGCTGCGGCCCGTCCTGCCAGCGGCGCCGGGCCGGCGGCGCGGCCGGGAGGGTGCCGTCGGCGAGCAGGGCGCGCACCCGGGCGGTGGCGACGAGTGCCGACTCCAGTACGGCCGCGGCCTCGGGGCCGAGCCGGCCAGGGAGGTGAAGCAGTGCGTCGACGCCGCCGAGCGTGTCGGTGGCGGCGGACGGCAACCAGCCGTGCGCCGTCACCCGCCCGGCCAGCTGGCACACGATGTCGGTCAGCGCATCGGTCCGGTCGTTCAAGGCACCCATGCCGGGTCAACGATCCGGCTGCGGGCCGGGTAGCGGGCGGTCAGCGGTGCGGGCCGATCAGCAGCACGGTGAGCACCGCGTCGTCCTGGTCGTCCGGCTCCCCACGGCTGGCGTCGGCGTCCGGGCCCCAGGTCTAGTAGATCCGCCAGGCGTCGGCGCTGGTCTCCAAGTAGGAATCGAAGACGCGGCGGTGGGCGTGGCCGGGCAGGGCGTGGTAGCGGTGGGTGCGCAGGCCGGGGTGGCGGGGGTCGGCGGCGAGCTGGTCGAGCGCGCGGCGTACCCGGCGCAGCTTCAACAAGTCGGCCCGCCGGCCCCGTTGAAGGCAGTGCAGGGTGCGGGTGGCGGCGGGGGCGTAGTGCAGCGTCGGCATCAAGGGCTCCTTCGTCGGGGTATGCGAAAGGGCCCACCTGCGGGGGTGGGCCCTTCTTCCCTGCGAGACCGTTACTGGGCGGCTCTGCAAAAGCGTTTGCCGTGGACGGCGACTTCTTCCGGTGTCAGTCCTGGCCGGCCTTGGCGATGCACTGGATGTCCAGCTGGTCGGCGAGGGCGGCCAGCACCCCGCACAGGCCGCCGGTGGTCACCGGGTCCATGCCGGGCACCCCGTGCTGCGCCCACTCGTCCCAGACGGCGGCGACGCAGCGCAGCAGGCCGGTGACGGCATCGGCCGGGACGACAAGGGCGCCGTTCTGGTCGTGGTGCACCGGGACGTGGAACAGCTGCTCGCCGTCGCCGGGGGTGTGCTGCTCGTTCATGAATTTCGTCCATTCGTATTTCGGGGATTCGGTCAAGTGGTTCATAAAAAGGCTCCGGCCGCCTTTATCAGGGCGGCCGGAGCCTTGTTTCGGCGACACGGGGTCGCTGCGAGGTGGTCAGCGGGGTGCCGGTCGTGCGCCGCGGCCCAGGTTCCACGGCCGGCCAGTGCACCCCAACGCGGCGCACAGCCGGACAGCGCCGACCTCGTCGACGAACAGAAGCCCGTCCTCGTCCAGGCGTGCCGCCCGGCCGCAGCCCGCCCACAGTGCCGTACTGCCGCCGACTACGACGGCCAAGTGCAGCACCCTGCGGGTGCCGGTGGCGGCGGGCGCGTACACGGGCTGACCGTCAACCAGGTATGGCGAGCTCAAGACGTTCTCCAGGGAGTTCGGGAAGTGCCAGCGCCGTGCACGTGGTCTACAGCTCGACGTCCATCCAGGCGACGTCGTTGAGCTCGACGTCCAGGCCGCGGGCGCGGCGGCCGCCGTCCTTGAAGTACTCCTCGCGCAGGCCCTCGGCGAGGATCCGCTCCTGCTCGGCCTGGCCGGCTCCGGCGTCCCGGGCCGCGTAGAGCCGCTGGGCGACGGAGCCGGGCATCTTCTGCGTGATGGTGCGCTGGCGCGGGTCGTCGGTGGAGCCGGCGGCCGAGCTGTAGCCGAAGGCCGCCTGGATGTGCAGCACGAAGCCGTTCTTCTCGGCGTCGCGGCGCACCCGCTGCTTGACCCGCGGCTGCCAGCCGGCGCGGACCTTCTGCTCGATGGCCTTCGCTGCGGCTGGCTTCGGGGCGCCCTGGCCCTTGAGCCAGCGCTGCACGGTGCGCTGGCTGACGCCGAGGTCCTGGGCGAGCTTCCTGGTGGAGCCCTTGGCGCCCTTGAGCAGGAACCGCATCCGGGCAGCGGTGGACTGCGGGATCGGGCGGGTGCGCTCGGCGCGCTCCAGGCCCTCGTCGATCTCGCCCAACGTAGGTCTCCTTCCATGGTGGTGGCGGTGGTGGGGCCGCCCGGCGGCCAGGTGCCGGGCGGCCGGGGTTCAGCGGGTCCAGCCGATGAGGGTGAGGCGGTGGCCGCGGTCTTCGAGGTCGCGGCGGGAGACGGCTTCCTCGCGGGCGGTCACCAGCGGCAGCGCCAGGTCGTCGCCGTCGCTGGTCGGGACGTCGTTCCACACGCCGCCCTGGTCGTCCAGCCACAGGGCGGTGTGGTCCTCGCTCGGCGCGGCGGGCGGCGCCACGATGCCCGCGGCCTGCGCGGCGCGCAGCCAGGTGTCGGCCTGCTCGGTCAGCTCGGCCCGGATCTCCGGCTTCAGGCGGATCCAGGCGGCCGAACCCGTCCGGGTGTGGTTCCAGTAGGCGACGGCGAGCTGCTCGGCGCGCGGGTCGTGCTGCATGGGTCCCTCCCTGTTCCGGGCCGCCAGTCCTGGCGGCCCGCTGCTGATGGGTTGTGCGGTGCGGGCCCGGCCGGGGCGCTGGCTACTCGTCGGCGGAGACGATGCCGCCGGTCTTGATGTGCCGGGCCGGGTTCGCGTCGTCGGCGAGCAGCTCGGCGATCTCCGGCATCGGCCGGGAGCCCTCGAACTTCACCATCCCCGGGCTGACGCCGAGGCGCAGCGACGTGGTGAGGGTGCCGTCGGCCTTGGTGAGGACGTCCAGGACGCCGGGGCCGGGTGAGGCGAACACCGCGCAGTCGGACAGCACCGCGAAGCAGCGCAGGCCGGTGTCGCCGGCCATCTTGCGGAGCTTGCGGTGAAGGTTGACGGTGGCGGTGTCGATGACCAGGGCACGCATCAGCGGGTCCCAGGTCGACCGCTCCAGGGCGGCCCAGCGCTCGCCCGGCTTGTAGCCGTGGCCGCGCGGGCGTTCGCGCATCTTGCCGATGGTGCCCTTGGCGGTCTGCTTGATCGCGGTGAGCACCGCGAGTTCGGCCGGGTCGCCGGTGGTCTTGATGGCAGCCATGGCGTCCAGGAACGCGACCGGGTCGCGGTCGGCGAGGGTGAGCGGCACGCCGAGGGCTGCCATGGTGTCGACGTACGCCTGGCGCAGGCGCTTGTGCCACGGGTCGAGGTACGGACCGTGCTCATGGCGGAGCCAGCCCTCCAGCGGCTGCGGGCGGGCGCCCAGCTCCACCGCGTACGCGACCTTCACCGTGGAGTACCAGGCCGGCCCGGTCGGGCGGGAGCCGTCCGCGGTGAACGGGCTGGGGAGCAGCGGGTTCGTGTCGAGGCCGGACAGGTCGACCAGCCACGAGCCCGGGATCTTCGGGTCGAAGACCGGGTTGACCACGTGCACGGGCGGGCCCAGCGGCAGGGTGAGGCGGCCGGCGGCGGCGAGGAAGGCCATGTTGACGTCCAGACCCACCGCCCAGGCGGAGCGCTTCTCGGTGTCGGTGAGCTCGCGGTGCCAGTCCCAGGCTTCGGTCACCAGCTC
>NZ_JBHVRT010000076.1:0-16392 GCF_042885555.1 Kitasatospora sp. NPDC058048 | reverse complement strand
GGCCGGACGGCCGGTCAGCGCGCGAGCAGCACGACCAGGAGGACGAGGGGTGCGAACATGCCGAGCAGGTAGACGAAGCGCATGAGGGTTCCTTCAGCTGATGAGGGCGAGGAGCAGGACGGCGAGCAGGGCGGGTACGGCCAGGGCGACGGAGCGCGGGATGTTGATGCAGTGCTGGAGGCGGTCGATCTCGTCGCTAATGGCCTCGCACTCGGCCGCGAGGCGGTGGTGCGCGCGGTTGCCGGGCGGGATGTTGGCGAGGGTCAGGCTGCGCTCGTGGAGGAGCCGGCGCTGGGCGGCGATCCGTTCGTCGCGCTCGATGGCGATCAAGGGCGGGTTTCCTTCCGTACGGGATCGGCGGTGAGGGTGGTGCGGGAGGATGGGGGCGGGCCGGTGGCGAGACCGGCCCGCCGGCGTCGTGCTTGAGCGCTCGGTTACGCAGAGCGAACGGCCGGGGCGAGCGCGGGCTCCGCCTTCTCGACGTCTGCGCGCAGCCGCTGGCAGGTTGAGCGCGTGGTCTTCTCGTCGCCGGTGATCAGACGCTTGGCGGTGAGCGCGGCGTGGATCTCGGAGACGAGCGGGCGGCGGTCGAGAGTGGTGTAGAGCTGGCGGACGGTCGCGCGGCGGGCGTAGGTGAGCGCGGGTCCGGACAGGGTCTCCGTCGGGTGCGCGTCGGTGTCCTGCGGGTGAGTGCCGGTGAGTGCGCGGTGAGCGCTGCTGGTCCCGCCACCTGCGGTGATCTCGCGCTCAGGTGAGCGTGGGACGTAGACGCTCTGCGCGGGAATCAGTTCGCTGTGGGCGGTGGGCAGGGGCTGGCCGCCGTGCGACAGGCGCGGGGCGGGACCGTCGTGGGCGCCGTCCGGCTGCCCGGCGGGCCCGGCCGGTCCGGCGGCGGCAGTGGCGGGTTCGCCGTGAGCGCCCTTGGCGTGGTCGATGATCTCGTGCACGCGCCAGATGGCGATCGGGACGACCGTGGCGAGCGGGATCGCCATCCACCCCTGCAGCCGCCACTGTCCGTCAGCATTCTTCTCGACGCCGAGGACGTGCAGGTCGGTCAGGATCGCGGCGATCTGGCACAGCACCATCACGGCGAGCGCGATCCGCATCTCCCGCTGGAGCTTGCTGCGGGTCGCGGCGACCACCCATCCGTCCAGGCAGACCGCGAGCAGCCAGGCCAGCGCGGAGTGCATGCCGGCGGTGACGGCCAGGGCGTGCTCCTTGTAGGAGGTGTACGCCAGGCCGGCCCCGAGCACGGCCCGGGTCAGCAGGAACGGCACCAGGCGGGCCCGGTTCGCCGCCGCCCGGCGCAGCGTCCGGCGCCACCAGCGCTGCTGCCGCTGGGCCCGGCGCTGATCCAGCTGCTCCTGCTCGGCGCGCAGGGCGGCGACCTGCTCCTGCGTCTCGGCGAGTTCGGCCAGCGCGGTGGCGGTGACCTGCTCGGCGTCCCGGCGCGCGGCCACCAGCAGGCGCTGGGCGTCGGCCTCGGCCTTGCCGCGGACGGAGCCGGCCTGCCGCAGCTGCTCCCCGGCCCGCTGGCGGGCCTGCTCGATCTGCGCCTGGGCGTCGTCCTGGAGCTCCTGGGCCTCGGACAGGCCGCGCCGGCGCAGCTCGGCGGCCTGCCGTCCGGCCTCCTCGCGCAGCTCCGCCGCCTCGGCCTCGGCGTCCTCGCGGATCCGGTCGGCGGCCGCGGCGGCCTCATCCCGGGCGGTGTCCGCCTCGGTGAGGGCGGCCTCGGCGAGGCGGGCGGCCCGCTCCTCGGCCTCGGTGCGCAGCTGCTCGGCCTCCGTCTCGGCGGTGGCGAGGATGTCGCGGGCGGTGGCGGCGGCCCGGGTGCGAATCGCCTCGGCCTCGGTAGCGGCGTGGGTGAGGGTGCGGTCGGCCGCCGTGGCGGCGTCGCACTGCACCGTGGCGGCCCGTTCCCGGGCGCCGGTCAGCTCCTGCTCGCCCTCGGCCCGGTCGGCGGCGCTGCGGACCCGGGCGGCCTCCAGTTCCTCGCGGGCCAGCGCCGCCTGGTCCCGGGCGTCGGCGAGGTCGGCGGCGGCCCGGCCGCGCGTGCGCTCGGCCTCCCGGTCGGCCTCGGCGAGCACCTTCGCGGCCTGTTCCTCGGCCGCCCCGGTGATCCCGGCCGCCACGGCCTGGGCCCGCTCCTCGGCGTCGGCGACGATCTGGTCCGCCTCCTCCTGGGCCTGGACACGGATGGCGGCGGCGCGCTGCTCGGCGTCCGCCAGCAGCGCCGAGGCCCGCTCGGTGGCCTGCTCCAGCAGCCGGTCGGCCGCCGCGTGGGCGTCGGCGTCGGCCTCTTCACGCCGCTCGCGGGCGTGCTGGACGGCCTCCTCGCGGATCAGCTCGGCCTGGTCGGTGGCCATGTCGAGGATCCGCCGGACCGTCTGCTCGGCACGCTGCGTGACCGTCTCGGCCTCGGCGGCGGCCTCCGCGCGCAGCTGCTCGGCCTCGGCCGTCCACTGCTCGGCGGTCGCCAGGTGGCGGTCGGCGGTGACGGCGGCCCGGGCGAGGACGGCGAGCGCCTGGTCCTCGGCGAGGGCCAGGACGTCGGCGGCGCGGTCGGCGGCGTCGGCCAGGAGCGGGTCGGCGGCCGACCGGGATGTGAAGGCCGCAGGGACCTCGGCCGGGGTGTCGGCGGAGGGCTGCGGGCGGGCCGCGGGCACCTTCACGGGGGCCTTGGGGTCGGTCTTCTTGGCGGGGGTGCGGGTGCGGCGGGTGGTGGTGCGGGCCGGGGTCATGGCCGGGGACTCCTGTCCTGAGCGGTGACGGTGCGTGGTGGCTGTGGCGGCCGGAGCGGGTCACGGCGCCGCGGGGATGGCGAGGGGGTGGCAACGGCCCCGATCAGGGGTGTCGGGGCCGTTTCGGGGGGTGCGGGGAATCTGATCCGTCTGATCTGTTTTCGCAGCTCACGATCCGTTTCCTGATCCGTCGCCGATCCGTCGCTGATCTGTCGCGGGGACGGATCAGGACGGATCGGCGACGGATCGCGGACGGATCAGGCGACGGATCGCGGGAGGCCGCTGCTGGTGACGTTGCGTGTCATTCCGGCAGGCCCTCGAAGGCGGCCTCGACATCGGCGCGCCAGGTTCCGGAGGGCGGGTTGTCCTTGTTCAGGTCGGTCCGGCGGACCGTCTTGAGCGGAGGAAGGCCGGCCTTCTTGAGGTCCCTGGCGATCTTCTTCTTGACCTCCCGGCGGCGGTGCTCCGGCTCGCTGTCGTCCCACTGCCGCCACTCGTCTCCGGTGGTGGCGAGGTGGTCCAGGATCTGGTCGGTGAGGAGGAAGTCCGGGTCGCCGTGCTTCTCGAACGCGGCCCGGATCGCCATCAGCACCTCCGGGAGCTCCTGCTCGTCGCCCTTCTCGGTGGGCTCCGGGGTGATGGTGACGGCGCCGGCGGCGAGCCGTTCCTGTGTACGGAGAGTGGCGGTCGGGGCGTCGAGGTGGGTGGCCTTGCGCAGGATCGGGTCGCGCAGGCCGGGGGCGACGATGTAGAAGCAGCCGGCGTCGGCGGGGTCCCAGTCGCCGGGGGAGGGGACGAGGCGGTGTGGCATCCAGCCCTCGTTGACCGCGGTGTCCGAGCCGACGACCAGGGGGACGTCGGCTTTGCGGGAGGGCAGCATGATCCGGATGCCGAAGGTGTCGGCGATGGCGTCGCCGACGACGTCGCTGGTGGCGTCCTGGGACAGCAGGACCACCGTGACGCGGGCCTTGCGGCCGATCCGGCTCAGCAGGATCACCTTGGCCTTCTGCTCCTTCGTCAGCTGCGGGTGCTCGTCGACGATCGCGAACACGGCCGGCGCGTCGTCGGTGACCTGCCAGTTGTCGACGTCGTCGCCCATCCGCTCGGTGCGGATCTTCGCCTCGCGGATCGCCCAGTCCAGGACGTCGTCGATGCGCTCCTCGTCGTAGGCGGTCATCGCGGCCAGGCGGCGCAGCGGGCCGAAGCCGCGGCGGGTGGGGTCGATGTCGAGGGCGATGGCGTCGGTGCAGCTGGTGATGTAGTCGACGAGGTTGCGGACGATCTGGGATTTGCCGCCGCCGGAGACAGCGATGACCATGACGTTCTGCCCGGCCAGGGTGACCTGGGTGGGGGTGGCGTCCATGGAGGGGCCGAGCGAGAACGGCTTGAGGATGCTGTTGGAGCGTGGCGGGTAGTGCGGGTGCGGGGGCATCGGGTCGAACGGGTCGCCGGTGAGAACGCGCAGCACGACGGAGCCGGCGGCGGCTTTCTGCGGCTGGGCCATCACTCCGCCCTCGCGGACGCCGAGCAGCACTTCGAGGTCGGCGAGTTTGGCGACCAGGCCGGAGGGGCGGCCCTTGGTGAGGTGGGCGACGGCGCGCCAGCCCCACCGCTCCTGGGTCACGTCGGTGACCTCGCCGACCGCCAGGCCCTCGGCGCGCAGCGCGAGGTGGATGCACTCGCCGGCCTGCTGCACGTTCTGGACCCGGCGGATCGGGTACGGGTCGCCGCTCGGCGGCGCCGGCGCCGCCGAGGCGGTGCCGGCGGCGGCCGCGCCGGTGCCGGTCGCCTGGTTCCCGGTGGCCTGCTGCCCGGGCAGGGCGATCACCTCGGCGCCGGCGGGCAGCTCGTAGGCGAGGTCGGGGTCGGCGCGGCGGCCGGAGCGCCACAGGGGAATGAGGCCCTTGCCCCAGGCGGCCAACACCACCGCCGCACCGGTGACCGCGCACTCCACCACGAGCGTGTGCAGGCCGCCGACCAGGCCGGGCAGGCCGTAGGTGCCCAGCACGGTGAGCGCCAGGCGGACGCGGCGCCGGTGGGACATGCGCCTCCGGTGGTCGCCGATCTCCCTGAGGGTCACGGGGGCGTGCCCGGTGTAGGTGAGGGCCAGCACGGCCGCGGCCTTCTGCTCCCACTGGGCGGCGGCGGTGCGGGCGGCGAGCTCGGCCTTTTTGGCCGCGGTGTGGCCGGCCGGGGTGACGTCCTGGGCCTGGGCCGCGGCCGCCGAGGCGGTGGCGGCGGCCAGCTCCTGGGCGGCGCGCCCGGCCAGGGCGGTGTGCTCCGCGCCGCGGCCCGCCTCCCACACCTGGTGGCGGGCGTTGAGGATGTGCAGGGCCACCGCCCGGTCGCTCAGGTGGTCCTCGGTGACGAACAGCCAGTCGGAGCGCTCGGCGGCCAGGACGCGCAGGCCGGCCGGGAGGTGCCCGACCTGGCGGCGCCACCACGGGCGCGGCCCGGCCGGGTCCGGCTCGGCCGGGCGCGGGCCCGGGTCGTCGTCGTCCAGCAGCTCGCCTTCGAGGATCTCCTCCTCGACCGGCTCCAGGCGCAGGTCGATACTCACGGGCAGGTCCCCCTTCTTTGTCTTTCCGGTTCGGGTCTCAGCGGCTGGAGGCGACGTGATTCAGGGCGTCCAGGACGACCTGACCGCCCTTGGAGAGGGCCTCGTTGGCGTAGTAGGTGACCAGCGGGATCGCGGCCAGCGAGGCTCCGTTGACGAAGCCGAGCCTCACCTTCCACTTGTCCAGACCGCTGGCGGTGGTGCCCGGGGTCCGCGCACCCGCGCCCGCCGCGCCCTTGGCGGACTTGCGGGCGCCGGCCAGCACGACGGCGACGACGAACAGGAGCAGCGCGCCGCCGCCGCCGACCGGTACCGGGGTCGCGCCCTGGAACTGGGCGGTGGAGGCGGCGCCGGTGCTGGACCACAGGGACAGCTGGCCGCCCCAGGCGGAGGCCTTGTAGCCGAGCCAGCCCAGGCCGCCGAGGATGCCGCCGGCGCACAGCCCGCACAGCACGCCGAAACCGGTGCCGATGGCGTAGGGGAAGAGGCTGGCGTGGTCCGCGCCGGCGCCGGCGGCGCGCCCGTAGACCCCGCCGCCCTTGCCGCCGACCTTCGGCAGCGGGATGCCGTAGGTACGGGCGAGCTGCCAGCCCGTCAGGCCGAAAACAGCGGCGTAGGTGCCGAGGGTGACGTCCATGATCAGTGTCCTCCGGTGAACGCGGTGGTGAGCCAGGTGATGGCATCGGTGACAGCCGGCAGCGACAGGCAGCCGGACAGGATGGGAATCCACACCGCCGTGCGGCGCAGCAGCGAGACCTCGGCCCGCTGCGCGCCGACGAGCGGCAGGGCGATCGCGGCCAGCTCGACGGCGGCGGTGGTGGCGGTGTTCGCGTGGAGAGCGGCGCAGCCGTAGTAGGCGGCGCCGGCCAGGGTCAGGGAGCGCAGGGCGGGTTTGCCGCCCCACAGGATCGCGATGGCGGCGGCGGCGTCGGCGCCGTAGGAATTGGTGATGATCGGCAGGTTGTGGTGGAGGAGCCAGGCGGGGACGGCGGCCAGGGCGGCGGCGGTGGCGTTGGCGCCCAGCTGCATCCAGGAGAAATCCCAGAAGGGCTCGGGCGGCGCGGGCGGGGCGACCACCATGACCGGGACCGGTTGCGGGGCCACGACCTCGACCGGCACCACCGAGCCCGGGTCGGGGTAGCTGTACTGCGGCGGGATCGGCACGTGCGGGGGCGGGGCCTGGTAGTGGGCGGCCGCCGCGGCTGCTGCGGCGGCCGCGTAGTGCGCCCAGTCCGGCTCGGCGACCGGCGGGGCGGGCGGCGGGGGCGGGGTGTGGGTCCGCTGTCCCCCGTGCGGCGGCTGCCCGGCCCCGCCGGCGGGCGGTGTGTCGTCCTCGACGATCTCGGCGTCGATGATCTCCATACCGCCCGCGCCGCCCGGCCCGGCGGCGGCGAACAGGTTGAAGGACGTTTCGGTGGTGGTGTCAGACATCGCTGCCCGCCGCCCTGCGGATCCGCTCGGCCATGAACGCGGCCGGGTCCGTCGCGGCCGCGCTCCAGCGGCCGAGCGTGGCGTCGGCCTCCTCGGCCGGGACCGGGGCCGAGGTCTGGGCCTTCGCGCGGTGCTGCTTGAGGGCCCAGAGCAGCAGCGCCAGGACCGGAACGGCCGTGGCACCGACGAAGAAGTAGAGGATCAGGTGCTGCATGTGCTTCCCCCCTTTTTGGGAGTCGACGGGTGGGCGGCCGGGGACGGGGCGGGGTCAGTGGCCGAGCTCGGCGGGGTCGGCGCCGTCGCGGATCGCGGCGGCCTGGGCGCGCAGGTCGGCGGCCCGGCCGCTGAGGGTCCGGGCGCAGGCCGCGGCCTGCTCGCGCTCGGCGGGCTCGGCGGTGAGGTCGGCGGCGACGGCGCGGCCGCTGGCGGCGGCGGCCGAGTCGTTGACGGCGGCCAGGTCGAGGTTCGCGGCGAGCTCGGCTCGGGCGGCGCGGGTCCAGCGCATGGCGGTGTCCTCTCGGGTTCGGGTGGTGGCCGGCATGGCCAGGTGGTGCAGGGAGTTCCGTCCGGGCGCGACGGGTCAGCGGCGGCGGTGGAGCCAGCGGAGGCGGTCGGCGTTGCCGTCGTCGGCGGCGAGGACCTTGCCGACGTAGTCGCTGATCTCCTCGCCGCGGGCGTCGCGGCCCCGGGTGGTCAGCGCGGCGGCGGCGGTCCCGGTGCGGAAGGCCTCGGCGGCCTCCTGGTCGCCGCCGGCGACGGCGGCCTTGATGTCACGGGTGAACCCGCGCTGGCCCGCGATCTCGGTCACGGTGTCGGCGGCGGCCTTGCGCAGACGATCGAACATGCGTCCTCTCCGTTCTGGTGGTGGAGGGGACCCGGGTGGTCCCGGGACTCCCCTGGCCGGTGCGGACGCCGAGCGGGCGGCCGAACCGGTCAGGGCAGCTCCGGGCGCGGGCGGCCCGTGCCCGGCCGTCGGCCCCGCAAGTGCGGGCCGACGGCCGGGCGACGGGGGCCAGTGGCGGATCAGCGGGCCTGCGGGCCCCGACCAGTGCCAGGCCCGACGGGGGCGGTCTCGTCGTCGAGGACGAGGTTGTTCAGCACGCCGGCCTGGAGGACCAGGCCAGCGACCTGGGCGCCGGTGATGCTGTTGACGACGGTGCCCAGGTCGCCGGGGAGGGCGGTGCCGCCCGGGGCCTGGATGACGGTGCCGTGGATGACGGCGTCGGGCCCGATGCGGTTGGCGATGACCATGTGCTCCTCCTGACGGATGTCGAACTCCCGGGCCGGTTCGGCGCCGGGAGGAGGCTTTGTACGGGTGGCCGCGGACCTGACGGCCCGGTGCGCGCCGCATCAGCGGTGCGCACCGGCCGAGCTGGTGGCGACGGGGGCACTCGCGGCCTGGCCGGCCGTTCGGAGCGCCGGGGTGCAGCGGCGGTTTCTCGGTGGTGCGGGGTGCGTGACGGCCGGGCCCTCGAAGGAGGGCGGGTCGGCCGCTTACCGCCCGGCTGGGTGCCGGGGCGGAAGCGCCTGGATTGAGCGGGGCGGCGGTGTCCCCGTGCCGAAGGTGCTGCGGAAGCAGTCGAGTGGTGCACCCCGGGGCGGCGTCACGCTCGCAGGCCTCGGGGCCGTTCTCTGAGTGGTTCTCAGTTGGCTCGCTGTGGAGTTGTGAAGTAGGCGGGCACTTCCCTGGCCTGGCCCCCTCGGGCCGGACTTCCGGGTGCGTCGTGGTGGTGCGTCGGGTGCTGGGCCCTGGCGGGCCCGCCGCACCACTCCCGGCGCCGTTCCGGCATGGGCATGCCAGGACGGTTCCGAGAGGCAGGCGGCGGGATGCCGTGCTGCATAGAGAGGAGAGAGGAGGAGGGGCTACTTGCCGGAGCCGGAACCGCCGGCCTTCGCCGCGTCGCGGCGGGCCTGGTCCTCGCGCATCCGGCGCAGGGCCTCGTCGGCCTGGTTGGAGAGGATCACCGGCCGGCTCCCTTCGGGGCGGCGGGCGGGGTCTTCGGCGGGGTGGGGGTACCGCCGCCGGCGTAGCTGCGGCAGATGGGGGCGATCGTCACCGCGCACCCCCGTCGTCGTGCAGGTCGCAGGACCGGCCGAACCCGTCGGCGCTGTTCACGGTTCGGGGAGCGAGGACCGGTCGGCCATTGGCGCGGGCCTCGTCGTAGTCCGAACCGGCCCACACGCGGCCGTCGGCGGCGACGTGGTCGGGCGTGTCCGTACGGGTGGCGGGCCGGGACTCGGAGGAGCGGCGGGAGAACAGGGCCATCAGGACCGACCCCCCGCCTGCTGCGCCATCTGCTCGCGCAGCCGGTCCGCCTCCTGGCGGGCCCGCTCCGCGGCCGCCATGGCCTCCTGCGCGGCGCGCAGGCGCTCCGCGTTCAGCGCATCCAGGGCGGCGGCCTGCGCCGCGTCGGGCTGCGACATCGTCAGCACCCCGCCATCTGCGGCTGCGCGCCGCCGAGGAGCCGGGTGATGGCGTTCTGGACGAACCAGCTGAGGTGGGCCCAGCTGGTACGGCCGGCCTTGGCGAGGTGCTCCTCGGCCTGCCGCCAGACGTCGGCGACGAGCGCCGACACCGCGGTCTCGTCGGCCGTCGGGGCGACGGCCGCGAGGTCGCGGGCGATGAGGGACCGGACCCGGCCCTCGTACTGGATCTGCAGCGGGGCGCTGCGGTGGGCGGCGATGGCGTCCACGATGCTGTGGGCGCTGAGCGCCTGGGGGTGGAGCGTCAGGGTGGCCCCGGTGCTCCCAATCGGGCCCTGGTGCGCAATGCTGGTCATACGGATCACTCCCTTGACGAGTCGGTCCGAGGAACAGCCCTGACGAGCTTGCCGGCGGTCAGGGCTGCTTCCTTTCTTGAAGGATCAGAGTTGCCCCTGACCTTTCTCGAAAGGTTGCTGCGAGAAGAAGACTGACACACCGTCGACCGACGCGCAAGCACCTTTCATGAAAGGTCTTGCCTTCGTTGCTCCGAGGTGAAAAGGTTCAACCATGAGCACACGAGACCCCCGGCCTACGCAGGGGTTGATCGCCGAGCTGACGGAGGCAATCTCCCGCGGCGACCAGCCGGGCCTGCGGCCGGGCGACCAGTTCCCTACGACCAGCGCTTTTGCTGTCCAGCACGGCGTCAGCCCTCAGACCGCCAGCAAAGTGATCCAGGCTTTGAAGGCCGGCGGACTCCTCTCCGGAGCCGCTGGCGGCAAGACGTGGGTCCGTGTCCCGCCCGTCATGTCGAAGCGCGACACCAAGCGCTACCTGGACGAGAAGGGACGCGCGAAACTGGCAGACGCAGGCGAGCGCGGCGCGCTGGGTGTGAGCGAGTACGACACCGGCATCACGGTCGACGCACTGCACCACAACGGTGTCAGGGTCGACGTGGTGATGCCTCCCGAGGACGTCGCCTCTGCCCTGGATCTCATCCCTGGTGAGAAGGTGCGGCGGGTTATTTACGAGCGCCGCCACCAGGAGAAGGCTGGCCTGAGCCGGTCGACCGCCTATGTGCCATACGAGCTGATCAAGGACAACCCTGACCTGCTCAACCCTGCCTTGCTGGCCCGCTGGCCCGGCGGCCTGATGAACGAGCTCTGGACCATCGGGATCGAGGTCGGGGAGATCGTGGACCACGTCACCGTCGCCATGCCGACGGCTGAAGAGGCCCGCGACTACGACATCCCGCCGGGTGTGCCCTTGATCCACATCAAGAAGGTCACGTACGACACGACCGGCCGACCGGTGGAGGTGGCCTTCATCCCGCTGCCCGGTGACCGTGTCGAGATGGTGTTCCGCACCGCCCTGCCGAGGTGGTCGCAGTGACGATCATCAGCGTGATCACCCCCGTCTACGACGGCGGCCACCGCTTCCTCAGCGAAGCGTACGACTCGCTGACCGCACAGGATCTGCCCGAAGGGTGGACCTGGCAGTGGGTCGTCCAGGAGGACGGGGAGACCGGGGTACCGGGCGCTGCCCTGCCTGATGACCCGAGGATCTCGTACGGCACGGGCCGTCGCGGCGGCGCGGCAATGGCGCGCACCATGGCGCTGGCTCGGGTGACGGGCTCGCTGGTGCGTGCGCTCGACGCCGACGACATGCTTCCCGCTGGTGCGCTGCGCCGGGGCATCGAAGCCCTAACCGAGCACCCTGAAATCGGCTGGGCCGTCTCGTCGGCGCTTGATCTGCTGCCCGACGGCTCCCTGCGCGGGTCAACCATCGACCCACCAGCCGGCCCTTTGCCCCCCGGGCTGCTCGCTGATAGCTACCGGGCCGGCCAGTTCGCCGTGATGGGTACGACGTTGACCGTCCACGCCGATCTGCTGCACGCCGTCGGCGGCTGGCCCGCCGTCCCGGCCTCCGAGGACGCGGCCCTGCTCGTGCTGCTGGAGGCTGTTGCCCCCGGCTGGATGATCGCCGAACCGGGTGAGATCTACCGCAAGCACAACGGCCAGGTGACCGCCCAGGCCGCGCACTGGCAGGAGGCCGAGCGCGACGCGCTCGCGGCCGTCCTACTCACCCGACTCGATGTCCTGCGCCGCGCCGGCTGGCGCTGGACCCCCACCACCGAACCGAAGGTATGCCTGTGACCGAGCGTCTGATCTCCATCGTCACCCCCGTCTACGGACCGAGCGTCAGGTTCCTTCCGGAGGCGTACAAGTCGCTGCTCGACCAGGACCTGCCCGACGGCTGGACCTGGGAGTGGCTCGTCCAAGAAGACGGCGACGACGTCGGAGCATCTGGCTACCTGCCGGCCGACGACCCGCGCATCCGGATCTCGACCTCGCGGAGGGGCGGACCGCAGGTTGCTCGCACCATGGCCTTCGGTCGCTCGCGCGGCTCTGTGATCAAGGTCGCCGACGCTGACGACCTGCTTCCGGCGGGCACTCTGCACCGCGACATCACGGTCCTGACGGAGCACCCGGAAGTCGGCTGGACCACCTCCCGAGTGCTCGACCTCCTGGAGGATGGCAGCACCCGCGGCTTCGACATGGACCCGCCCGAGGGCGTACTCACCAGCGGCTCCGTCTTGGAGCACTGGAAGCAGCACCGTCGCGCCCAGGTCCACCCCGCTAGCCTCTGCGCCCGCCGAGAGCTGGTGGCGCTGCTCGGCGGCTGGCTCGCTCTGCCGGCATCCGGCGACACCGGCCTCCTGCTCGGCTTGGACGCTCTGAGCAACGGGTGGTTCATCCCGGAGGTCGGCATGATGTACCGACTGCATGAGCACCAGATCACCCGGCACCCGCACCACTCGACCGGCGAGGAGTGGGAGGCCCGGATGAACGTGATGCGAGAGCGCGCCGAAGCCTTGCATACCTGGGTCAAGCGCTCCTAAGAACCGAGACCTCTATCCACAGGCGGGCCGCTCCACGCTGGCACCTGGCGGACACGCCCGGCGCCATCACCCATGAGTGGAGGGTCCTGCCTGGGGTCTAGGCTCGCGGCGTTGCCATATGCCGCAACTGAACAGAGAAAGCAAAAGCGGCCCCCTCCGCCAAGAGAAATGGGCCGCTTCCACCGCGTATAGCTGTTGTCGATCCGACGGTACCAGTCGTACCCGGCTCCCGGCGAGAGACACCTGTCTCCTCGCCCGGCCGGGCGATCGCCTGGTGCCGTGGGACTGGCAACAGCGGGAAGAGAGCACTCGTTGCACCGCCCCGTCCTCCGGCCCCGCCGTGCCTTTCCGGCCACGCCGCCCACCCGTGACGCACGTCACCTCTTCTCGGGTCACACCGCCCCCGGTTCTCCGGCCTCTATGGGCATGACCCTGCACACCCATGCCCAGATCCGCCCCACTCACCGTCCGGTCGCCCAGGCCGGGCCGGTCCTGGTGCCCGTCGCCGGATCGGAGGCGGTGAAGTGAGCGAGAGGCGGTTCTCGATCGCGGCCGTCGTGCCGGACGTCAACATCCGGGCGGAGACCTTCTACCAGCACGGCCTGGACCAGATCGACATCCTGGTGTACATCCACCTGCGCTTCAAGCCGCACGGCTCCGAGTTCACCTCGGACTCGCTGACGGCCGAGCTCCAGCTCTTGGGCTGGCGCGGCGGCAACCACCAGCTGATCTCGAAGCGCACGGTGACCGCGTCGCTGCGCCGGCTGGCCGGGGCGATGTACATCCGCAAGAAGCAGCAGCACGCCTCCGGCGGACAGTTCGGCGCGGTGTCGTACGAGTTCTTCCCGGTCCAGCAGCATGGCGACCCGGGATCGGCAAAACCGCAGGTCGCACCGTTCGTGGAGCCCGCCGCCGCCGATGCGGCTACGTTGCCCACCCAGGCGAGTAATGAAATGGTAAAACCGCAGGTCGCACCGCGTGACGGCGATGCCCGCATGCGGGCGACATCGTTGGACGGCGAGAACACAAAACCGCAGGTCGGACCGCATGTCGGCGATGCCCGCATGCGGGCGACGGCGTCAGGCGGCGATGACCGCATGCGGGGGGTAAACCCGCAGGTCGCACCGCGTGTGGGCGTCGCCGACATGCGGTCCGCTCCCCCCACACCCCCGGTGGTGGTAGGTACTACCACCACCACCAACCTCCTCCAGGGCCGTGCCGCGCAACAGGCGGCGCAGCAACCGCGGCAGTCGAAGGGCAGGTTCGGGCGCAAGCAGCGGCCCGTCGATCCCGCGCTGGCCGAGGCCGAGGAGTTCCTCCAGCAGGTGCCCGGTGTGGGCCCGGACACCGCCGGGCGGCTCGCCGCGCAGCTGCTGGCCCGCGCGACCGAGCAGGGCTGGGCGCTGGGGCCGGAGCTGCTGGCCTGGCTGACCGACGACCGGAAGGGCGAGGTGCGGCGTTGGGCCAACGTGCTGCCCGCCCGGATCCGCGACCTGCCGCGCTACCGGCCGGGCCTGGTGCGCCTGCCCGGCCAGCCCGACGGACGGCCCGCCCCGCGAGCCGCCGTGGTGTCCGAGTGCCCCCGCTGCTACGGCTCCGGGATCGTCACCGACGACCAGGGCGTGCCCATGGCCCGGTGTGACTGTGCGACCCTCGCGGCCGTCCCAGCCGGCTGACCCTGCTTGACCACGACCCCGGAACGACAACGGGGCCGCCGGATTCCCTTGCCCAGGCCCGGCAGCCCCATGACCTCGAACAGGAGATCGTCATGACCCTACCCGGCCAGAAGTCCGCCGCCCCCGCGTTCAACGACGAGTCCGACTGGTCCAACGAAGACGGCCCCGATCCGGCGGCCGCCGACCCCCTGGACAACCAGCCGCACGACCTGACCGCAGAGCAGGAAGTCATCGGCGCGATGCTGACGTCGGCCGACGCGATCGCCACGGTGTCCCAGATCCTCAGGCCCCGGGACTACCACCGGCCGGCGCACGAGAAGCTCCACCGGGTCATCGTGGACATGTACGCATCGAACCGGCGCGTCACCCCGATCACGGTCGCCGACGAGCTTCGGGATCGCAAGATCGTCCTGCAGCGAAGCACCAACGACGCGTCGTACCTGCACGCCTGCGTGGCGGCGGTGACCACGGCAACCGGCGCCGAGGAGAGCGCCCACATCGTGCGCAAGCACGCCCGCCGCCGCGCGATCATCACCGAGACCCTGGCGGTCATGCAGGCCGGCCGCCACGGCGACCCCGCCAAGGTGATCGAGTCCGCCATGGCCGCGTTCCAGGCGCTGGCCACCGGCGTTGCCAACACCGAGGTGGAGAAGCTCTCCGTTGCCGACCGCCTGGAGGACTACCTCGACAAGAAGCAGCGCGGCGACAACAGCGAGATCATCGCCTCCCCTTGGCCGGACCTGAACGAGGTCCTCAAGGTCAAGCCCGGCATGTTCGGCACCGTCGGCGCCGCGACCAGCGGCGGAAAGTCCCTGTTCGCGCAGACCTGGGCGAACTACGTCGCCCTCAAGCTCGACAAGCCGGTGCTCTTCGGCTCGCTGGAGATGACCGGCGAGGAACTCATGGACCGCATGGTCGCCGACCAGGCCAGCGTGCTCCTCCACCGGCTCGCCGAGGGCGGCGACGCCCTCACCGATGACGACTGGTTCCGGATCAGCCAGCAAGCGGACGTGTTGGGCCGGGCGCACAACTTCGTGCTCGACGACACCGCAAACCTGACCCTGTCCCGCCTGCGGGCCCGGATCCGGCAGATGGACGCCCAGGGCAGGAAGCCGGCCCTGGTCGTCGTCGACTACCTCCAGCTGATGCCCGCCGACGAGGGTCAGGCCTCCCCGGTCCGCGCCCAGGAAGTCGCTGCGATCAGCCGCGGGCTCAAGCTCCTCGCCATGGAGTTCGACACCGCCGTCATCGCCCTCGCCCAGTTCAACCGCGAGGCGAAGAACCGCCGCCCCCAGGCGACGGACTTTAAGGAGTCCTCGGCGATCGAGCAGGACTCCAACTTCATCATCCTGCTGCACACCGAACTGGACGAGGAGAACCAGCCGGTGAGGCCCGGCGAGGTCGAGGTGATCCTGGCCAAGAACCGCAACGGGGTGAAGAACAGGATTCTGCCGATGGCGATGCTCGGGCACTACGGGCGTATCGCTCAGATGCCCAAGGACCTGTAAAAGGCCGTGGCGGCCCCGTGGCGGCCCTAGCCCGTCCTGTAAGTCCATTCCCCCATCTGAAGCCATGATCGCCCCGTAGAAGGCGATCTACGGGCATCGCCCGGCCGGTGCCGACCGCGCCCGGTCGGGCGACCCTCCCACCCCGAGAGGAAAACCAGCTATGAGCAGCGTCAACGTGCAGATGGACTCGCTCCAGGTCGCCGCGACCGGCCTGATCACCGACTTCGGTGACCTCGTCGTCCGCGGCTACCTCAAGGACCACCCCGACATCGTCGCCCACCGCCTGGGCCTGGTCGCCGAGCTGGTCGCCAAGGTCCAGGCCGCCGTCGACGCCGAGAGGGCCGGCGGCCAGTGGCCGGCGCTCCAGGTCGACCCGGCCGACGGCCACGACGAGGACACCGCCTTCTACTGCGAGCACGAGTGCAACTGCGAGTACTGCTTCCACAGCGGCGGTACCGAAGCGCTGATCGACGACACCCCGGTCGCCGTCGCACCGTAGCCCTGACCGAGTCACCACGAGATGCAGGCCCCCGGCCGGCCCTGCCAGCGGGGGCCTGCACCGTCACGCCGAGAGGCCGCGGACTCGACGGCCCCTGGTTGGTGCCCGGCCTCAGCGGCCGACCGGTGAACCGGTGCGCAACCGAGACGGCCGGGCGCCTCGCCGCCCGTCTCGGGGCTGGTTCGGGGAGGGGGGAATCCGGTGGGCGCAAACGGTCCTGCCCGCAGTTGTCGTCGAGCGGCTGTCGGGCCTCGCGCGCGAAGCCACCTGTGGATGGCCTTCGGCGTCCGGGAGGGCGCGTCTACTTCTCTATCAACTGCTCTTAATGGGGTCCGCCTGATGCGGCCACCCCCGTCCGCGTGGTGCGGCCACCCCGGCGTGCGAAGGCCAGGGGGAGACCCCCGTCCGGCCGGTGAACAGACCCCCTCGTCAACGGGTGCGCTTTGCGCTGCCTCGATCCGGTGAATGTGCGCCTTAATGTGCGATCCAGAAGTGACTTTCAAGCTAGGGTGTGTGGTGTGGAGGTGAGGTGTCGATGAGTGAGGACCTGTTCGCGTCGATTGACGCGCTGCTGGCCCGGCCGAAGCCGGTGGAAGACCTGCCGGTCCCGGCCGAGCGGGAGCGGCTGCGCAAGGCCGGCGACTACACCCAGGAGGA
>NZ_JBHVRT010000075.1:0-18873 GCF_042885555.1 Kitasatospora sp. NPDC058048 | reverse complement strand
GCACGGCGGGCGCGGGCAGCACGGCGGGCGCGGGCGGCAGCGCAGGCGCGGGGACGACCGGCGGGGCGCTCGGCGGCGGCGGCACCACCGGCCCCGGGCGCTCCACCACGGTCGGCGCCGGCTGCCGCGCCGAGGCCTCCCGGCCGCCCGGCCAGTCGGCCAGCTCGGCGAGCCGCCGCTCGACCGTACGGGCGTCGGCCGGCCGGTCCGCCGGATCCTTCGCCAGCAGCTCCGCGACCAGCCCGGCCACCTGCGGCGGCAGCCCGAACTGCGCCGGGTCCAGCGGCGCCGGCGCCTCGTTGAGGTGCTGGTACATCAGCACCGGCGTCGAGTCCCCGCCGAACGGCCGTGCCCCGGTGAAGAGTTCGATCAGGACGCAGCCCAGCGCGTAGAGGTCGGCCCGCCCGTCCACCCGGCCGCCGGTCCAGCGCTCCGGCGCCATGTACGCCGGGCTGCCGACGATCGTCCCGGTAGTGGTCAGCCCGCCCGCGCCGGTGTCCAGCTGGGCGATGCCGAAGTCCAGCACCTTCAGCTGCCCGGCGTCGGTGATCATCACGTTGTCCGGCTTGATGTCCCGGTGCACCATGCCCGCGTCGTGCGCGGCCGCCAGCGCTCCGCCGATCTGCCGCCCCCAGCGCAGGCTGAGTGCGGGCTCGGGCACCCCCGCCCGCAGCACCTCGGTGAGGGTGCGGCCGGTGAGCAGCTCCATCACCAGGTAGGTGACCTCCTCGCCGCCGAGCTCGCACTGCCCCAGGTCGTGCACCGTGACGATGTGCGGGTGCGAGAGGTTGCCGGCCGCACCGGCCTCCCGGACGAACCGCAGCGCGGCCTTCGCCCGGTCACCGCCGTGGTGCCCGATGACCTTGACCGCCACCGGCCGCCCCATCCGGGTGTCCCGGGCCCGCCACACCACCCCGAACCCGCCTTGCCCAAGCTTCTCCACCAGCTCGTACCGGCCGTCCAGGACGTCCCCGACTCGCACGCGCCCTCCCCTCCCGCCATGACGCCCAGACTCTACCGACGCCGTCCACCGCCCCTCCCCCCGCCGTCGCCCTCCCCTCCTCCTCTCCCCCGGGCCCCGGCCAGGTGGAAGGATGCCATCGAATCCCCGCGCGAACGCGGCGGTGCGAACCCAGCAGAGCCCGAGGAGCGGCCATGGCCAAGCAGGCCCCGCAGAGCGACCCGGCGCAGGACGCCCCCGAGGTGTCCGCGCCCCAGCACGCGGCCGCCGGACTGCCCGCCGTCGGCCACAGCCTGCGGATGGCCGCCGAGCAGATGGGCGCCCGCCGCACCCTGGCCACCCTGCGCAAGGTCAACCAGCAGAACGGCTTCGACTGCCCCGGCTGCGCCTGGCCGGAGCCGGACAAGCCGCACACCGCCGAGTTCTGCGAGAACGGCGCCAAGGCCGTCGCCGAGGAGGCCACCGAGCGGCGCGTCCACGCCGACTTCTTCGCCGCCCACCCGGTCGCCGACCTGGCCGAGCGCTCCGGCTACTGGCTGGGCCAGCAGGGCCGGCTCACCGCGCCGATGCTGCTCGACGAGGGCGCCACCCACTACACGCCGGTCTCCTGGGACGACGCCTTCGCGCTGATCGCCGAGGAGCTGAAGGCCCTGGACACCCCGGACGGCGCCGCCTTCTACACCTCCGGCCGGACCAGCAACGAGGCCGCCTTCGCCTACCAGCTGTTCGCCCGCCGGCTCGGCACCAACAACATGCCGGACTGCTCGAACATGTGCCACGAGTCCTCCGGCTCGGCGCTCACCGAGACGCTCGGCGTCGGCAAGGGCAGCGTCGGCCTGAAGGACCTCTACCAGGCCGACCTGATCATCGTGGCCGGCCAGAACCCGGGCACCAACCACCCCCGGATGCTCTCCGCGCTGGAGCGCGCCAAGCGGGCCGGCGCCACGATCGTCAGCGTCAACCCGCTGCCGGAGGCGGGCCTGGAGCGGTTCAAGAACCCCCAGCACGCGCGCGGGCTGGTCGGCCACGGCACCAGGCTGACCGACCTCTTCCTGCAGATCCGCCTCGGCGGCGACCTCGCGCTGTTCCGCGCGCTGAACCGGATCGTCCTGGAGCGGGACGGCGTCGACCACGACTTCGTCGCCGAACACTGCTACGGCTTCGAGGAGTTCGAGGCCCAGGCGCGCGGGACCGACCGCGACGAGGTGCTCGCCGCGACCGGCCTGCCCTGGGAGCAGATAGCAGAGCTCGGCGAGCTGGTGCTGAAGTCCGAGAAGATCATCGTCTGCTGGGCGATGGGCCTCACCCAGCACAAGCACGCCGTGCCGACCATCCGCGAGGTCGTCAACTTCCTGCTGCTGCGCGGCAACGTCGGCCGCCCCGGCGCCGGGGTCTGCCCGGTGCGCGGGCACAGCAACGTCCAGGGCGACCGGACGATGGGCATCTTCGAACGCCCCACCGCCGCCTTCCTGGACGCGCTGGGCGAGGAGTTCCGCTTCGAGCCGCCGCGCGAGCACGGCCTCGACTCGGTGGACACCATCCGCGCGATGCGCGACGGCAGGGTCGGGGTCTTCTTCGCGATGGGCGGCAACTTCGTCGCGGCCACCCCGGACACCGAGGTCACCGAGGCCGCGATGCGCCGCTGCCGGCTGACCGTCCACGTCTCCACCAAGCTCAACCGCTCGCACGTGGTCACCGGCGCCCGCGCCCTGATCCTGCCCACCCTGGGCCGCACCGACCGGGACGTCACCGCGCGCGGCGCCCAGTTCGTCAGCGTCGAGGACTCGATGGGCCAGGTGCACGCCTCGCGCGGCGGCCTGCGGCCGCCCGCCCCCGGGCTGCTCTCCGAGACCGCGATCGTCTGCCGGCTCGCCCGCGCCGTGCTCGGGCCGCAGGACACCGTGCCGTGGGAGGACTTCGCCGCCGACTACGACACCCTGCGGGACCGGATCGCCCGCGTCGTGCCGGGCTTCGAGGACTACAACGAGAAGGTCCGCCGCCCCGGCGGCTTCACCCTGCCGCACGGCCCCCGGGACACCCGTACCTTCCCGACCGCGACCGGCAGGGCCAACTTCTCCGTCAACCCGCTGACCGCCCCCGAGGTCCCGCCGGGCCGGCTGCTGCTCCAGACCCTGCGCTCGCACGACCAGTACAACACCACGATCTACGGCCTCGACGACCGCTACCGCGGCATCAAGGGCGGCCGCCGGGTGGTCCTGGTCAACCCCGCGGACGCCGACGAGCTCGGGCTCACCGACGGCGGGTACGTCGACCTGGTCGGCGAGTGGAGCGACGGCGTGGAGCGACGCGCCCCGCACTTCCGGGTCGTCCACTACCCCGTCGCCCGCGGCGGCGCGGCGGCCTACTACCCCGAGACCAACGTCCTGGTGCCGCTCGACTCCACCGCCGACATCAGCAACACGCCGACCTCCAAGGCCGTCGTGATCCGCTTCGCCCCCGACAGCGGCGCGTAGCCGCAGGCCGCCCCACGTCCGATGACGTGGGGCGGCCTGCGTACTTCGGTGTCGGTGCCGCGGTGTCAGTGCGTCGGCGTGCCCAGCGGCAGCGTGGCCGTCGCGCTGCCCGGGGCCGAGGCGGTCGCCGAGCCGGTGCCGCTCGGGTTCCCCGTCGGGGTGCCCGTCCCGGTCGGGGTGGGCGTGCCGGTCCCGCTCGGGGTGCCCGTCCCCGTCGGGGTGCTCGGGCCGGTCGGCGTGCCGGTCGGGGTCGAGGTGGGCGTGCCGCCGGACGGCGTCCCCGGGTCGGTCGGCGTACCGGTGCCGCCCGGCGTGGTCGGCGTCCCGCCCGGCGTCTGCGGCAGGGTCGGCGGCGTCACCTCGCCGCCGGGGGCCGGCGTGGCCGGCAGCTGGTGGGCCGGGCTCGGCGCTATCGGCGTGACGGCGTCCCAGCCCGACGGGAGGTCGGGCACCTTCCAGGCGCCGCCGGCGTCGTCCGCCGCGCCGGACGGGTCGGGACGGACGGCCCCGAGGATCGGCATCGAGCCGATCGGCGAGATCTTGATGAACGCGCCGGGCCGCGGCGCCTGCACGATCAGCCCGCCGCCGATGTACATCCCGATGTGCGAGGCGTCCTGGAAGTACACCACCAGGTCGCCGGGCCGCAGCTGGTTGAGCGCCACGTGCGGCAGCTGCGCCCACTGCTCCTGGCTGGTGCGCGGGATCGGCTTGCCCGCGTGCAGCCAGGCCTGCGAGGTGAGGCCCGAGCAGTCGTAGGCGTCCGGGCCGGTGCCGCCCCACAGGTACGGCTTGCTCACCTGCGCCAGCGCGAAGGCGATGGCCGCGCGCCCCTGCTGGGAGGGCGTGCGCTCGCCCTTGCCGAGCGCCCCGGAGGCGAGGAACGCGAGCTGCGCCTCGTCCGCCTTGGCCTTCTCCAGCTGCTCCAGCTCGGTCCGCTGGGCACCGGTCAGCGAGGAGACCATCTGCTCGACCGCCGTGAGGTCGGCGGACGCCTTGGCCTTGGCCGCGTCCTGCTGGACGACCAGCGTCCGGGCGGTCGCCAGCGCCTCCTCGGTCTGCTTCTTCAGCCCGTCCAGCGCGTCCCGGTCGCTCTTCAGCTTGTCCAGGAACTCCGACTGCGAGCGGCTGGCCGAGGCGAGCAGCTCGGCGATGACGACCGCCTCGTACGGGTCCTTGGAGAGCAGCAGCTCCGCGTAGGCCGACGCGGCCCCGTTGCGGTACTGCGCGGCGGCGAGCTGCGAGGCGATGTCGGTGCCCGCGTCGACCTGCTTCTGCTGGCGGTCCAGCCGGCTCTGGAGGTCGGTGAGCGCGGTCTGCTGGTCCGCCGCCTTGGCGACGGCGCCGTTGTACTGCTCGGTGGCGGCCTCGGCGCTCTGGTAGAGCCCGTGCAGCCGGTCGAGCAGCGGGCCGAGGGTGGCCTTGGCGGCGGCGAGCGGGTCGGCGTCGGCGGCGATCTGGCCGGCTCCCGGGTCGGGCGCGGCCCAGGCGGCCTGGGCGCCCACCGGCAGTGCGAGCGCCGCGGCCGCGAGGACGGCTCCGCAGCGCAGCGCCGCCCGCACCCAGGGCCGTACGCCTGCCGTCTCCGCTCTCTGTCCCGCCCCGCCCATGGCCTGGTCCTCCCCGCCGCGCACTGCCCCTGTCCCGGCTTTCCGGATCCCGCAGATCCTCCCACGGGTTACTCGCCGGAAACAGGGCGCATGCGGACCGGGAGGTTAATTCTCGATGGACCTGTGAGACAGCTCTCAGCAAACCGGGTCGAACCGGCGCGTTCTTCGCTAATGTCCAGTTCAGCGCGCCGCATGTCACCTCGATGAAATCCAGTGGTCACTGCGAGTCAACCATCGGAACCACGATTCCCGGCCCAGTTCACCTTCCGTTTACCAAGCAGACCTACGGTCGCGACGTCACCAACGTCCGTGCGACAACTACGACGATTGTTTGGGTATGGAACACATCTCGTTCCTGGTAGCCGTTGTGATCATCACGGCGCTCGCCTTCGACTTCACCAACGGGTTCCACGACACCGCCAACGCGGCCGCCACCGCGATCGCGACCGGGGCTCTTCGTCCGAAGGTCGCGGTCACCATCGCGGCCCTGCTCAACTTCGCGGGCGCGTTCCTGTCCGTGAAGGTCGCCACCACCATCTCCGGCGGCATCGTCAACGAGAAGGCCGGCGTCCATCCCGAGATCATCTTCGCGGCCCTGGCCGGCGCCATCCTCTGGAACCTGCTGACCTGGCTGCGCGGGCTGCCGTCCAGTTCCTCGCACGCGCTGTACGGCGGCCTGATCGGCGCCACGATCGTCGGCGTCGGCATGAACGGCGTCAACTTCGACACCGTGGTGACCAAGATCCTCATCCCCGCGGTCGCCTCCCCGTTCGTCGCCGGCCTGGCCTCCTGGGGCGCCACCAAGCTGGCGTACGTGATCACCCGCAAGGGCGACTCCGCGACCACCGAGAAGGGCTTCAAGACCGGCCAGATCTTCTCCTCCTCGCTGATCTCGCTCGCGCACGGCACCAACGACGCCCAGAAGACGATGGGCATCATCACCCTGACCCTGGTCTCGGTCGGCGCCCTGCCGCACGGCGCGCTGCCGCCCACCTGGGTGATCGTCTCCGCCGGCGCCGCGATCGCGCTCGGCACCTACATGGGCGGCTGGCGGATCATCCGCTCGATGGGCAAGGGCCTGGCGGACATCCGCCCGCCGCAGGGCTTCGCCTCCGAGTCGGCCGCCGCGACCGTCATCCTGACCTCCTCGCACATGGGCTTCGGCCTCTCCACCACCCAGGTCTGCTCCGGCGGCATCATGGGCGCCGGCCTCGGCGGCCCGAAGGGCGAGCTGCGCTGGAGCCTGGTCCGCCGCATGGTCTACACCTGGGGCCTGACCCTGCCGGCCGCCGCCGTGGTCTCCGGCGGCGCCGCCCTGCTGGCCGAGCAGGGCAGCTGGGGCGTCGCCCTGGTCGGCGTCGTGCTGGTGGCCGGCGCGGGCGCGATGTGGGTGATCTCCCGCCGCCAGCCGGTCGGCGCGGACAACGTCAACGACGTCGACGTCACCCCGGTCGAGGTCGCACCGGCCGGCGCCGCGAACACCCCCACCCCCGCCTCGACCACGGTCGCGGCCTGAGCGCCCCGGAGCACTCACCATGCACATCAAGTGGAACGCCCTGGCCCAGACCGCCGGATTCAGCTTCGGCATCACCGTCGCCGTCGTCTGCGTCTTCGCGCTCGGCATCCTGGCGCTGTCCCGCCGCGAGTCCGCCCTGGTCGCCGCCCGTGAGGGCGGCGGCGCCGGGGCCGCGGGCGGCGGCTGGCTCGCCCTGGCCGGCGCCTGCGTCTGCTTCGCGCTGTGCGGCGGGGCCGTCCTCTACGGGCTGTCGCTGATCGCCGGCAAGTAGCCGCACCCGGCACAACGGGCCGGGGAGTGCCTTCGCACTCCCCGGCCCGTTCGCGTATCCCGACGGCCGGTCAGCTCTCCTGGGTGGTGGTCCGCAGCGCGGTCTCCCGGATGAACAGCACGGTGACGAAGGCCAGCGCCGCGAACGGGGCGGCGCACAGGAAGATGGTGCCGACGCCGTGGCCGAAGGCGTCCGTCACCAGCGGCACGATCGGGGCGGGCAGCTTGGCCAGGTCCGGGATGCCGCCGCCGGAGGCCGCGGGCGACGCCGGGACGTGCGCCGCGGCCAGGTTCTCGGCCAGGTAGTGGGAGACCTTGTTGGACATCAGCGCGCCGAGCGCGGAGACGCCCATCGCACCGCCCATGGTGCGGAAGAAGGTGACCACCGAGCTGGCCGCGCCGAGCTCGTTGCGGGGCACCGTGTTCTGCACCGCGAGCACCAGGTTCTGGCTGGTCAGGCCGAGGCCGACGCCGGTGATCGCCATGTAGACGGAGAGCAGCACATAGCTGGTGTCGGCCCGGGCGGTGCCGAGCAGCGCGAAGCCGACGGCGAGCAGCGCGGTGCCGGAGACCAGGTAGGCCTTCCACTTGCCGTACTTGGTGATCAGCCGGCCGACCACCGCGGAGGAGACGGCCAGGCCGAGGATCATCGGCAGGGTCATCAGGCCGGCCATGGTCGGGGACTTGGCGCGGGCCAGCTGGAAGTACTGGCTGAGGAAGGTGGTCGCGCCGTACATCCCGACGCCGACCAGCACGCTGGCCAGCGCGGCCAGGGTGACGGTGCGGTGCTTGAAGAGGCTCGGCGGGATGATCGGCTCGGCGGCGCGGCGCTCGATCACGACGGCCAGGGCGCCAAGCAGCACGCCGCCGCCGACCATGGCCGCGGTCTGCCAGGAGAGCCAGGCGTAGTTCTTGCCGGCCAGGGTGATCCAGATCATCAGCAGGCTGACCGAGCCGGTGATGACCAGGGCGCCCAGGTAGTCGATCTTCGCCTTGCGCTTGACCACCGGGAGCTTGAGGGTGCGCTGCACCACCAGGATCGCGACCAGCGCGAACGGGATGCCGACGTAGAAGCACCAGCGCCAGCCGAGCCAGGAGGTGTCCACGATGACGCCGCCGATCAGCGGTCCGCCGATGGTGGCGAGGGCGAAGACCGCGCCGAAGTAGCCGCTGTAGCGGCCGCGCTCGCGCGCCGGGACCATCGCGGCCAGGCAGATCTGGCCGAGCGCCACCACACCGCCGGCGCCGATGCCCTGGAGCGCGCGGCAGGCGATCAGCTCGCCGGTGTTCTGCGAGAGGCCGGCCAGCGCCGAGGTGCCGATGTAGATCAGCAGGGCGATCTGGAGCAGCAGCTTCTTGCTGACGAGGTCGGAGAGCTTGCCCCAGATCGGGGTGGAGGCGGTGAGGGTGAGCAGGGCCGCGGTGATCACCCAGGTGTAGGCGGACTGGCCGCCGTGCAGGTCGGCGAGGATGTGCGGCAGGGCGTTGGAGACGACGGTCGAGGAGAGCACGGCCACGAAGAGGCCGAGCAGCAGGCCGGAGAGCGCCTCCATCACCTGCCGGTGCGTCATCTGTTGACTGTCGGCCGCTGCGGCGGTTCCGCTCGCGGCCTCGGTGGTCACGGTCATCTGGGTCCTTCGGCGAGCGTGCGGGATACGCGGATCATGAAATTTCGTTGCCGTAAGCAACCATAAGACTGGATGGTTGAATTAGGCAACTTTCTTCAAGGGAAAGTAAAGCCCGCGCCCACGGACCCCGGAGGCCCGCGCGACCGCCGCCGGATCACTCGGCCGGCGGCTCCCCCAGTACGTCGTTGAAGCGGTGCAGCAGCTCCGCGAAGCGGGTCACGTCCTCCGGTGACCAGCCGTCCATCACCTCGCGCACCCGCCGCATCCGGACGCCCTGCGCGGCCAGGTAGCGCCGCCGCCCGTCCTCGGTGAGCGAGACCAGCGCGGACCGGCGGTCCAGCGGGTCCGTCTCCCGGGCCACCAGGCCCAGCTCCTCCAGCGTCCGGATCTGCCGGCTCACCGTCGCCTTGCCGACCGAGAAGTGCACGCCGACGTCGGTCACCCGCACCGGCCCGGCCTGCTCGACGTAGCCGAGCAGGCTGTACGCCATCCCCTCCAGTCCGGGGTGCACCCGCCGTGAGAGTTCCGCCACTCTGGCCCGGCCCCGCCGGAACATCAGCGCGACCTCGCGCTCCACCGCCACCAGGGCATCCTCGTCGCTCACCGCGCCAGTATCGCGCAGTGGCACCGGCCGCGGCCCGGCGCGTGCGGTGCGACAAGCCAACTACTTCATGGTATGAAGTATCGGTTCTGGAAGTACCGTTTTTCCCCGTTACGCAAGGAGATGTGGATGGCAGCCCCGGGGCAGGGTTTCCTCGCCGAACTGAAGAGTGCGGTCACCCCGCGCGCGGCACTGCTCGTGATCGGCGTGCTGCTGCTCCAGCTCGGCTTCATCACCTCGTACATCGGGGCGCTGCACAAGCCGGCCCCGCAGAACCTCTCCATCGCGGTGGTCGCCCCGCCGCAGGTCGCCCCCAAGCTGGTCGGCGCGCTGGAGTCGGTGCCGAACGACGCCGTCAAGGCCCTCACCGCGCCGGACGCCGAGACGGCGACCCAGCAGATCAAGGACCAGAAGATCTACGCGGCGCTGGTCGTGGACCCGACCGGCACCCAGGACACCCTGCTGGTCGGCGGCGCCCGCGGCCCGTCCGCGGCCAAGGCCGCCGAGACCATCACCACCGCGATCGACCAGAGCCAGGGCCGCACCGTGAAGGTCCAGGACGTGGTGCCGCTCGCCAAGGGCGACACCAACGGCCTCTCCGCCTTCTACCTGGTGATCGGCTGGTGCGTCGGCGGCTACCTGGTCGCCTCCATCCTGGGCATCAGCGCGGGCTCCAAGCCGGCCAACGTCCACCGCCTGGTGATCCGCCTCGGCGTGCTCGCGCTGTACTCGATCGGCGCCGGCGTGCTCGGCACGGTGATCGCCGGGCCGGTGCTGGACGCGCTGCCGGGCTCGATCCTCGGCCTGAGCGCCGTCGGTGCGCTGGTGGTGTTCTCGGTCGGCGCCTTCACCATGGCGCTCCAGTGCCTGTTCGACGTCATCGGCATCGGCATCGCGGTGCTGATCTTCGTGGTGCTCGGCAACCCGAGCGCGGGCGGGGTCTACCCGGCGCCGATGATGCCGCCGTTCTGGCGGGCGATCAGCTCGTGGATCCCGAACGGCGCCGGCACCAGCGCGGCCAAGTCGGTCGCCTACTTCGACTCCACCAACCTGGGGCTGCCCATCCTGGTCCTGGTGGTCTGGGCGCTGATCGGCATCGGCGTCGCCCTGCTGGCCGTCCTGCGCGGCCCGCGCTCCGGCGGCCGCGCGCTGGTCCCCACCGAGGACTGAGCCGCCCGCTCCCGACCCGTCACCGGGCCCCCGACCACCACGGCCGGGGGCCTGGCGCGTGCTCCGGGGCCGGCGCGCCCCGCGGGTCCGGCCGGGGCGGCCGGGCCACGACGGCCACGAGGCCGGGTCGACCCGGACGCCTCTCACCCCGCCGCGAGCGGCCCCGGGTCGGCCACGATGGCCCGGACGACCCGCACCGCCGCGCCCAGCAGCGGGCCGCGGCGACCCAGCCGGGAGACCGTCAGCCGGTCCTCCGACCAGGGCCGCACCGTCACCCGGGCGGCCAGTTCGGCCCGCATCGCGGGCAGCAGCCAGGGCGCCAGCCGGGCGTAGCCGCCGCCCAGCACCACCTCGGCCGGGTCCAGCAGGTTGACCGCGCCGGCGGCCGCGGTGCCGAGCGCGGCACCGGCCCCGGCCAGCGCCGCGAGGGCGGCCCGCTCCCCGGCCCCGGCCCGGTCGGCGAGCAGCGCCACCCAGTCGCCCCGGGCGCCGGTCAGACCGGCCGCCCGCAGCACCGCCGCCTCGCCCGCGTACTGCTCCAGGCAGCCGTGCGCCCCGCAGGCGCAGCGCGGCCCGTCGGGGTGGACCGGCACGTGGCCGAACTCGCCGGCGAAGCCGCCGGCCCCGCGCAGCAGCCGGCCGCCGACCACGATCGCCGCGCCCACCCCGGCCTCGGCGGAGACGTACAGGAAGTCGTCCGGGCCCGCGCCCAGCCAGCGCTCGGCCAGTCCGCCGAGGTTGGCCTCGTTGTCGGCCTCGATCGGCAGCCCGGCCAGGCCGCCGCCGGCCGTGCGCAGCGCCGGGCGCAGCGCGGCGGCCAGCGGGACGTCCTGCCAGCCCAGGTTGGCGGCCCGCCGGAGCACCCCGCCGGAGTCGCCGACCAGCCCGGGCACGGCCAGGGTGAGCCCGGCCGGGCGCAGCCCCGACTCGGTGACGGCCTCGTGCAGCAGGTGGGCGAGGTCGGCCATCACGGCGGCGGGCTCGCGCCCGTGGTTGGAGACCTCCCGGCGCCGCCAGGCGCGGACCTCCCCGCGCAGGTCCACCACGCAGGCGCCCAGGTGGCGCACCCCGATCTCGGCGCCGAGGCCGCCGGGCCCGTCCGGGTTGAGGCCGAGCGCGGTGCCGGGGCGGCCGACCTTGCCGCTGGGCGCGGCGGGGCCCTCCTCGACCACCAGGCCGGCGGCGATCAGCTGCTCGGCGAGCGAGGAGACGGCGGCCCTGGTCAGGCCGGTCCCGGCGGCCACCTCGGCGCGCGAGCGCGGTCCGCCCGCGATCGTCCCGAGCACCAGGGCCAGGTTGGCCCGGCGCATCCCCTGCTGGCTGGCGGGCCCGGTCCGGACCGGGTCCGGCTCACGCATAAGGCTCACCTCGCCCCTTTACGGCACATCCGGTGGCATCCCGGGTGCAGCGTAGTCGGGTTCCGGGGGCACCGCCGTCGGCACCGGGACGGGCTCGGCCCGGGTCCGCCCGGCGGGCGGGACGAAGACCCACCGCCGCATCGCCCGGTAGCGGAACAGCATCGCCACGAAGGTGCCGACGACCATCCCGCTGAGGAAGTCCGCGACCTCCTGCTCGAAGGGCCCGATGTACGGCTCGCGCAGGTCCAGGAGGTACCGGGAGACCACCAGCGGCATGTCGTTGACGGCGATCGCCACGGCGCTGACCAGGACGAACATCAGCACCTCGCGCTTGCGGCCGGCGGCCCGGAAGGCCCAGCGGCGGTTCAGCACGTACGAGACGACGGTGCCGATCACGGTCGCGACGGTCAGCGCGACCACCGGTTTGCGCTCCAGCACCGTGAACTTGAGCTCGAAGTTGATCACCGTGGTGAGCACGAAGCAGCCGCTCCCGACCAGCAGGAACTTCACCAGCCGGCGGTGGCGCACCAGGAAGGGGCGCAGCCGGTCGGGCACCCGGGCCAGGGCGCGCTGCGTGGGGGACGGCATCTCCGCAGTCTCGCACGCGGGGGTACCGCCGGCCGTTCAGATCGCCGGTGGCCCCTTCGGGTCGCCGGCGGCCGTCGGACCGGCGGCTCCCGGAGCGCCGGCGCGTGGCCCGGGCCGCCGGTGCGGGCGGCCCGGGCCGGCGGTCAGGCGGCCACCAGCACCGTGGCCCCGGCCGGCTCCAGCGCCAGCTCCAGCACCTCCCGCACGTCCGCCACCGGGTGGACGGTGAGCCGCTCCAGCACCTCGGCCGGGACGTCGTCCAGGTCGGCCTCGTTGCGCCTGGGGATGATCACCGTGGTGACCCCGGCCCGGTCGGCGGCGAGCAGCTTCTGCTTCACCCCGCCGATCGGCAGCACCCGCCCGGTCAGCGACACCTCGCCGGTCATCGCCACGTCGGTGCGCACCCTGCGGCCCGAGAGCAGCGAGGCCAGCGCCGTGGTCATGGTGATGCCCGCGCTCGGCCCGTCCTTGGGGACGGCCCCGGCCGGGATGTGCAGGTGCACGCCGCGGTCCCGCAGCGAGGTGACCGGCAGCTCCAGCTCGGCGCCGCGCGAGCGCAGGTAGGAGAGCGCGATGTGCGCGGACTCCTTCATCACGTCGCCCAGCTGTCCGGTGAGGGTCAGCCCGGTGCCGCCGGTCTCGGCGTCGGCCAGCGAGGCCTCGATGTAGAGGACGTCGCCGCCGGCGCCGGTCACCGCGAGGCCGGTGGCCACGCCGGGGACGGCGGTGCGGCGCTCGGCCGGCTCCTGGGCGGACTCCGGCACGTGGTGCGGCCGGCCGATCAGGGCGCGCAGGTCCTGCGGGCCGACCTGGGCGGGCAGCTCGCGTTCGCCCAGTTCGGCCTGCGCGGCGATCCTGCGCAGCACCCGGGCGATCGAGCGCTCCAGGGTGCGCACGCCCGCCTCCCGGGTGTACTCCCCGGCGAGGCTGCGCAGCGCCGCCTCGTCCACGGTGACCTGCCCGCCGCCGAGACCGGCCTTCTCCAGCTGGCGCGGGAGCAGGTGGTCGCGGGCGATGGCGACCTTCTCGTCCTCGGTGTAGCCGTCCAGCCGGACCAGCTCCATCCGGTCGAGCAGCGGCCCGGGGATGGCGTCCAGCACGTTGGCGGTGGCGAGGAAGACGACGTCGGAGAGGTCGAGCTCGACCTCCAGGTAGTGGTCCCGGAAGGTGTGGTTCTGCGCCGGGTCCAGCACCTCCAGCAGGGCGGCGGCCGGGTCGCCCCGGTAGTCGGAGCCGACCTTGTCGATCTCGTCGAGCAGGACGACCGGGTTCATCGAGCCGGCCTCCTTGATCGCCCGCACCAGCCGGCCGGGCAGCGCGCCGACGTAGGTGCGCCGGTGGCCGCGGATCTCCGCCTCGTCCCGGACGCCGCCGAGCGCGACCCGGACGAACTTGCGGCCCATGGCGCGGGCCACCGACTCGCCGAGCGAGGTCTTGCCGACGCCGGGCGGGCCGACCAGGGCCAGCACCGCGCCGCCCGCCCGTCGCCCGCCGGTGCCGCTGGTGGGAAGCGCTCCGCGCTGCCCCTCCCGAGGGCCGCCGGCCGGCCCGAGCCCCTGGTCGGCCCGGCGCTTGCGGACGGCCAGGTACTCGACGATGCGGTCCTTCACGTCGTCGAGGCCGGTGTGGTCGGCGTCCAGCACCGCGCGGGCGCCGGCGATGTCGTACTCGTCCTCGGTGCGCTCGCTCCAGGGCAGTTCCAGGACGGTGTCCAGCCAGGTCCGGATCCAGGAGCCCTCGGGCGACTGGTCGGAGGAGCGCTCCAGCTTGTCGACCTCCTTGAGCGCGGCCTCGCGGACCTTCCCGGGCAGGTCGGCGGCCTCGACCCGGGCGCGGTAGTCGCCCTCCTCGTCGGCCGCCCCGCCGTTCAGCTCGGCCAGCTCCTTGCGGACGGCCTCCAGCTGGCGGCGGAGCAGGAACTCCTTCTGCTGCTTGGCCACGCCCTCCTCGACGTCCTTGCGGATGGTGTCGTTGACCTCCTCCTCGGCGAGGTGGTCGCGCAGCAGGGTGAGCGCGTACTCCAGTCGGGCGACCTGGTCGGCCTCCAGCAGCACCTTGAGCTTCTGCTCGGCGGTGGCGAAGGGCGCGTAGCCGATGTTGTCGGCGAGCTCGCCGACGCCCTCGATCTGCGCCACCCGGTCGACGATCTGCCAGGCGCCGCGCCTGCGCAGCCACTGGGTGGACAGCGCCTTGTACTCCTTGACCAGCTCGGCGGCCCGGCCGGCCACCGGGGTGCCCACCGAGGACTCCCGGAACGGCGTGGTCTCCACCCAGAGGGCGGCGCCGGGGCCGGTGGTGCCGGCCCCGATCCGGACCCGGCGCACGGCGCGCACCAGCGCCGCCGGATCGCCGTCCGCGAGCCGTCCGACCTGCTCCACGGTGGCCAGGGTGCCGGCCGCCGCGTACGAGCCGTCCACCCGCGGGACCAGCAGGACCTGCGGCTTGCCGGTGCCGGTGACGGCGGCCCGGGCGGCCTCGACCGCGGCGCGCACCTCGGCGTCCTTCAGGTCCAGCGGCACGACCATGCCCGGCAGGACGACCTCGTCGTCGAGCGGCAGCACGGGCAGGGTGAGCGGTGTGGACGTCGATGCCATGATCTCTCCCCAGTCAGCGAACTTGAGTCGACCTGACTAAGGCTTGGCGGCCGCCGGATGTTCCCGGCGCTCTGTTCGCCGTGAGCGAACACGAATCGGGCCGGGAAGCCCGCGCCCGACTCCGTCAAGAGAGGGGCGGGCGCACCTCGGGGAACCCCGGCAGGAGACCCCCGGGACCCGGACCGCCCCGGCCGGAGGACGGCGTCAACGCGCCGTCCACACCCGCGCGGACGCACCGCCGGCGGCCGTCGCGACGGCCGGACGCGGCCGGGGCGGGCGCCGCTCCACCCGGCGCAGCCAGCGCCACAGCGCGACCCCGGTGAGCACCGCGGCCGGGTGCCCCACCCCCGTGATCACGTCCTTGTCGGTGGCGATCTGCTGGGCGATCATCAGCCCCGCACCGCCCAGCGCGAGCAGCCGCCCGCGCCAGGAGAGCAGCCCGGCCACCGCACCCAGGCAGGCGAGCACGCCGTAGCTGACCCCGATGTCCAGGTAGTCCATCGCCTCGGGCGCCATCCGCCCGGTCTCCACCGCGGTGATCACCACCCCCTGGGAGAGCAGCGTGGCCGCGACGTGCCCGACCGCGAACACCGCCGCCGCCCGGGCCGGGCCGACCCTGCGCTCCAGCGGGGCGAGGGTGAGGGCGAATCCCCACAGGTAGGGCATCCACACCTCGCCGGCCACCCAGAATCCGCTCAGCACAAGAGCACGCAAAGGATGCTGGAGCAGGTTGTGCCCGTCCGAGCTGGAGGCCTCCTGCAGCCGCTGGACGAGCTCCGGGTCGGCGAGCTTGGCGAAGGTCGTGGTGGCGCCCACGACGGCGAGGTACCCGAGCGTGAAGGGCGTGCTCCGGGGCGTCGGCACCCGCTCCAGCAGCCACTGGAGGACGCCGGTGCGCAGCCCGAGGCGGAGCATTCCGTAGGGCGCTCCCGCGCCCCCGCACCCGCCGGCACTCCGTCCGAGTCCCGCCATGCCGCCTCCGCTCCACGCCGCAGCCACCGGCTCCCCGCCCGGGCCCAACGTACCGGCGCGCGCCGCGGGTTCCGCCCGGTCGGGTGTTGTCGTGGCCACGGTACGTCGAGGTTCTGAGAGGCACCTGGGAAAAGCCCGTGAAGAACACCGCCGTAGCGGACGGCGGGATTCCCGACATTGGTCCAGACCTTCTCCCCCGCAACGCGGCAGTAGGGCCTCTGACCGGCGACTTGGCGTCAACTGAACTGCATACGTACCGTTACGCAGTGAAAATTCGCCGGGTAAGGTATCGGCCCGTGCCCACTCGTGCAGTGGGTCCGAGGGCGGCCCGACAGCCGGCCCACGGGCCGGAAACGTCCGGTCCACCTGCCGGGAAGCATCCGCTGTCCGTACGCTGCGAAGTGCGCGGGAGACGTGGGCGGCCGACCATCCGTCCTCGGCTCCCGATCGCGCGGCGGGACGGCGGACCCGGCACAGTCCACGACGGAACAAGACTACGAGCGGAGCCCGCCATCCCCACAGGTGGCCGGCCCGCAGCCCTGGGGGCGGTGGCGTGACCGTGACAGAAATTCAGCAGGACAACCACAACACCGGTGGCACTGTGAGCAGCCAGCGCAGAGTCCTGGTGGTGGAGGACGAGCCCACGATCGCCGAGTCGATCGCCGCCCGGCTGGGCGCCGAGGGCTTCAAGGTCGCCGTGGCCCACGACGGCCCCGGCGCGGTCGACGGCTTCCACACCTGGCAGCCGGACCTGGTGGTCCTCGACATCATGCTGCCCGGCTTCGACGGGCTGGAGGTGTGCCGCCGGATCCAGGCCCAGCGCCCGGTGCCGGTGCTGATGCTGACCGCCCGCGACGACGAGACGGACCTGCTGGTCGGCCTCGGCGTGGGCGCGGACGACTACATGACCAAGCCGTTCTCGATGCGCGAACTGGCCGCCCGCGTCAACGTCCTGCTGCGCCGCGTCGAGCGCGCCCAGCAGGCCGCCCGCACGCCCGCACTGGGCAGCCTGCGGTTCGGCGAGCTGGAGATCGACCACGTGCAGCGCCGGGTCCGGCTGGCCTCGGGCGACGTCCACCTGACGCCGACCGAGTTCGACCTGCTCGCCTGCCTGGCCGCCCAGCCGCGCGCCGTACTCACCCGCGAGCAGCTGCTGGCCGAGGTCTGGGACTGGACCGACGCGTCCGGCACCCGCACGGTGGACAGCCACGTCAAGGCGCTGCGCCGGAAGATCGGCGCCAGCTGGATCCGCACCGTCCACGGAGTCGGCTACGCCCTGGAGGCCCCGCTCTCCTGACGGCATCGATCGGGCGACGGGCCACCGGGGGGCCCGTGTCCGGACGACGCCGTGCCACCACGCGGGGGGACGACGCGGGGACCACAGGGGACAATGACCTTTCCACAGCAACGCAACGGGGAATCCGACGGCACGCGGCAGCAGAACCTGGCCGCCCGCGCCGCCCGCCGGGTCTGGGCCGACATCCGGCCGCTCGATCCGGTCCGCTCGATCAAGGGCAAACTCACCCTGCTCGTGATCGTCTCCGTGTTCCTGGCCACCGGGATGGTGGTCGTGGCGATCCGGTCCGACACCCAGATCCGGATCATCATGGTCTTCTCCATGATCGCCTCGCTGCTCTTCATGCAGTTCCTCGCGCACGGGCTCACCGCCCCCCTGCGCGAGATGACGGCCGCCGCCCGCGCGATGGCCTCCGGGGACTACACCCGCCGGGTCGAGGCGGGCTCGCGCGACGAGATCGGCGAGCTGGCGGCCGCGTTCAACGCCATGGCCGCCGACCTCCAGGCCGCCGACCGGCACCGCCGCGAGCTGGTCGCCAACGTCTCGCACGAACTGCGCACGCCGATCGCCGCGCTGCGCGCCGTCCTGGAGAACGTGGTGGACGGCGTCGTCCAGCCCAATCCGGCCACCCTGGGCGCGGCGCTGGAGCAGACCGAGCGGCTCGGCCGTCTGGTCACCCACCTGCTCGACCTCTCCAAGATCGACGACGGCGTGGTCGACCTGGACGCCCGCCCCTTCGAGGTACGCGAGTTCCTGGACGGCGTGCTGCGCGGGGTCACCGTGGACGGCGCCACGGCCGGCGGCGCCTTCTCCCGGCGCGGGGACGTCCGGCTGGCCCTGGAGGTCAGCCCCACTGGCCTGACCGGCGTGGCGGACCCGGAACGGCTCCACCAGGTGGTCGCCAACCTGGTCGACAACGCCTGCAAGCACTCCCCACCCGGCGGCACCGTGACGGTGCGGGCGAGACCGGAGGGCGAGGAGGGCGGCCTGCTGCTGGAGGTCGAGGACGAGGGCCCCGGCATCCCGCCGGCCGACCGCACCCGGGTCTTCGACCGGTTCAGCCGCAGCGGCACCGCGACCGCCGCCGGACCGGGGGCGGACGGCGGTACCGGCCTGGGTCTGGCCATCGCCCGCTGGGCGGTGGACCTGCACGGCGGGCGGATCGCGGTGGCCGAGTCCCCGCGCGGCTGCCGGATCGAGGTCCGGCTGCCCGGACCGCGCCCAGGTGACGGTCGGGACATTTGTCACAGATCCGACACAGAGGCATACGAAGATCGTTAGAGGATTCGACCGAGTTTTTGTCCGGTTTGGTCCTGGTATGCCCACTGATCGGCACCGATCGGTTCCCCTCAGATGCGGCTTTCTAACGCACTTTTTCAGCCAAAGTGCAGGTCAGCACTGTGATCTGGGCGACGCCTGGGCCCCGGGGACTGCGCGATCACTGGTCAGGGGCGTAGCCTTAATCCCCGCTGTCCAAACATCCCAAAAGGAAGCGGAAGAGGGCGGTTGCCGCCGTGTCGCCACAGTCCCCTGAAACCCCCAACAGCTCGGCAAGCTCCACTGGCTTCGGCCCCAATGAGTGGCTCGTCGACGAGATCTACCAGCAGTACCTCCAGGACCCGAACTCGGTCGACCGAGCCTGGTGGGACTTTTTCGCCGACTACAAGCCCGGTACCGAGGTGACCCCAGTGACCCAGGCCGCGACCCAGGCCGGCTCCGCGCCGACCCCTGCCGCTGCCCCCGCGCCCGCTGCTGCTCCGGCCGCACCCGCCGCGGCTGCTGCTCCGGCCGCGCCCGCCGCCGCCCCGGCTGCTCCGGCCGCCCCGGCCCCGGCCGC
>NZ_JBHVRT010000074.1:0-19269 GCF_042885555.1 Kitasatospora sp. NPDC058048 | reverse complement strand
ATGGGCGCCGAGGGCTGACGCCATGCCGCCGGTGCCGGTCGCCCCGATCGGGGCGACCGGCACCGGCGGCATGGCGTCAGCCCTCGGCGCCCATGTCGACCCAGTTGGTGACGTTGGCCACGGCTCCCTCCTTGACCGGGGCGTGGTGGTCGCTGGTGAGGACGCCGATGCGCTGGCCGTTCAGGACCAGGGCAACGGCGTTGCCGTTCCCCGCCACGTCGAACCAGTTGGTGAAGTTGGCGACGGCGCCCTCCTTGACCGCGGCGTGGTGGTCACCGGTGATGACCCCGATGCGCTGGCCGTTCAGGACCAGGGCGAGAGCGTTGCCGTTCGCCGCGACGTCGACCCACTGGGAGAGGTCGGCGACAGCGCCCTCCTTGACCCAGGCGTGCCCGTCGGTCGTGATGACGCCGATGCGCTGGCCGTTCAGGACCAGGGAGGTGGCGTTGCCGTCGCTGCCCATGTCGGCCCAGTTGGAGAAGTCGGCGACGGCACCCTCCTTGACCCAGGCGTGGTGCTCGCTGGTGAGGACGCCGATGCGGTTGCCGGACAGGGCCAGCGAGAGGGCGTTGCCGTTCGCGGCCACGTCGACGTATCCGGCGGAGAGGCTGCCCTCCTTGACCCAGGCGTGGTGGTCGCTGGTGACGACGCCGATGCGGTTGCCGTCCAGGACGATCGAGAGCGCGTTGCCGCCCTCGTCGACCCATCCGGCGAACAGGCTGCCCTCCTTGACGTAGGCGCGGCCGTCCCTGGCGATGACGCCGACGCGGTTACCGGACAGGGCCAGCGCGGTCGCGCCTTCGTACTGCTGGACCCATCCGCGGGAGTCGACGGTGCCGTCCTTGACGAACACCCGGCCGTCGGTGGTCAGGACGCCGATGCGGCTGCCGTCGACGGCGAGGCCGGCGATCGTTCCGGGCGCCGGGGCCGGGCCGGCGATGCGGGTGCTCTCCACGGCCGCCGCCTGGCCGACGACCGGTGCCGCGGTCACTGCTGACGCCGCGACAGCCAGGACGGCCAGGGCACGGCGCACGGTCTGGGTGGCGTTACGCATGATCTTTCCCCTTTTCTTCTGGAAGGACGTACTGGCGCGGGACGTCTCCCGGGAGGCCGGCTGGTGCGTCGAAGGGCGGCCCGCCGCCCTGGGCGCGGGTGACAGTCGGTGCGGCGGGCCGAGGCTCTGCCGCACGTCGGAGCATCGGGGCAGCAAGGGCATGGAATTTCATGTGCATGACATAAAGCACAACGGGCCGGTCCTGTGGGACGGATTCGGCCGGATGTGAAGTAACTATGCAGAGCATCCGTCAGATCTGCAAGGCCGGGCTTCCGTGGACACAACTCCCGCCGCCCGGTCGACCGGGAAGTCCTGCGCCTTCGCACCCCAAAAGTCCCAACCTCCTTCTGGGCAGGGGCTGTTCGGGAACGGGACCTCCTGGGAAACTCGGATACCGGAGGTCCACCGGACACGGGCCGACTGGGGCCGTGCGGGTTTCTCGTGGGTCCGGAGGAAGAGACGGCACCTCCCTCCGCATTCGGAGGGGACCACCACAGCCGGGCGCTATGCGCCGAAGGTCTCAGGCTGCCACTCGATACAGGTGGGACGCTGTCCATCCGAGACGAGGAACTCCTTCACCGCCTGGCGGACGAGCGGGATCGGGGTCTCCGAGTGGTCGGCGAACTGGGTCATGTTCCACACGAAGTGGTACGTGGGCCTGGTCCGGGTCTCCGGCGCTCCTACCGAGGTGAAGTTCCCCTTCTGGTCCATGTACGACACGAGCCCCAGACCAAGACTCCTGTCCGCACCGACCATGAGCTGGTGGTCGGGTATCCCGACGGATGCGGTTCCCGGTCCTGCGAGTACACCTCGGCCTGGGTGCAGCAGTCGTCCTCCCCGTCCAGGAGGTCATCGACGAGCGCATCGACGCCCTCCAGGGTGGTGATGACGACCGGCGCCGGCGTGACGCGGGGCTGAGAGCGGCGCGGGAACGGACGAGGCGGGCCGACCCCCGAACGGGAGCAGCGCAGGAGCGGGAGCCGCCTTCGGCGGTGCACGTACTTCCTCACCCACTCGCGCGGCGAAGCCCTCAACGCCGAGCGGATGCTGGGCTCCGAGAAGCCCTTCTACCAGGTCGGCGACTGCGGCTTCGGTTCCGCCGGTCACCACAGCCCGCCCAACCGGCGCCTCGCGACGGCCTCGTGGGCCGCGAGCGCTGCCGACGACACCGCCGACCAGGGCCACATCCTGCCCTTGCTGCAGTTCTACGGCCCGTTCGGGGCGGAGCTGCCGGACCTCGTGAAACCGGACGCATCGAACCGATCGCCGTGTGACGGGGCCGTCGCCCTGGTGAGCGTGGTCGCCGAGGGACGAGCGGACCTCGTCCGGCGGCGACCACGTCGCGTTGCGGCGCCAACCGTACAGTCAGTGTTCAATTGTGATTGAATATGTGGCTTTTGGAGCAGTCATGAGCAGATCCTCGCCTCCGGGGTCTTGACGCCCGCCCGGACGGCAGGCTTTCCTGTGACCCGAACGTTTGATTGCGATGGCTTCTGTTTGTATGTGTTGATACTCGCCCCCTTGGGCGGGAAGCACCTCCGACCTGCCGTCAGAAGCCGGTCGACCGGCGGCACTTCGCTCCGCCCTCCCTCGGGCTCCGGCGACCTCGAAATCTCCCGTCCCGTCACAGTGGAGCTCCCCCATGCCCCTTGCCGCACCACACAGGCTTCGACGATCCCTGACCGCGGCGACGACCGCGCTCACCCTCCTCGCCGGCGGAGGCGCGCTCGCCGTCATGGCGGCCGTCGGTCTCGACGTCGCCACCGCGCCCCCGGCGGCCGCGGTGGAGAACACCCTGGCCCGCACCCCGCAGATGGGCTTCAACAACTGGAACTCCACCCACTGCCGGGCCGAGTTCGACGAGTCGATGGTCAAGGGCATCGCCGACCTCTTCGTCTCCCAGGGCCTCAAGGACGCCGGCTACACCTACGTCAACCTGGACGACTGCTGGGCACTGCCGGTCCGTGACGCCGCCGGCAACCTGGTGCCCGATCCGGTGCGCTTCCCGAACGGCATCAAGGCGGTCGCCGACTACGTCCACTCCAAGGGCCTGAAGTTCGGCCTGTACTCCAGCGCCGGCACCTCGACCTGCGACGTACCGGGCTTCCCCGGAGGCCTCGGCCACGAGCAGCAGGACGCGAACCAGTGGGCTTCCTGGGGCGTCGACTACCTCAAGTACGACAACTGCAACAACCTGGGCCTGGACGCCAAGCAGCGCTACACGGCGATGGGTGAGGCCCTGAAGGCCACCGGCCGCCCGATCCTGTACAGCATCTGCGAGTGGGGCAGCAACCAGCCCTGGACCTGGGCCGAACCGCTCGGCAACTCCTGGCGCACCACCGGCGACATCTCCGACTCCTGGTCCAGCATGATCGCCATCGCGCACGCCAACCAGGCGCTCGCGCCGTACGCCGGGCCCGGGCACTGGAACGACCCGGACATGCTGGAGGTCGGCAACGGCGGCATGACCGACACCGAGTACCGCACCCACTTCAGCCTCTGGGCCGAGATGTCCGCCCCGCTGCTGATCGGCAGCGACCTGCGCACCGCGAGCCCGGCCACCCTCGCGATCCTGAAGAACACCGACGTCATCGCCGTCGACCAGGACCCGCTCGGCGCCCAGGGAACCGTCATCGCCGACTCCGACGGCCTGGTCGTCATGAGCAAGCCGCTGGCCGACGGAAGCCGCGCGATCACGCTGACCAACGAGACCACCACGCCGCGGACCATCAGCACCACCGCGGCGGCCGCCGGCATCGGCGGCGCGCACTCGTACACCGTCAAGGACCTCTGGTCGAAGGAGACCACCACCTCCCGTGGTGCGATCAGCGCCTCGGTGCCCTCCCACGGCACCGTGATGTACCGGGTCACCCCGAAGACCCCGACCCCGCTGCCCACCGGCCTCCTCCGGCTCGGCGACCTGGCCTGGACCTCGGCCGGCAACGGCTGGGGCCCGGTCGAGCGCGACCACAGCAACGGCGAGGCCGCCGCCGGCGACGGGCACCCCCTCACCATCGGCGGCACCACGTACGCCAAGGGCCTCGGCGTGCACGCCGCCTCCGACATTCGGTACCACCTCGGCGGCACCTGCCGGAACCTCACCGTGGACGTCGGAGTCGACGACGAGTCCGGCACCAACGGCTCGGCGGTCTTCCGGATCTACCGCGACCGGACCCTGGTCGCCGACAGCGGCGTCCGCCGCGGCACCGACGGGCCGCTGCGTCTGAGCGCGGACCTGACCGGCGGCGGCGACCTGCGCCTGCTGGTCACCGACGCCGGCGACGGCGACACCTTCGACCACGCCGACTGGGCGGACCCCCGCATCGCCTGCGGCACGGGCCCGAGCACCGGCGCCCACGCCCTCAGCGACCTGGCCTGGTCCAGCGCCGGCAACGGCTGGGGCCCGGTCGAGCGCGACCAGAGCAACGGCGAGACGGCCTCCGGCGACGGACAGCCCCTCACCATCGGCACCACCACCTACACCAAGGGCCTCGGCGTGCACGCCCCCTCCGCCGTCAGCTACTACCTCGGCGGCACCTGCACCAACCTGAGCACCGACGTGGGCGTCGACGCCGAGTCGGGAATCCGCGGCTCCGTGGTGTTCCAGATCCTCGCGGACGGCGTCAAGGTCGCCGACAGCGGGACGCTGACCGGTGCGAAGGCAGCCGTGCACCTCAGTGCCCCGCTCACCGGCGCCAACGAGCTCACCCTCCAGGTCACCGACGCCGGCGACGGCAACACCTCCGACCACGCCGACTGGGCGGCTCCCGTGCTCACCTGCACCTGAGCCGACCCGCCACCAGGCGCATGACGGGCCGCCGCCGCTCCCCGAGGAACGGCGACGGCCCGTCACGCTTTCTCTGTGCGTCGACCGGAGGCAAAATTTGAGAGTTCAGCCACAGTCGGAGGCAGCCGTACGAGGAGGAACCATGGAACGGTCCGTCACCGACAACACCGAGAAGTCCCGGTTCGAGATCCAGGACGACGGCGAACTCGCCGGCTTCGCCGAGTAGCACCGCTCCGGCAACGAGATCGCCTTCATCCACACCTCGCTGGACTCGTACTCGACCGGCGCTGACCCCATTGCGGTCGCACGCAAGGCTGGCTGGTGCGAGGAGTTGCGGCCGCAGGCTTCTTGGATCGCTCGTTGGCGTAGACGCTCTCCGAGTTACCACGGGGCCCTGTTTCCGCGTTCCCGCCGATCGTGGCCACCCCCTCGGGATTCCCCCCGGGGGTGACACGCTTCGTGATCGGTATGGCGATGGCTTCCCGCACGAGCGGGCTGCGCTTCCTTCGGGCTGTACGGGAAGGTCAGGACACCTTCCAGATCTGGTTGCTGCCGCCGTTGCTGCTCCACAGTGCGAGTGCGGTGCCCTGGGCGGTGGAGTTGTTGGGGACGTCGACGACCAGGCCGGCAGCGAGGTTCTTGAGGGTGAAGGAGTTGTTGGCGGGCGAGGCGTAGTCGCCGACCGCGTTGACTGTCCACTGTTGGGTGGTGGTGCCGGGGGTGCAGGTCTGCTGGACGAGTTGGGTGCCGGGGGTGGTGGCGCCGCCGGCGGTGTCCAGGCACTTTCCGCTGAGGGCGTTGGCGACGGTGCAGGTGTTGCCGGAGACCTGCTGGAGGGTCCACTTCTGGTTGGTGCCGCCGCTGGTGGGCCACTGGATTACGGGGGCGCCGTCGGCGGTGGAGCTGTTGCTGTCGTCCATCAGCAGGGAGCTGTTGGCGCTGGCGAGGGTGCGGGGGCCGGTGGCGGGCAGGGAGGCTTTGGCGGTCCAGGTGCCGGAGGTGGTGTTCAGCGACCAGGAGTTGAACCAGCCGACGTTGGCGGTGGCGCCGGCGAGGGTCAGAGGGAGCCAGACGAGGGGCGAGTTGCCGAGGTCGTCGGTGTTCCAGCGGTCGGCGGCGAAGACGTAGCTGGTGCCCGCGGTGCCGGTGACGGGGATGACGTTGGCGGTCTGCGAGTTGTAGGTCCGGGTGCCGGCGGGGGCGAAGGTGCTGAAGGCGGACCACGGCCCGGCGAGCGAGGTGGCCGTCGCGTACACGTTGTCGTTGGTGCCCCAGCCGGTCAGGTTCGAGCCGAACAGGTAGTACCGGCCGTGGGCCTTCACCAGGGCCGGGGATTCGTAGTCGCCGACCAGTGCCACCGAGGAGGTGACGGACAGGTAGTCGTCGGACAGCCTGTCGATGCGCAGGCCGTTGGCCCGATCCTCGGTGAGCAGGTAGGCGGAGCCGTCGGTCTCCTGGAAGAGGCCGATGTCGCGGCTCTGGAAGCCGAGCGGCCGGAAGCTGCCCTTGTAGGTGTAGGGGCCGCACGGGGTACTGCTGGTGGCGACGCCGACCTTGGCCTCGGAGTAGGAGGGGTCGTCGATGTGCAGGTACATCACGTAGGTGGCGGTCGCGGCGTTGTAGATGACCTTCGGGCGCTCGACGATCCGGTTCGGCCCGAGGTCACCGCCCGTCTGCAGGCTCAGCGCCTGGCTCCGGTAGGTCCAGTGCTGCAGGTCGGTGCTGCTGTAGCAGGGGATGTCCTTGAAGCTGGTGTCGGCGGCGGTCTCGCCGGTCTTGTCCTCGCCGAAGCCGTACCAGGTGTCGCCGGTCTTGACGATGCCCAGGCCGTGCAGCTGGAGCTGGTTGCCGTTCTGGTCCCTCCAGGCTGCGGCCGGCGTGAACGAGCCGGGCGGCGCGGCGTGGGCCGTGAAGGTCGGGGTGGCAGCCAGGGCCAGCGCGGTCACGACGCCGGCGGCGCGCCGCAGGGCTCTGTTCGCGGTGCTGGGGGCGGTCGTGGTCATGGCTGCCTTTCACAATGTGCGGGAGGTGCGAGGGCGGGGTGGGGCGCTGCCGCCAGTCCGGTTGGCGGCGCTTCGCTGAGGCCGCAGCATGGCACCGAATCAAACATTTATCAACGTAAAGCAACAAAATCGCTCGGGCAGGACCAGCGGCAACCGCGAGGGTGCGCGACCCGGGGGCTGACCAACTGCCGGCCGCCGAGGAGAACCCGGCCGTCGCCGAGCCGCTGGACACCGTCCCGGCCGGCACCGCCCGGGTCGAGAACCTGGTCCAGCGCGGCCCGTGCACACCCATCCGGCACCCACTCGGAGCCCGGGACGGGCGGGCGTTCCGACGGACGGAGCAGTGGACGGCGGGCCCGGACGTCATCACAGGGTCAATCACTTCGTTCTGCACTGGCAGAACGAACAGGACGCCGCACGGCGAAGAGACAGCCGGCCCCGAGGCACAGCACCGCCAGGACGACGACGGCGCACCCGGGCGAGGACGAGCCGGACAGGCAACCCGGCCGCCGGGCGGCGACGCCAACAACTGTCAGGACAAGGACGACGGGACCGGGAGCGCCGACCAGAACGAGGACGGGCCGGGCCCGGACCGCGCGGACAGGCAGTCAACGTCGAGGCGCACCGGCCGCACAGGAATGAACGTCCTCATGTCAGCCACGATCCTGGTGTGCTAGGCACAATCAGCGGGTCATGACAGCAGATTGGTCACCCCGTAGCAGCGGAAATCCACGGCCCTCTTCAAGAAGAAGCCGAGCTCAGCGGCTCCTTCCCCACGATGAGCACGCTGCTGACCATCCGACTGACACCACCCACTCACAAGGCCACCGCCGGAGTCCCGCACGGCGGGTGTCGCCGTGAGCCGATCGGACGAAATCCGTGGACACCCGCCGCCGGGGTCCCGGCCGGAGACCCGGCGGGCTGAACACTGACTGCCGCGCGGAACCGGCGAGCGCGAGGGAACGAGGAGACCTGGTGAACCACGGAATGAGCGTGCTGCTCCGGGCGATTCCGCTGCTCATGGGCGCGGTGTCGGCCGCGCTCGGCGGCTACGTCCTCGCGCACTCCACCGGGCCGAGCGCCCGGGTCGCGGGCCTGACGCTGGTCTTCCTGGCCGCCGTCTGTCTCTGCCTGTTCGCCGTCGCGGCGACCGTCGTGCGGCAACTGATCGGCCGTTTCGGCGCGTTGGACCGGATCGGCTACCCGGCGTTCGGCTTCGCGGTGGCCGGGGCCGCCGTCGGCTACGGGCTGGGCCTGCTGGCGGAGAGCCACCGGCCGGTGGCCGACTTCGTGGCCGGCAGCGTGGTCCTCGGCATCGGCCTGGTCTGCGTGTGCGTCTCGTCGGTGGCCGCGGTCGCCACCCGCTTCACGCTGATCGGGCAGAACGCCGTCCTGCCGGAGGGTTCCCCGCCGCGCTCGCCCGCGCCGTTCGGCCGGTCCGCGGCCCGGGCGCTGGTGGCGGTCCCGGTCCTTGCGGCCGCCGCCGCCTGGGCGTGGGCGATCGTCATGCTGGCCAACGGGGGCGGCGGGGACTCGGACGGGCGCTTCACGGCCGGGCACGTGGTGGTCGACCAGGCGATCGTCTGCACCGCCCTGATCGGGCTGGTGATCACCCTGCTGCGGCAGATCCGGAACACGTACACCCGGCGGGAGCGGGTCTGGTGGCTCATCCCGGCCGCCGTGCTCGGCGCCATGGACATCACCGGGGGCCTGGTCGTCGTCGCCCTGGACCCCCGGCCAGGTCAACTGGCCACCGGGTACGTGCAGATCGGGCTGGGTCTGCTGTGCTGGACAGTGCTGAGCGCGGTGCTGCTGCTCGCCCTCGGCTGGCGCCGTGCCGCGCCGCCGGCCGGCCGCGCCCCGCTGGTCCCGGTCGGCACCACACTGCTGTGCCTGTTCATGTCGGCGTTCCTGTTCGAGTCGGCCGACCCGGACGTGACGGTCGCGGCCCGGGTCCTGGTCGGCCTCGGCGCCGTCTGCTTCTCGCTGTTCGCCGTGGTCTCCGTCCTGGAGGCCGGCGTCGCCGACCGGAACTGACCGGCCGCCCGGACACTCATCGGGCGTGGGACCGCGGGGCTGTCCCCGGCCGCCGACCACGTCCTGCAGCACCTGGTGGCCCCCGACGAGGCGCCGACGGCGTGCCCGGGCCGCGGGCCGACCCCACCACGGGGGTTGAGACTGGTAGGCGCGCATGTTGAGGTGTCGCGTATCCACCCATAAAGTCAGCGCTGCAACAACGATGAGTGATGGTCTCAGCGAGCAGCAACAGCCAGTTGGTCGGCAACCTTCCCGGCTGCGTGGCGAGAGTCTGCAGCCGGGAAGGTGATGACTACTCCGAGAGCAGCTTGATCAGCCGCTCGGTGATGGCGCGGGAAGCGCCGGTGAAGGCTCCACGGACGGCCTGCCCGATGAGCTGCAGGGCGATGCTGGTCCTGGCCTCAGTGGCTGGCGGGCGCGTAGCGTTGGGCATCTGGGTCCCCTCTCGAAGGCTGGATCCTGAGTGGCCCGTCGGTGTTGGTTGGACGCCTTTCCGGCGGGCCGCTTCAATGTCAGCACGCTGGGTAGCGGACTGTTCAAAGCCCGGAACCAAGCGCGACCAAGTGGGACTTCCCGGGATTTGGCCCGACGTTCGTTAAGGGGGAGCCGTGCCGAATCGGCGACGCACTATCGATCGCTCACACCCGCTGGGCAGGTTCGCCATTCAGCTTTCCGAACTGCAGGAGAGCGCCATAGCGCGAGCAGGAGGCAGCCAAGCGGCTCGGGAGATCAGCATCGACAGGGTGGCCAGCGGCAAGTGGGTAACGAGTCGGACGGCGATCTACGCCTCGCTCAACGGGACTCGATTGGCGTCGATGAACACGCTGTGCGCGATGGTGTCCGCATGGCACCCGCGGGGAGAGAAAGGCATCACTGAGTGGCAAAAGCTACGACGCGACGTCGAGGAACAGTTGGCCGCTTTGCGGGGCGGTAGGCCCGCGAGGGCTGTGGATGTTGAGGTCACGCCTGCAGTGCAGCAGCCAGAGCCCGTTCGGGTACCTGACGAGGAAGCATTGGCCGAGCTGCGAGTCTTGCTGGCCGATAGGCTGGACCAGGTTCGACAGACCAAGACGCAGCTTGCGGCGCGCTCTGGTCTGGGGCGAACCACCGTACATGCGGCATTCGCCCGAGGCAGGCCGGCGCCATCTGCGGCGACGGTTGCCGCGCTCGCCCGGGCGCTATCCCTCGATGCAGCCCACCTCCTTGAGTTGCATCGGCAAGCTGTCGGTTAAGTCCATTGGTGTTCGCCTCGGTTCAGGTGAACCTTCCTGAACATCGGCGTCGTGACTCGAACGCGATCTTCGAGCCTTCGGGAATGGCGGTTGCCTTGTCACCGCGTGTGGTCTCCGAGCGCGTATCGGTTCCAAGTTCCGCCGGCTTCAGTGACGAGCCGGGTGGCGGCCTCGGCGGCGGGCGGATCGGTCAGCGTCGGGCGTCTTGGGGAGCCAGCAGGCTTGTCACCTCGGAGATGGCCTCCGCCGAGGGCTTGAATGCTGCCTCGCCTGAACGAGCTTGAGCAGGACCTCCTCGACGCCAGCCGCCGCAGCCGCCGGCCCGTCGTCGACCTCGGCCTTCCCCGGCCCCGACCGTCCCTGCCACCGGAGTACTCACTTCCATGAAGCCTGCCATACGAGTCAGCTCTCGTGCGTCCGTCCCCCCGCTGGAGGCCCGTCCGCCAGCGGCGGGGAGCGGCTGATGTCTCACGGAATCGGCTACGGCTTGGTCAACCGCCGGTGCCACCAGGGGCAGCTCGGCGAGTCCCACCAAGGGCTAGTGGCGGCGATCGCGCTCGGCGCGGTGCGCTGGTCGCGGCGCTCCAGGCGGTGCGGGAGGAGGTGAGGGAGCGGATCCCGAAAGAATTCCGGGTCCACCTGCAACCTCCACGCCCCCCGCACGTCTGATGAGTGAGCGGCCGGAAGCCGGAACCGGCCGCGCATCACTCGGTCACCAAAAGGGGGAATTCGCATGCGCAAGAACAGCCGTGTCCTGAACCAGGCCCGTCGCCTCGCCCCGACGGTCGCGCTCACCGCGGTACTGGTCGCGGGCGGCGCCGCGACGGCCGCCCCGGCCTTCGCCGACACCGGCTCCCACTCCGTCTCCGGCGTCGGCGTATTCGGCAATGAGGTCGTGTCTGGCAAGGGGGCGCCCACCGCGAACCGGTGAGCAACCCGGGACGGACCGCCGGTCGGCGCCGGTGCCGTGGCCTTCGCCCCGGCCCGGCGCCGTCCCCGGTCGACCGCCCTTCCGTTCACGGCCCGTCCGGCGCTCCGGACGGGCCGTGAACGTTCAGCACCGCCCAAAGAACGGGCAGGGCGAGGTGGTCGCGCAGGGTGGGGCCGGCGGGGGCGGCGCGGCCCACCGTCCCGGGCGGGTGCGGCAGGCGGCGGGCCGGCGGGCGTCAGGCCGGCGGGGGCGGGACGGTGACCGGGGAGGAGGCACCGGGGAGGAGGAGGCGGGGCGTGCCGGTGCCGTCGGCGGGGGTGGCCCAGACGTCGGGGGCCTGGCCCGCCCGGGCCGGGAGGGCGTAGGCGAGGGTGGCATCGTCGAGCCAGGCGGCCTGGTCGTCGACACTGCGGGTCTCGGCCAGCGGGTGTTCGTGGAGGTCGGCCAGGTCGAGGACGTGGAGGCGCCAGGGCGCGGCGGGATCGGCGGAGACCTTCTTCTTGAAGGCGATCCGGGTGCCGTCCGGGGAGAGCGAGGGGCATTCCACGTTCTCCCGCAGGGTGCGGGCCGACCAGGCCTTGAGGTCGCCCTCGACGAGGTGGGTGCGGCCGGCGGTGGAGACGGTGGCGTAGAAGCGGTTGTCGTCGGCGGCGAAGTTGACGCCCCAGTAGTTGACGTCGGCGGCGTGGTAGCGGGTGCCGCCGATCGTCAGCGGGATCTCCTCGACGGACTTGATCAGGTAGCCGGTGCGCAGGTCGAGGATCGAGGTGCGGGTGGAGAAGCGGTCCGCCGCGTAGGAGTCGCCGACGGCGAAGGTGGTCCAGGAGAGCACCTGGCCGGAGGGCGAGACCCGGGCCCGGTTGGGGATCCCGGGGACGATCACCGACCGGAGCTCGGTGAACCGCCGGTCGTAGACCACGGCCTGGGTCCGGGCGGGGGTGCCCGGCAGGGCGCGCAGGCACAGGGCGCGGTCCCCCGCGGCGTAGAAGCGGGCGCAGGACGGGCCGCCGGGCTCGCCGCCCGGGCTGCGGGCGACGCGGCCGGTGGCGGTGTCGCGGTAGTAGAGACCGGGCTGGTCGAGCGTGAACGAGACGTCCGCGGCGACGGGTTGCGGTCCGCCGTCCCGTTGGCGGGCGTGCACCACGTAGCCGAGGGAGCCGCCCAGGAGGACGAGGGCGGCGAGGACCAGCAGGAGCGTTCGCGACTTCATCGGCACGCCTTCCTTCCCGGGAGGATCCGCCAGGCGGCGGTGAGTGCGGCGGCCAGGGCGAGGGCGGCCGCGACGAGGGCCGGGCGCGGTCCCCACCACGTCCAGGCCGCGCCGAACCCGGCCGCACCGACCAGACGGGCCAGGGCCTGTCCGGTCTGCAGGACGGCGAGGCCGCTCGCCCGGCCGGCGGCCGGGAGCGCGGGCGCGGCCAGCGCCATCAGCACGCCGTCGGTGGCGGCGTAGAAGACGCCGAGGAGGACCAGAACCAGCACGGCGGTCGGCAGGCCCGACGGGACCAGGAGCGTCAGGTAGGCGGCGAGCAGCGCGCCGTGGCCGAACAGGAACGGGATCCGCCGTCCGGCGCGGTCCGCGATCCGCCCGGCGGGGACGGCCAGCAGCAGGTAGCAGGCCGCCGCGCCGAGCGGCAGCAGGGGGAAGAGCGCGGCCGACAGGTCGAGGCCGCGCTGGAGCAGGAGGTAGAGGAAGGAGTCGCCGACGGTCGCGGCGCCCAGCAGCGCGGCGGCCGCGACCACCCGCCGGAAGGCGGGGTCGGCAGTCGACCGGGCCGCCGTGCCGGCCGGGCCGGGTGCGGCGTTCGGCCCCGCGGCCGGGGCAGCGGACCCGTCAGCGGTCGGGGCAGCGGACGGGAGCGCCGCCGGGACCGCGGACGGGACCGGGCCGGTCGATGCGGCCCGCGGCGGCGGTGCCGACGGGTCGGCCGGGACGAAGAGGCCCAGCACCACGACACCGAGCAGGCCGGTGGCGAAGCTGACCACGAACACCGCGTCGTACGCGTCCGCGGTCGCCCACAGCACCACGAAGGCGACCAGCGGGCCGAGCAGCGCCCCGGTCGTGTCCATCGCCCGGTGCACGCCGAACGCCCGGCCGAGGGTCTCCGGCGGTGCGCTGAGCGTGATCATCGCGTCCCGGGGTGCGGTGCGCACGCCCTTGCCGAGCCGATCCGCGGCCAGCGCGGCGGCGATCCCGCCGGCGGCCCCGCCGGCCATCAGCAGGCCCAGCCGGGAGAGCGCCGACAGCAGGTAGCCCGCCCCCGCGACGGTCCGGTGCCGGCCGGCGCCGCGATCGGCGAGCCGCCCGCCGAGGAGCCGGACCAGTGCCGTGGCTCCGTTGAACAGTCCGTCGAGGAAGCCGAACTGGAGGGGTGAGAGGCCGAGGCCCAGGACCAGGTAGAGCGGCAGCACGGCGGTGACCATCTCCGAGGAGACGTCCGTGACCAGGCTGACCGCGCCGAGCGCGACGACCGTGCCCGGGACGCGCCGCCCCACCCCGGCGGGGCGGGGCGGCGCGTCCGGACGACGGCCCGTGGTGGCCAGGTACATCATCAGTGGCAGCTGTAGGTCGGGCTGGTGTCCTTGGCCTTGCCGTCCGTCCCGACGAAGCTCCAGCCGTACCCGGCGTCGGTGAAGTCCAGCTTCAGCACGCCGTAGTCGCCGCTGATCCGCTTCTGGCTGTTCGGCTGGACCTGCTCGATCGGGTACGGCTCGGCGCCGCCCATCCCGCCGACGATCTCGACGATCCCGTCGGCGGTGGCCTTCCCGTCCGGGTCCTGCGGGGCGAACCGCTCGTAGTGGTGGTCGTGCCCGTTGAGCACCAGGTCCGCCCGGGCGTCGTAGAGGATCCGCCACACCGGCCGGGAGACCGGGTCGTTGCCGTGCCCGCCGGAGGAGTACAGCGGGTGGTGCCAGTAGGCGGCGACGCACTTGCGGGTGTTGGCCGCGAGGTCGGCCTTGAGCCAGTCGATCTGGGCGCTCTGGTCGAAGGCGTTGGAGTCGAGGGCGACGAAGTGCCAGTTCCCCTCGTCGAAGCTGTACCAGCTCTTGCCCTGCGGGTAGGCGATGCTGCCGAAGTACGCCTTGTACCCGGAGAGCGAGCCGGCCGGGTCGTAGGTCTCGTGGTTGCCGGGGACGGGGTGGGTCTTCGCCTTGAACGCGCCCCAGCTCTTGTCGTAGTAGGCGCGGAAGTCCGACAGCCGGGCGTCGTCGTACTGGTTGTCACCCATCGTCAGATAGAACTTCGGGTCGATCCTCTGGGCGAGGGCGGCGGTCTTCGGGTGCGCGCAGGCGCTGTCCGAGGCGGTGCACTGCGCCGCGATGTCACCGGCCGCGACGATGGTGAACGCCCCGCCCGGGGCGGTCCCGGTCGGCGACGGCGTGGCGGTCGGCGAGAGCGTGGCGGTCGGCGAGGGCGTGGTGTCCGTGACCCCGTAGACCTCCATCTCGACCAGCGAGTACCCGTAGGACGTGCCGCGGGCCGTGCCGTACATCCGGACGTACCGGCCCTTGCCGGTCAGCCCGGTCCAGTCGTCCGTGCCGCCGTTGCCGGCCTTCTCCTCGGCGACGGTGGTCCAGGTCGCCCCGTCCGCCGACACCTCCAGCCGGTACGCCTTCGCGTACGCGGCCTCCCAGGAGAGCTTGATCCGCGAGACGGTGGCGTTCGCCCCGAGGTCGACCCGCAGCCACTGCGGGTCCTTCCCTTCCGCGCTCGCCCACCGGGTACCGGTGTTCCCGTCGAACGCCTTGCCCGCCGCGTAGGACGAGCCCTCCGTGGACGAGGCCGTGGCGGCCTTGCCCCGCGAGAGCAGCGGATCGGCCGCCGCTCCCGCCCGCCCGGACCAGCCGAGCAACAGTCCGCCGACCAGCACGAGCACCGCGGCGAACACTCCGATGTGAACAGGCCTTACCGAGACTTGGGGACGCATCCCTGAACTCCCTGACCTAGAACGACGGCGAGAGCTGGACTCCGGCGGGGCCCGCACGCGATCCCCGCCGGTCGAGCGGTGGTTCCCTCACCACCGCGGCGGCCGGGTCAGAGCTCTCGCTGAGCGCGTCACGCCCCGATCGAGAGGGCGCCGCGCCAAGCCGCCGCCGAGAGCCTAGTGAAAAGTAAAGTTTCCTGACAATAGTCCGGGCGTGCCGAAATCCCGTGCGGATCGACGGGCACCGGCCTACGGGCGTCCTGGAGCGGCGACCCGAGGGTCCCGTCCGTGGGGGTGGCGCCAGGTGCCGAGGCAGAGCCGGCCGGGGATCTGCACTCCCGTGGCCCGTACACCGTGCACCAGGCGCCACGGCTCACGGACGGCCGTGACCTTCTGCACTGCCGGGAGCGGTACCCGCACGGCTGTGGGAGCAGGCGGGCAAGGACGGTTTGGGACGGCGTGGGAGCGGCGCGGTGGGCATGACCGGGATTGAGCAGCACCAGTGTGGAGAAGGGCCTGGCGGTTGGCCGGTGCGACCGGAACAGCACCGGTGACGACCAGCGCCACCGGCGGGTACCCGGCACGGGTGTGGCCGAGCCGGGTGCGCCGCAGCCGGCCGACGGGTCAGGATCCCGGGCAGAACTCCGCCTTCAGCTCGGCGGTGAACAGGTCGATCGGCCCGCTGCCGCCGTTCAGCCAGTCCCCGTTGACGTTGGTGGAGAGCAGGTGGCGGCCGTCCCGGCTGCCGTAGGTGTAGGTCCACGAGCCGTTGATGGCGCCGCCCATGCCCCAGACGGTGGTGCAGGGCAGGTTGACGGAGCTGACGCCCAGGCCGTATGCGGTGTCCTTGATCCACTTGTCCGCCGGCGTCCGGACCATCGTGAACATGTCCTGCTGCTGGGCCGGCGGCAGCAGTCGTCCGCCGAGCAGGGCGGCGAAGAAGGTGTTGAGGTCGCGGGTGGTGGAGATCATGTCGCCGGACGCCCAGCCCCAGGACGGGCTCAGCTCGGTCACGTCGTAGTCCGGAGTTTTCGGGTCGGTGTACCCGAGGTGGGAGTACTCCTGCCCGTGCGGCCCGTGGATGGTGACGTCGTCGGAGGCAGGTTCGTAGGTGCTGGTGAGGCCGAGCGGGGCGGTGATGCGCTGCCGGATCTGCTGGGCCAGGGTGCCGTCGGAGGCCCGTTCGACGATCATCCCGGCGAGGACGTAGTTGGTGTCGGAGTACGTCCAGTCGGTGCCGGGGGCGAAGTCGGGCTGGTGGGCGCGGGCGATGCCGACGAGCCGCTCGGGCGTGAAGTCGTCGAAGCGGTGCTGCAGGAAGGGCTCGTGCCAGAACTCCTTCCCGATCTCGTCGTCCGTGGCGAAGTTGGGGACCCCGCTGGTGTGGTTGAGCAGCTGTCGGACGGTGATCCGGTCGGGCTGGTAGCCGGGGGCGTCGAGGACGCCGGGCAGCCAGTGCTCCACGCTGTCGTCCAGGCTCAGCCGGCCCTCGGCGGCGAGCTGGAGCACGACGGTGGAGACGAAGGTCTTGGTGGTGCTGCCGATCCGGAACCGGTCCTGCTCCTGGCGGGGCCGCCCGGTGGTGATGTCGGCGACGCCCGCCTCGCCGAACCAGCGGTGGCGCCCGTCCCGCACCTCGGCGACGGCGCCGGGAAGTCCACCGGTCGTCACGCCCTGGTCGAGCACGGCCTGCACGCCCGGGCGGCGGTCCCGCTGCCCGGCCTGCCCGGCGGCCTGGTCGGCGAACACCGGCGCGGCGCTGGTGACGGTGGCGGCGAGCACGGCCCCGGTGAGCAGGGCGGTGACGGCGGCGCGGGTGGTGGTCCTCATGGTGTGTTCCCCCTCGGCGGTGCTTCCCGTTGGCGGACAGAACGCTCCCGCGAATTCACGACACCGTCAACATCAACTACCTGGCCACTTCCACATCATCGCAGTTCAGTTGGCAAACTTCCTTGCAATGGGGCTGCTTGTGAATGCAACATCTCTGCGCTTCCATTGCAACAACGCGGGCATCGGGCGGATACTCTCCTGACCATCGCCAGGAACCCGCGCAGGGAACCCGAGAGGACGAGGGGACGAGGACGGATGCCCGGAGGTCGACTGACCCAGCAGGACCGCCGCCGGATCGCCACCGGCCTGGCCGAGGGGCTCGGCTACGGCGAGATCGCCCGCGGCCTCGGCCGGCCGACCTCGACCGTCACCCGCGAGATCGCCCGCAACGGCGGCCCGTCCGGCTATCAGGCCGAGCGCGCCCAGCGCGCGACCGCCCGGCGCTCCCGCCGCAGCCGTACCGCGCCCGCCCCACGCCCGACCGCCCCGGACCCCGGCGGCGCCGACCGGAATCCGGCCGCCGTCGGCGAATTCGTCGACCGGCTGGCCGAGTTGCTGGTGCACATCGGCATGCCCCGGATGGTGGCCCGGGTGCTCGGCTGCCTCTACGTCACCGACGAGGGCAGCCTGACCTCCGGCGACCTGGTGCGGCGGCTGCAGGTCAGCCCGGCCGCCGTCTCCAAGGCGATCGGCTACCTGGAGGGGCAGGCGTTGGTCCGCCGGGAGCGCGACGACCGGCAGCGCCGCGAGCGGTACGTCATCGACGGCGACATCTGGTACCGCGCGTTGCTGGCCAGCGCCGAACGCAACGCGATGCTCGCCGGAGTCACCCGCCACGGCGCCGAGTTGCTCGGACCCGCCACCCCCGCGGGCGCCCGGATGGACGACGCGTCCGCGCTGCTGGATCGGATCGGCCAGGACATCGTGCGGTCCGTCCGGCAGTGGTACGAGGAGCGCGGCCCGGTCCCGTCCTGATCACCCGACGACCCGAGCCCCTCCCGGCCGCCGATCAGGCCGCCCCCGACCCCCGGCCCCGACTCCCAGTCGACGGTCAGCCCGCTCCCAGCCGCCTGTCAGGCTCTCAGCACCCTCTCATCCGCCGCGCCTAGCCTCCGCGCATGAACGTCTCCCTGCTCGACGGCTGGTTCCCCTGGACGGTCCAGGCGGCCGCCCTCGCCCTGTTCCTGACCGCGGTGGGCCGGCGGGACCGGACCTGGCAGCGCACGTGGGGTCCGATTGCGCTCGGCACGGCGCTGGCGATCACCGCGGTCGTCGCCGCCGCCGTGCTCTCCCTGTCCGGGATCACCGATCCGATCCCGTTCGGGGTGTGGCTGTGGAGCGGGGTGGCGATCGGGGCGTTCTCGGTGCTCGGCTTCGGCTGGCGCAGCGCCCGGTGGTGGCGGCGGGTGCTGGTGCTGCCGGCCGCGCTGCTGGCCCTGTTCTGCGCCGCGAACAGCGTGAACATGGCCACCGGCTACTACCCGACGGTCGACGACGCGATCGGCGAGCTCGGCGGCCGGCCGCTGCCGGACCAGATCACCGTGGCGGACCTCGCCAAGATCCACGGCAAGACCAGGACCGGACGCATCGTCCAGGTCGACATCCCGGACACCGCGAGCGGCTTCACCCACCGCCAGGAGCTGGTCTACCTGCCGCCCGCCTGGTTCCGCAGCCAGTCCCGGCCCAGACTGCCGGTGCTGGAGATGATCGGCGGCGAGTTCGCCGCGCCCGACAACTGGATCCGCTCCGGCAACGCCGTGAAGACCGCCGACACCTTCGCCGCCCAGCACAACGGCTTCGCCCCGATCCTGGTCTTCGTGGACGCCACCGGCGGCTTCCGGGTGGACACCGAGTGCGTGGACGGCCCCCACGGGAACGCGGAGAGCCACCTGCTCAAGGACGTCCCGCCGTACATCGAGAAGACCTTCAACGCGGCCACCGATCCGCACAAGTGGGGCGTGGCGGGCTGGTCCATGGGCGGCACCTGCGCCGTCGACCTGGTCGTCGAGCACCCCGACCGCTTCACCCACTTCGGAGACTTCTCCGGCGACAAGGGCCCGTACATCGGCGACAAGGACCACACCATCCAGGAGCTGTACGGCGGCGACGCGGCGGCCTGGGCCGCCCACGACCCGCTGACCGTGCTCGGCGCCCACCACGGCAAGTACCAGGGCGTCTCCGGATACTTCGGCCAGGGCGACGAGGAGCACGGCCAGATCGAGTCCGCCAAGGCCCTGGAGGCGGCCGCCAAGAAGGACGGCATCCGCACCACCGACGCGGTCGGCTCCGGCAAGCACTCCTGGCAGACCGGCGCCGCCACCTTCACCCAGGCCCTCCCCTGGCTCGCCGCCCAGCTCGGCGTCCCGGGCAGCCACGTCTAGACCCAGACTTCGCACATGGGGTTTTAGGTTTCCAGCCAGCGGGGTCGGGTTTCGTCGATGTCGAGGAGTTCGAGCAGGTGTGCTTGGA
>NZ_JBHVRT010000073.1:0-19557 GCF_042885555.1 Kitasatospora sp. NPDC058048 | reverse complement strand
CCGGAGGCGGGTTCGGACGCGGCGGGGATGCGGACCCGGGCGGTGCGCGACGGGGATTTCTGGGTGCTGAACGGGGTGAAGCGCTGGATCACCAACGCGGGGGTGTCGGAGTTCTACACGGTGATGGCCGTGACGGATCCGGAGAAGCGCTCGAAGGGGATCTCGGCGTTCGTGGTGGAGAAGGGCGACGAGGGGGTGTCGTTCGGTGCGCCGGAGAAGAAGCTGGGGATCAAGGGTTCGCCGACGCGTGAGGTGTACTTCGACAATGTGCGGATTCCGGCGGACCGGATGATCGGTGCGGAGGGGACGGGTTTCGCGACGGCGATGAAGACCTTGGACCACACGCGGGTGACGATCGCGGCGCAGGCGGTGGGGATCGCGCAGGGGGCGCTGGACTACGCGAACGGGTATGTGCGGGAGCGCCGGCAGTTCGGGAAGGCGATCGCCGAGTTCCAGGGGGTCCAGTTCATGCTGGCGGACATGGCGATGAAGCTGGAGGCGGCGCGGCAGCTGACGTACGCGGCGGCGGCGAAGTCGCAGCGCGGGGACGCGGATCTGACGTTCTTCGGTGCGGCGGCGAAGTGTTTCGCGTCGGACGCGGCGATGGAGATCACCACGGACGCGGTGCAGTTGCTGGGCGGGTACGGGTACACCCGGGACTACCCGGTGGAGCGGATGATGCGGGACGCGAAGATCACGCAGATCTACGAGGGCACCAACCAGGTCCAGCGGATCGTGATGGCCCGCAACCTCCCGTAACCCCACCCCGACGTACACCCACGGCCCCCGACCGCCTGTCCGCGGTCGGGGGCCGTATGTCGTCCGGCATCGAACCGTCCTGGACGCGGCCCCCGTGACGGTGTCATAAATGATCGTCAACTCATGGGCAGCACACGACGATTGCGAGAGATCGACGATCATGGGCAGCACCCCCGAGCAGCACCCCGCCGGCAAGGTCTGGCTGATCACCGGCGCCAACTCCGGCTTCGGCCGGGCGCTCACCGAGGCCGCGCTGGCGGCCGGCGACACCGTCGTGGCCGCCGCCCGGCGCCCCGAGACGCTGGCGGAGCCGGCCGCCGCGCACCCGGACCGGCTGTTCCCGGTCCGGCTGGACGTCACCGACCAGGAGCGGATCGCGGCCGTCGTCGCGGAGACCGTCCAGCGGCACGGCCGGATCGACGTCCTGGTCAACAACGCCGGGCGCGGGCTGATCGGCGCCGTCGAGGAGTCCACCGACCGCGAGCTGCGGGACCTGATGGAGCTGCACTTCTTCGGCCCGGCCGCACTCACCCGGGCCGTGCTGCCGCACCTGCGGGCCCGGGGCTCGGGCGCGGTGGTGCAGATGAGCAGCATGGGCGGCCGCTTCAGCTTCCCCGGGGTGGGCGCCTACTCGGCCACCAAGTTCGCACTGGAGGGGCTGTCCGAGGCGCTGGCCAAGGAGGTGGCCGGCTTCGGGGTCAAGGTGCTGATCGTCGAGCCCGGCGCGTTCCGGACCGGCTTCGCGGGCGGCGACGCGCTCGCCCACAGCGCCCCGATCGAGGCGTACGAGCCGCTCGTCGGCCCGGTCCGCACCGGGCTGCCGGACAGCGACGGCAAGCAGGCCGGCGACCCGGCGAGGGCCGCCGAGGCGATCCTGGCCGCGCTGGCCGCCGAGCACACCCCGCTGCGGCTCGCGCTCGGCAGCGACGCGGTGGACGGCGTCCTCGGCACCCTCGACGAGGCGCGGCGGGAGACCGAGACGTGGGCGGCGGTCGGCCGCGGCACCGACTTCCCGGCCGGCGAGTAGCCCACCGGCCGGCGGACGGCCCCGTCCACCGTCCACCGGGCGGTGGGTGGCCCCGCCCCCCGGTCGGCGGAGGGCCGCGACGAAAACCGCGCGACGGCGGGCAGCCGCGCTCCGTAGGCTGCCCGCCATGCCCTCCGCGCCCACCAGGCCCTCCGTGCTCAGCCTGGCCCCCATCACCCCCGAGAACGTCGACGCCGCCCTCGCCCTGCGGGTCCGCCCCGACCAGGAGGCCCTGGTGGCGCCGGTGGTGAAGTCGCTGGCCGAGGCGTACGCGTACGGGGAGGCCGCCTGGCCCCGGCTGATCCTGGACGACGGGCGGCCGGTCGGCTTCGTGATGGCCTTCTTCGACCTCACCTTCTACCCCGACCGCCCCGGCGACCGCCCCCGCTCCGGCCTGTGGCGGCTGCTGATCGACGCCGAGCGGCAGCGCGGCGGCTACGGCCGCTTCGCCGTCGAGCAGGTCTGCGCCGAGATCCGCCGCCGCGGCGGATCCCGCGTCACCGTCACCCACCACCCGGGCCCGGACGGCCCGGAGGAGTTCTACGCCCGTCTCGGCTTCCGCCCGACCGGCGAGCTGAGCGGCGGCCAGACCGTCGCCGAACTGGACCTCCCGCCGCTCAGCTGAGCAGCGCCGCGGCCTGCTCCCGGGCCTGTCGCAGCCAGCCGGCGCGCTCGGCGTCGGAGGAGTCGGTGACCGTGCGGAACACCGTCCGCCGTACCTCGGCGACCCCGACGTACGGCAGCACGCAGGCCGCCCAGATCCGCTCCAGCGGGTCGCCGAACTCCTCGCGCTCGCGGGCCTCCGGGGTGTCCGAGGTGTTCAGCACCAGCGCCCGGCCGGCCCGCAGCAGCCCGGCCGGCTCGCCGTCGGCCGTCCCGAGCTTGTACGCGACGCCGGGCGCCAGGACCCGCTGCACCCAGCCGGTGAGCACCGCGGGCGGCATGCCCCACCAGTTGGGGTGGATCAGCACCAGCGCGTCCAGGGCGGCCACCTCGGCGCGGTGCAGGGCGAGGACCGGATCCCCGGACCGCTCCGCCGCGGCCACCGTGCCGGTCTCCTCGGCGGCCAGCAGCGGCGCGAAGCCCTCCGCGTACAGGTCGTGGGCGCGCACCCGGCAGCCGCGCTCCCGCAGTTCGTCCACCACGGCCCCGTACAGCGCGTGGTTGAAGCTCCCCGGCCGCGGATGCGCCAGGTAGACCCCGATCGTGCTCATCTTCCGTCCCCCTCGGGCTGGTTGGCCGGACCGATGGTAGGCGCGTGCCCCGCTGTCGCGCACCCGGCGAGGATCCGCCGGACACGCCCCGGGTCCGGTCGGCCGCCCGGTAGGGTCCGGGGCCATGACCGAGCCGGACTTCCTCACCGAGACCAGGGCGTTCTACGACGCCGTCGCCGCCGAGTACACCGAGCTCTTCCGGGACGCGTTGGACCGCATGCCGATGGACCGGGCGATGCTGGGGCTCTTCGCCGACCTGGTCCGCGCCGAGCGGCCGGGCGGCAGGACGGCCGAACTCGGCTGCGGCCCGGGCCGGATGACCGGCCCGCTGCACCGGCTCGGCGTGGACGTGCACGGGATCGACCTCTCGCCGCGGATGGTCGAGCTCGCCCGGCAGGCCCACCCGGAGGTGCCGTTCAGCGTCGGTTCGATGTTCGACCTCCCCTTCCGGGACGGGGAGCTGACCGGCGTGGTGGCCTGGTACTCGATCATCCACACCCCGGCGGAGCGGCTGCCCGAGGTGTTCGCCGAGTGCGCCCGGGTGCTCGCCCCCGGCGGCCACCTGATGCTCGCCTTTCAGGTCGGCGACCGGCCGTCGCGCCAGGAGCGCCCCTTCGGCCACCCGGTGTCGCTGGACTTCCGCCGGCTGCGGCCGGAGCACGTCGAGGAGCTGGTGCGGGAGGCGGGCCTGGCGGTCACGTCCCGTACGGTCCGTGAGCCGGAGGGGGACGAGAAGACCCCGCAGGCCTGTCTGCTGGCCCGCAGGCCGAAGGGCTGAGGCCTCCGGCGGGCGTCCTGCCGTCCTGCGCGGCCTCCAGCGCGGTCTTCTACGCGGTCTTCTACGCGGCCTCGGACGAGGACGGCGGCTGCCCGGAGGCGGTCGCGATCACTTCGTCCAGCACCTCGCGGGAGCGCAGCAGGTCGCTGATCGTCCGGTCGATCCGTTCACGCTCCGCGGTGAGCTCCTCGACCAGCAGGGGGGTGGCGACCTCGTTCGGGCTGCCGTCGGAGTCCCGCATGCAGGGGAGGATCTTGTAGATGGTCCGGCTGTGCAGCCCGGCCGCGAACAGCTCCTGGATGTGCACCACCCGGTCGACGGCGGCCTCCGGGTACTCGCGGTGGCCGCCCTCGGTGCGGCGGGCGGCGAGCAGGCCCTGCTGCTCGTAGTAGCGCAGCGAGCGTTCGCTCACACCCGTCCGACGGGCCAGTTCGCCGATCCGCACGCCGTCCACCCCGTCCCCGTGCCGCACTGAGGCCTGAAACCTGACATCGATGTTAGCTTCCCGGTCGCGTCTCGGGGGGCGGAATCCGGATAACACAGCCGCGTCCGGCCGCGCCCGACCGGGGGCAGCGCGCGCCGAACAGGTGATCGTGCCATCATCCCTGCATGTCTTCCAACGTTTTCTTCGACATCACGATCAACGACGAGCCGGCCGGCCGGATCGTCTTCAAGCTGTACGACGACGTCGTTCCCAAGACCGCCCAGAACTTCCGCGAGCTGGCCACCGGCCAGAACGGCTTCGGCTACGCGGGCTCCGGCTTCCACCGCGTGATCCCGGCCTTCATGCTCCAGGGTGGTGACTTCACCAACCACAACGGCACCGGCGGCAAGAGCATCTACGGCGAGAAGTTCGCGGACGAGAACTTCCAGATCAAGCACGACCGCCCGGGCCTGCTGTCGATGGCCAACGCCGGCCGCAACACCAACGGCTCGCAGTTCTTCATCACCACCATCGTCACCGACTGGCTGGACGGCAAGCACGTCGTCTTCGGCGAGGTCCTGGAGGGCATGGACCTGGTCAAGAAGATCGAGGGCCTCGGCTCGCAGAGCGGCCGCACCTCGGCCAAGATCTCCATCGCCGCCTCCGGCGAGGTCAAGTAGTCGCCGCCGCCACTGGCGCGCACCGCCCCGGAGCGGGACGTCGGATCTTCCGGCCTCCCGCTCCGGGGCGGTTTCGTATCCGCTCGCCGTACCCGCCCCGGGCCCGTTCCCGCGCCGGGCCGCGGTGCGGCGGGCAGGGTAGCCGGGAGCGCCGCCGTCCGGGCCGGAACCGGGCAATCGTGCGGTCCTCCTTTGCCGGGGCCCTACGCTCGACTTCTCGGACACGGCCCAAGCCGCGGCCGAACTCGACTCTGCGGCAAGGTGGTTGACCGATGGTGGAGCAGGGCGCCGACGACGGCGAGGTGACCTTCGAACAGGTGACGGTGGTCTCCCTGGCCGGCTGCGAGCCGGTCGGCCCGGCGCGGTTCGCCGTCCGGGTCGTCCGCGAGGGCATGACCGTCAAGCGGGTGGCCGGCTACTGGGTGCGCTGGGACGAGCGGTGGGGCGCGGAGGAGGTCCGCCACCACGCCCGCTGGGTCGCGGACGAGGAGTACGTGCGGCCGGACACCGGCAGCCTGGACGGCACCCTCGCGGTGATGGTCGCCGCGTACTGGACGGATCCGACGGGCGCCTTCCCGCGCCGCCCGGGCACCGAGACGGTGGTGACCTTCCGGCCGGGCGAGACCGAGCACGAGCTGGTGCTGGAGCAGCCCGCCCCGGTCGTCCACGCCGCCGCGGCCCCGTACCGCCCGGCCTCGCTCTCGGTGCAGCTGACCCACGCGAGGTGGCTGAGCGGCGACGGGCAGCCGATCCACTACGGCTTCTCGGGCGCCACCGAGGCGGCCGGCGGCGAGGGGGAGTGGCTGGTCCGCTTCCCGGAGTGCGGCACCGGGCTGCTGCCGTTCGTCTAGGCCGGCCGGTTCCCGTACCGGTCCGTGCCCGTCCGGTCCGGTGCGTCCCGTGCGTCCGGCGCGTTCAGGAGGGGCTCGGGGCGGGCCGGGCCGGTGCCGGGCAGGTCCACCGGCCGCCCGTCCGCATCCCCACCTTGCGCGCCGGGACGCCGGCCCAGACCTCCCCGGGCCCGGTCGACCGGGTGAGTACCGCGTTGGCGCCGACGACGGTGCCCGCGCCGACGGTCAGCACGCCCTCCTTGCACACCACCTTGGCGCCGGCGCACAGCACCGCGCCGTCCTCGACGACCACCCGCCGCATCGCGCTCTCCTCCTGCGGTACCCACGGGTCGGCCCGGCCGATGGTCACGCCGTTGTAGAGCGTCACGCCGGCGCCGAGGGTGGTGTTCGGGTGCAGCACGGTGCCGAAGCCGCGGTGGAAGACGCGCAGTCCGGGCCCGATCTCGCAGGCGGCGGGCACCTCCATCCCGTAGAGCGCGAGCGCCTCCTGGACCAGGCGGCCCAGGAGGCGGTGGCGACGGCGGTGGATCAGCGCGGTGACGAGTGGCATCCACCCATTGTGTCGACGCGGTCGCACAAAGTCGCGGACTACTTGAAGTCCGGGACCGCAGTGTCGTTCTTGAATGCGGCGAAGAGCTGCTTGGACTTGTTGGCGTCCCACAGCACGGCGGACTCGCCGGTCTTGGTCCGGTAGTCCGGGTTGCCGATCGGCACGGTCAGCGACTTGCCGCTGCCGCCGTTGACGTCCTTCATGGCGAGGAAGAGCGAGCCGAGGTCGGTCAGGCCGCAGTCCTCGTCGACGATCAGGGTGCCGAGCGCCGAGTCGACCAGCGGGTAGAAGGTGAACGGGTTCATCAGGTTGCCGGGGGAGGCGGCCTGGTGGGCCAGCGCGCCTAGGAACTTCTGCTGGTTGCGCATCCGGCCGAGGTCCTGGTCGGCCATCTGGTGGCGCTGGCGGACGAAGGCCAGCGCCTGCTTGCCGGTGAGGGTCTGGTCGCCGGCCTTGAGGTCGAGGCCGGAGTCCTTGTCCTGGACGTCCTGGTCGATCTTCATCTCGACGCCGCCGATCGAGTCGACGATGCCGACGAAGCCGCCGAAGCCGATCTCGGCGTAGTGGTCGATCCGCAGGCCGGTGTTCTGTTCGACGGTCTGGACCAGCAGCCGGCCGCCGCCGTTGCCGAAGGCCGAGTTGATCTTCGCGGTGGTGCCCTTGACCGGCTTGCCGTTGCTGCCCGGGTGGTCGGGGATCGGCACCCAGGAGTCGCGCGGGATGCTCATCAGGGTGTTCCCGTTGTCCCCGACGTGCAGGATCATCATCGAGTCGCTGCGCTTGCCCTCGGTGTCGTGCCCGGTGTGCAGGTCGTCCTGCTCGGCGTCGGTGAGGCCCTGGCGGCTGTCGGAGCCGACGATCAGCCAGTTGGTGCCCTTGCCCGCGGCCGGGCGGCCGGGGTAGTCGGCGAGCACGTTCTCGTGGTTGAGCTTGGAGTCCGCCCAGAACCAGGTGGAGACGGCGGTCACCATGACGGCGATCAGCACGCCGAAGACCGACCACTTCACTATCCGCCGCCGCGGCCAGCGCCGGGCCTGGGCACCGGGCGGGCGGGTGCCGCCGGGCCCGCCGGGGCCACCGGGGCGGCCCTGGCCACCGGGCCCGCCGGGGCGGCCCTGACCGCCGGGGCCACCGGGTCCGCCGTGAGCACCGTGGCCTGCGGCGCCGCCGGGAGCGCCGCCGGGTGCGCCGGGACGGCCGCCGGGCGCGCCGGCCCCCTGCGGGGGGACGCCGCCGAGCCGGGAGGGCCCCGGCTGCCCGGGCTGTCGCGGCTGCCGTGGCGCGGCCGCCCCCGGCCCGCGCGGGTTCAGCGAGGACGGCAGCGGCGGCTCGGCCGCGCCGCCCCCGCCGCGTCCGCCGTACGGGTTCCCGCCGCCCCCCGGGCGGCCCTCCTGCCACGTGTTCATGCCGACGAGGATGCCCGACCCCGGTCGGGCTGACTCCCCCCGGGGGGTCCACCGGGCTTCTTGTAGCAGTTTTGATGCACGTACCGGATCGTTCCGCCGCAACGTCCGGACACCCCGTGTTCCAGCTGCTGAAACGTTTCTTGACCAGCGCGAACACAGCGTGTTTGCATTCCAGGCATGGATCAGCGTTGGGCACTCACGCGTCGGCGGTACGTCGACCTGCGGCGCGGTGTGGCCTGTTCGCTCTGTCGCGGCTGACGCGCGCCCGCCGAATCCCCGCACCCGCCGCACGTCCGCCGGCACGGCGTCCCCGCCGCACGTCCGCCGACACAGCGCCCCCGGTGCACGTCCGCCGGCACCGCTCCCGGCACCGCTCCCGGCACCGGCCCCCACCCGCGGCGCCTTCCCCCGCCGCACCCGGCCGGAACCCGCCGCACCGCGCCGCCCCGCTTCCACCCAGAGGTGAACCCATGGCCGTCGTCCTGTCCGTTTCCGGCTCCCCGTCCCCCACCTCCCGCACCACCCGCCTGCTGCGCCACGTCGACGCGCGGCTGGCGGAGCGCGGCCACCACGTCGTCCCCTTCGAGGCCCGCAGCCTGCCCGCGCACGCCCTGCTGTCGGGCGACTTCGACCACCCCGAGATCGTCGCCGTCACCGAGCTGTTCGCCCGCGCCGACGGCGTGGTCGTCGGCACCCCCGTCTACAAGGCCGCCTACTCGGGCCTGCTGAAGGCCCTGCTGGACGTGCTCCCGCAGTACGCGCTGGCCGGCAAGGCCGTCCTGCCGCTCGCCACCGGCGGCTCGCCCGCGCACGTCCTCGCGGTGGACTACGCGCTGCGCCCGGTGCTCAGCTCGATGGGCGCCGACCACATCACCCAGGGCTGGTTCGTGCTCGACCGCCACATCACCGCCCGGGAGGACGGGACGACCCTGGTGGAGCGCGAGACCGAAGCCCTGCTGGTCCCGGTCGTGGAGGGCTTCGCCACGGCCCTGGAGCGGCTGGCCGCAACCGCGCTGACGAGCTGACGGACCGCCGCCGCGGCCCGTACGGGGCGTCCCCGAGACGGGCCGCGGCTACCCCTAGGGGGAGCGGCGCCGCGGCCCGTAGAACCTTGGTTGAGCGGCTTCATTCCGGCGGATGAGGAGCCGGCGGCCGTCGGCTCCTAACGTGGTTCACACATCCCCACCCGCCAGGAAACGGCCCGATCGCGTCGGGTCCGGTGGCCAGGTCCACCGGGAGGGTGGAGACAACTCCCGGTCGAGGACTACCGCCTGCGCCATGTCATGAGGCGGGCGGGCCCGCGAGGCTGGGGGCCAACGGGTGAGCGCATCTTCCTTAGGAGAGTCCAGTGACGACGGCAGCAGCAGCCGTGTACGACCCCCAGCTTCCCGGCGGAGCGCCGGCCGTCGCCGCGTCGGCCCGTCAGGTCACCAAGGCGTACGGTTCGGGCGAGACCAGGGTGACCGCGCTCGACTCCGTCGACGTGGACATCCAGCGCGGCCGGTTCACCGCGATCATGGGCCCCTCGGGCTCCGGCAAGTCCACCCTGATGCATTGCCTGGCGGGCCTCGACACGGTCACCTCCGGCCGGATCCGGATCGGCGACGCCGAGATCACCGGCCTCAAGGACAAGCAGCTCACCAGACTCCGGCGCGACAAGATCGGCTTCATCTTCCAGGCGTTCAACCTGCTTCCGACCCTGAGCGCGCTGGAGAACATCACGCTCCCGATGGACATCGCCGGTCGCAGGCCCGACCAGGCCTGGCTGGACCAGGTGGTGGAGACGGTCGGCCTGTCCGGCCGGCTCAAGCACCGCCCCTCCCAGCTCTCCGGCGGCCAGCAGCAGCGCGTCGCGGTGGCCCGGGCGCTGGCCGCCCGCCCCGAGATCATCTTCGGGGACGAGCCCACCGGGAACCTGGACTCCCGCTCCGGCGCCGAGGTGCTGACCTTCCTGCGCCGCTCGGTGGACGAGCTGGGCCAGACCATCGTGATGGTCACCCACGACCCGGTCGCCGCCGGCTACGCGGACCGCGTGCTCTTCCTCGCCGACGGCGTGATCGTGGACGAGATGTACGCGCCCACCGCCGACTCCGTCCTCGAACGCATGCGCCGTTTCGACGGCAAGCGCACCAGCTGAGCGGCGGGACGACACCATCATGCTGCTCAAGACCTCACTGCGGAGCTTCTTCGCCCACAAGGGCCGGATGGCGCTCTCGCTCATCGCCGTCGTGCTGTCGGTGGCCTTCGTCTCCGGCACCCTGGTGTTCTCCAACACCGCCACCGGCACCTTCGACAAGCTCTTCGCCGCGACCTCCTCCGACGTCTCGGTCAATCCGCCCAAGCCGGCCGAGGACGAGGAGCAGCAGGCCGCCGTCAAGCCGCCGACCGTCCCGGTCGCGCTGGAGCGGCAGGTCGCCGCGCTGCCCGGGGTGAAGAGCGCCGTCGGCCAGGTCCTGGTCGAGAACGCCGTGCTGATCGACCCGGCCACCAACAAGCTGGTCGGCCCGACCACCGGCGCGCCCACCCTGGTCGGCAGCTGGACGGACACCCCGGCCAACCCGCTGAAGGTCACCTCCGGCCGCACACCGCGCGGCCCGACCGAGCTGCTGCTGGACGCGGACACCGTGAAGAAGGCCAAGCTCGGCCTCGGCGGCCGGCTCAGGGTCGAGAACCCCCTCGGCCGGCACGACTTCACCATCGTCGGCATCGGCACCTTCACCACCACCAACCCGGGCGCGGCGCTCGCGTTCCTGGACACCGCGACCGCCCAGCAGGTGCTGCTCGGCGAGCAGGCCTTCAGCACCGTCGAGGCGTACGGCGACGGCAGCCGCGGCAACGACCGGCTCAAGGCGGACGTGCAGTCCGCGCTCGGCGGCGGGTACCTGGTGAAGACGGCGGCCGAGCAGAAGGCGGACCGCACCGAGCAGGTCGGCAAGGGCCTGGACTTCATGAAGTACGCGATGCTCGGCTTCGCCTTCGTCTCGGCGATCGTCGGCGCGTTCCTGATCGTCAACACCTTCTCGATGCTGGTCGCCCAGCGCACCCGGGAGATCGGCCTGCTGCGCGCCATCGGCGGCAGCCGGCGGCAGGTCAACCGCTCGGTGCTGGTCGAGGCGCTGATCCTGGGCGTGCTCGGCTCGACCCTCGGGGTCGCGGCCGGCCTGGGCGTGGCGGTCGGCCTGATCAAGCTGATGACCGCGATCGGCATGGACCTGGAGGCGGCCGACCTGCGGATCGGGCCGGACGTGTTCGTCGCCGGGTACGCGCTGGGCATCGTGGTCACCCTGGTCGCGGCCTGGTTCCCGGCCCGCCGGGCGAGCCGGATCTCGCCGATGGCCGCCCTGCGCGACCACGGCACGCCGACCGAGGGCCGCGCCAACCTGGTCCGTACCGTCCTCGGCCTGCTGCTGACGGCCGGCGGCGGCGCCCTGCTGGTGCTCGGCGCGCGGGCGGAGAAGGCGGCCACCGGCGGCCAGTACCTGGGCCTGGGCGTGGTGCTCACCCTGATCGGCTTCGTGGTGCTCGGCCCGCTGCTGGCCTCGGCCGTCGTCCGGGTGCTCGGCGCGCTGCTGCCGGCGCTGTTCGGGCCGTCCGGCAAGCTCGCCCAGCGCAACGCGATGCGCAACCCGCGCCGCACCGGCGCCACCGCCGCCGCGCTGATGATCGGCCTGGCGCTGGTGATCGCCTCCGCGGTGTTCAGCTCCTCGGCCGTCACCTCGACCAGCGCGCAGATCGACAAGTCGGTGGGCGCGGACTACATCATCTCCGGGGGCCGCACCGCGATCACGCCCGAGATGCTGGAGGCCGTCGAGCGGACCCCGGGCATCGACCACATCACCACCCAGCGGTTCTTCGCCGCCAAGGTCCGGCTGTCGGACGGGCAGCAGGCCAAGACCCCGCTGACCGCGGTCCCGCCGTCCTTCTTCGGCACCGACTTCCGGCCGACCGTCGACTCCGGCGCGGTGGACTCGCTCCAGCGCGGCTCGCTGGGGATTGGCGCCGCCTTCGCCAAGGACCACAACCTGAAGGTCGGCGACCAGGTCACCGTCGACTACGGCCAGGGCCGCACCCAGGCGCTGCCGGTCGGCGCGGTCCTCGGCAAGGGCGACCTGTTCGGCGGCGGCTCCTTCGTCGCCGTGGACACCATGGCGAAGGCCGTCCCGGCCGCCGAGCAGCCGCCGGTGTGGACCTTCTTCGCCAAGGCCGCCCAGGGCGCCGACGTCCAGAAGACGCTGACCGCGCTGGAGGACGGGCTGAAGGAGTACCCGCAGCTGACCATCAAGGACCGGGCCGGCTACAAGGAACTCGCCCAGTCCCAGATCAACACCCTGCTCTACCTGATCTACGGGCTGGTCGCCCTCTCGATCACGGTCGCGGTGCTCGGCGTGGTCAACACCCTGGCGCTGTCGGTGGTCGAGCGGACCCGCGAGATCGGCCTGCTGCGGGCGATCGGGCTGTCCCGCCGCCAGCTGCGCCGGATGATCCGGCTGGAGTCCGTGGTGATCGCGCTGTTCGGCGCCGTCCTCGGCACCGGGCTGGGGCTCGCCTGGGGCGTCACCGTCCAGGGCGTGCTGCGGGACCAGGGCCTGGGGACGCTCTCCGTCCCGACCACCATGGTGGCGATCACGCTGGTCTCCTCGGTGCTGATCGGCCTGTTCGCCGCACTCGTCCCGGCCTTCCGGGCCGGACGCATGAACGTCCTCGCGGCCATCGCGACGGACTGAGCCGGCTCCGGGGTCGCCGGGCCCCGGAGCACGGGGGAACGGGGGAACGGGGGGGAACGGGGGACCGGGGCCGGGTGCGCACAGCACCCGGCCCCGGTGCCGTTCCCCGCCCCTTGCCGGGAGGCCGCCGCCGAGGCGCGTTCCGTTTCCCCCGGGCTGGGATGATCGTCCGATGTTCCCCTCGGACGCCCCGCCGCTGCCCAGCGCCGCGCCCCTCACCAGTGCCGCCGCCACCCGCTGGCGCGCCGCCCGGACCGCCTGGCGGCTGGACAGCCGGTGGCTCGCGCTGCTGCCGATCGCCTTCCTGGCCCTGGCCGCCGCGGTGGAGCCGGACAGCGGAGGGGCCTGCAACGCCCAGGGCATCTGCCGGGAGACCTGGGGCGAGACCCTGGCCCTCTGGACGCTGCTGGCCGAGGCCGTCCTGCTGGTCGGCCGGCCCCGCGTCCGGCCGCTCGTCCCGGTCGCCGCCCTGGCCCTGTTCTGGTACCTCCCGAACGGCCTGGTCACCCCGCTCGCCCGCTGGTCCGCCGTGCTGCTGCACCTGCTGCTGGCCGCCGTCCTGATCGGCGCCGACCTCGGCCGCCGCCGCGCCCGCCACCAGCTCGACGAACTGATGGCCCCGCCCGTCCCCTTCCCCTGGACGGCCGCCGGCGCGCCCTCGCCCGTCCACCCCCCGCACGCGCCGGTCGGGCGGCGGGTGCTCGGCGCGCTGTTCCTGGTCGCCGCCGCCGCGCTGCCGCTGTACGGCCTGTGGGCGCAGTCCCAGCAGGAGGAGCGGGACGGCGCGGCCGTGCGGGTCACCGGCACCGCGGGGGAGTACGACCGGGACGGCCTGCTGACCGTCCACTACCAGGACCCCCGCCGCGGAGACGTGACGGTCGCCGCGCCGCCCGGCGCCGCCGCCGGGCCCACCGCGAAGCTGGACGTGTGGTGGGCCGAGCGACCGCAGCCGGGCCAGGCGATCCCGCTGCTGCTGGACGGCGACCGGGTCCGCGCGCTGGGCGACGACTACGACCTGTCCGGCGAGGCGCTCCTCGGCGGCCTGCTCGCCCTGCCCGGCCTGCTGCTGCTCGGCTCCGCCCTGGCCCACGACGCCCGCCGCACCCGGCCCGGCTTCGAGGGCACCGCTCCCGCCCTGGCCGTCCGGGTCCGGGCCGACGCCCAGGGCGACCTGCTGGTGCTCCCGGTGGACGGCCCGGCGGACGGGCCCGCGCTGTGGCGGCTGAAGGAGTGGGAGCGCTACTACTGGGCCAGGGAGGGCCACCCGGACATGCCGGACCGCCCGGGCCCCGGCTGGCTGCCCGAGCACCCCGACCTGGAGGACGACGAGGAGGACTGCCCCGAGCCGGAACCGCGGCACGACCCGGCCGAGGAGGAGTACGGCGAGCTCGTCGAGCGCGCCACCCCGGACCAGGCCGCCGCCCGGCTGGCCCGGGCCGGCCGCAGCGTCCCGGCCGTGCTGTACCGCGGCCCGGACGGCCCCGACCAGCAGCTCCTGGTCCGCCCGGCCCTGCTGGACGGCGACCCGCACCGGGTGGCCTCCGTCGTCGCCGCCGTCGCCCGGGCCCCGCGGCTCGGCCGGCGCTCCGGGCGCTACCGCGAGCGCGAGCTGGCCGTCGCCGCGCTGACCGCCGAGACCGTCGCCGCCGCCCCCGAGGCCGGCTCGGACGCCCGGCCGCTGGACGCCTGCCGCTGGGAGATGCCGCTGCCGCTGCGCGCGGCGGCCGGACCGCTGGCGGCGCTGTTGGTCGTCGCCGCCGTCGTGCTCCTCGACGACGACGGCTGGTGGGAGGGGCTGGTGCGCCCGCTGTGGATCGGCTCGCTGGCGATCCACGCCTGCGCCCAGACGTTCTCCTGGCAGCTGGTGGCCGACCGCGACGGCCTGCGGGTGGCCACCGCGCTGCGCACCCGCAGCTACCGCTGGGCGGAGATCTCGGCGGCGGCGGTGCACCGGAGCCTGCTGACGATCCGGCTGCGCGGCGGCCGGGAGTTCTCCTTCTTCAGCCGACCGGCGGCCCGGCTGGCCGCCTTCTTCGGCGGGCAGTACGACCCGGCGGCGGTGGCCCGGACCGTCGCCACCGCCGCCCACCGCCCCGACCTGCGGCCGGCGCAGGCCCTGCCGGACCGGCTGGGCGGCCCCCAGCACCTGGTGAACCGGCTCGCGCTGACCGGTTACGCGGTGTTCACCGTCGCTCACTACGCACTCTGAACCCACCCCGGACCGGCACCGGATCCACACCGCTTCCGGCCCGCACATAAGGGGGAGTACGGTGTTCTTGATCACAGCACCGGTGCCGCGCCGCGAGGCGTCCCCGGCCGCCCAGACCGGGACAAGACGGGGACGCGTCCGCACCGGTACGGTTGGCCCCGATGAACACCAAGGCTGCTGAGGAGCTGCCGGCTGTTTCCGTGATCATGCCGGTGCTCAACGAGGAACGTCACCTGCGCACGGCGGTCCGCCGCATCCTGGACCAGGAGTATCCCGGGCCGATGGAGGTGGTGATCGCCCTCGGTCCCTCCACCGACCGCACCGCGGAGATCGCGGCCGAGCTGGTGGCCGAGGACCCGCGGGTGCGGACGGTGGCGAACCCCACCGGCCGGACGCCGGCCGGGCTGAACGCCGCGATCCGGGGCTCACGGCACCCGATAGTCGTGCGCGTGGACGGCCACGGCCTGCTCACCCCCGGCTACATCACCACGGCGGTCCGGCTGCTCGGCGAGATGGAGGCGGCCAACGTCGGCGGCATCATGCACGCCGAGGGCGAGACCGAGTGGGAGCACGCGGTCGCCGCCGCGATGACCTCCAAGATCGGCGTCGGGAACGCGGCCTTCCACACCGGCGGCCTGGCCGGCCCGGCGGACACCGTCTACCTCGGGGTGTTCCGGCGCGAGGTGCTGGAGAAGCTCGGCGGCTACAACGAGGAGTTCATCCGCGCCCAGGACTGGGAGCTGAACTACCGGATCCGCCAGGACGGCGGCCTGGTCTGGTTCACCCCGCAGCTCAAGGTGACGTACCGGCCCCGCCCCTCGGTGCGGGCGCTGGCCAAGCAGTACAAGGACTACGGCCGCTGGCGCCGGGTGGTCACCCGCTACCACCGCGGCTCGGTCAACATGCGCTACCTCGCCCCGCCGGCCGCGCTGGCGGCGGTCGTCCTCGGGCTGGTGCTCGGCGCCGCCGTCCACCCCGCCTTCCTGGCGGTGCCCGGCGCGTACCTGATGGGCATCCTCGGCGGCGCCGCGGTCGAGGGCCGGGGGCTGTCGTTCAAGGCCAGGGCGCTGCTGCCGGTGGCCTTCGCGACCATGCACCTCAGCTGGGGCTTCGGCTTCCTGACCTCTCCGCGCTCGCTGGCCCGAAGAGTGATCGCCAGCGTCGGCCCGTCCTCCAAGGACGTGCTCTCGAAGACCGGTTGATCCTGGGGCGTGCCGGACACGCCCTGGCGCCCGCTGATTCGTCCCGGCAGCCCGCGGTGCCGTGCGGCGCCGCTATCGTCGGTGCGCATGGCGACAGTTGAGGACGGGGCGGGTGCGGCCCGGATCGAGCCGAGCGCGGACGTCGACGAACGGGCCGCGATCGGTGCCGGGACGGCGGTCTGGCACCTCGCCCAGGTCCGCGAGGACGCGGTGGTCGGCGCGGACTGCGTGATCGGCCGCGGCGCGTACGTCGGCCCCGGCGTGCGGATCGGGGACCGGGTCAAGGTGCAGAACCACGCGCTGGTGTACGAGCCGGCGGTGGTCGAGGACGGGGTGTTCATCGGTCCGGCCGCCGTCCTCACCAATGACCGGTACCCCCGTGCGGTCACTCCCGAGGGCCGCCCCAAGGGCCAACACGACTGGCGGGCCGAGGGGGTGACGCTCCGTCAGGGCTGCTCGATCGGCGGCCGCGCGGTGCTGGTCGCCGGGGTGACGGTCGGCCGCTGGGCGCTGGTCGCGGCCGGCGCGGTGGTGCACCGGGACGTCCCGGACTTCGCGCTGGTCGCCGGTGTCCCGGCCCGCCGGATCGGCTGGGTCGGCCGGGCCGGCGAGCCGCTGCGGCCCACCGGGGACGGCGGCTGGCAGTGCCCCCGGACCTCCGAGCGCTACCGCGAGGAGGGCGGAACCCTCCTGCCCGGCTAGGCCCTGTCCGGCCGGACAGGACCTGGCTACTTGGCGCAGACGTCGGTGTCGTCCGCCTGGACCCGCTGGAGGTCCTCGGGCGCCTCGGTGGGCACCGCCGCCGGGTTGGCGGCGGCCAGCACGTCCTTGCCGAGCACCAGCACCAGCCCGCCCTTCGGGTCCGACTTCGCGGCCGGACGGACGGCGTCGCCGGGCAGGCCGAGGGCGGCGGCCAGGGCCTGGGCCTCGGCCTCCCGGCCGGACGGGTAGGACACCGTGGTGGTCTCGGCGGGCGGCGCGTCGCTGCCCACCACGGCCTTGTCGAAGCCCTTCGCCCGGAGCTTCTCCACGGTCGGCCCGGACTGTCCGCGGGTGCCGCTGCCGTTGCGCACCGTCAGCTGGACGCCCTTGCCGGAGACGGGCGGGGTGGTGGCGGCCGGGGCGGGCGGCGGGGTCGCGGCGCCGGTGGCCGGGGCCTCGGCGGCGGGCGGGTCGCTCGGCGGGGCGGCGGTCTCGGTCAGCGAGCGGTCGGCCGCCACCATCGCGAACAGCTGTCCGGCGTCCGGCTGCTTGAGGATCACCCGGTTCTCGTCCTTGGGGTCGTCCAGGACGGGCGCGGTGGTGAAGGTGATGTTCTTGGTGTCCACCTTGCTGATGTCCAGCGCGAGGTCCTTGAGCTTGTCCACGCTGCCGATGCCGGAGTCCACGGTGAGCGCCTTGGTGGCGGCGTCCGCGAGCTTGTAGAGCTTGGTCGGGCTGGTCAGGGTGTCGTCGCTCTTGATCTTGCGGATCATCGAGCTGATGAACTGCTGCTGGAGCGGGATCCGGGTGAGGTCGCCGCCCTGGCCGACCGCGTGCCGGGTGCGGACGAAAGCCAGCGCCTCCTCGCCCTGGACCACGTGCCGGCCCTTGGTCATCTTGAGGTGGGAGCCGGAGTCGTTGATGTCCTTGGCCGCGCAGACCTCGACCCCGCCGACGGCGGTGGACAGGGTCTTCACCGCCTCGAAGTTGACCTGCACGAAGTGGTCGACCCGGATCCCGGTGTTCTTCTCGACGGTCTTCCAGGTGCAGCCCGCGTCGCGCCCCTCCTGGCCGAGGCTGTTGTTGAACTCCTCCCGCGCCGAGCCCTGGATCTTCTTCCCCTGGGCGTTCTGGCACTCCGGGATCGGCAGCATCAGGTCGCGCGGGAGGCTGATCACCGTCGCGTTGGTGCGGTCCTTGGCGATGTGGAACAGCAGCGTGGTGTCGGCGTGCCCGGTGCTGCCCTCGTCGCCGTACTCCCGGCCGAGGCCCTCCCGGCTGTCCGTGCCGATCACCAGGATGTTCAGCGCGTCCCCGGCGGCCCGGGGCCGCTCGGACTCGTCGCCCAGCTGGACCTTGACCGAGGTCAGGTTGTCGTTGAAGTGCCGGTACAGGTAGTACGCCCCGCCGCAGCCCGCCACCATCACCAGGGCGCCCGCCCCGGCCGTCCACTTGAGCGCCCGTCGGCGCCGGCTGCGCTTGGCGAGCGCGGCCGCCCGCCGCCGGCTGTCCCGGCGGCCCTCCGGGGCCGGTGCCGCCGGTGCCGCCGGTGCCTCGCCGGCCCGCCGGCGCTGCCGGGGGACGCCGGGAGCCGGGTCGACCCGGTACCGGCCGCCTTCCGGTTGCTCCTCGTGCACGGGGGTTCCCTACCTTCGACCGGTCACGGCTGCGGACCGCCCGTACGGACGGGCCGATCCGGACACACTAGACGAGCCGAACGGGGGAGTCGTTCCCGGTGTGATCTCCGCCATGTTCCGGCAGGGCGGGGATAAATACCGCTCGTGGCCGAGCAATTGCGGAAACGTCCGGATCGGCCGACGGGGCCGGACCGGCGTGCACCGGCGCGGTCGGGGGCCGGCGGTTCAGTGCGGGGCGCAGGCGTCCACGTCGGCGGTGCGTCCCTCGAAGGTGGGCGCGGCGCTCGCGGAGGGTGACGCGGTCGCCGCCGCCGAGGCCGTCACCGCCGCAGCCACCTCGGCCGTCGGGCCCGCCCCCGGGCTGGCGCCCGGGGACGGGGACGGGCCCGACGAGGGCGAGGACCCGGGCGGCCGGACGGCGACCGGCCGGTCGTCCCGCAGCGCCGCGAACAACTGGCCGGTCTGCGGCTGCACGAACTCGTCCCGGTCCGAGTCGTAGCGGTACGGGCGGCGCGGCGCGGTCAGGAAGACCACGTCCGCCGAGGGGACGCCGCGCAGGTCCTGGGTGAGGTCGTACAGCGCGCCGAGCGAGGACAGCCCGCCGTCCGCCCGCACCGAGGAGGTCGCGGCGTCCAGCACCGGCCACAGCTTCGCCGGGTTCAGCAGCACGCCCTGCGACTGCGCCTTGCGGATCAGCGCGGCCAGGAACTGCTGCTGGCGGCCCATGCGTTGGGTGTCGCTGCCGTCGCCCAGGCTCTCCCGGGCCCGGACGTAGCCGAGCGCCTGCTCGCCGTGCAGGGTCTGCCGGCCGGCGGGCAGGTCGAGCCTGGCGTCCTTGTCGTGGATCGGCTGCGGCACGCACACCTCGACCCCGCCGATCGCGTCGACCATCGTCTTGAAGCCGCTGAAGTCGAGGATCACGTAGTGGTCGATCCGGATGCCGCTCAGCTTCTCGACGGTCCGGATCGAGCAGGCCGGACCGCCCGTCTCGAAGGCCCGGTTGAACTGCATCAGCGCGGGCTTGCTGCGGGTGCCGTCCGGCTTCTCGCAGGCGGGGACGGAGACCATGACGTCGCGCGGCACCGAGACCGCCGTCGCGTGCCCGCGGTCGGCGGCCAGGTGCAGCAGGATCGTGGTGTCCGAGCGCTCGGTGCCGCTCCCACCGCCGTACGAGCCGTTCGCGCCGGAGCGGTCGTCGCTGCCGATCAGCAGGATGTTCTCGGCACCCCGCGCCCCGGCGGTGCGGCTCGGCCGCTCGGCCTCCAGCCGGGCCAGCAGCCGGTCGGTGGCCGAGTCGGTGCGGATGTTGCCGTCCAGCTTGCGGTAGGCGATCCAGAGCAGCACGCCGGTGGCGACCAGCAGGAACGCGACGGCGCCGGCGGTGATCATCAACC
>NZ_JBHVRT010000072.1:0-24196 GCF_042885555.1 Kitasatospora sp. NPDC058048 | reverse complement strand
TCCTCCTGGGTGTAGTCGCCGGCCTTGCGCAGCCGCTCCCGCTCGGCCGGGACCGGCAGGTCTTCCACCGGCTTCGGCCGGGCCAGCAGCGCGTCGATCGACGCGAACAGGTCCTCACTCATCGACACCTCACCTCCAACACACACCCTAGCGTGAAAGTAACTTCTGGATCGCACATTTCAAACGAACGTCACCGGTGTGGGGCATGCCGAGGGCGCACTGCTGACAGCAAGGGGTCTGGTCACCGGCCGGACGGGGGTCCACCCACCACGCGGACGGGGGTCTACCCACCAGCCGGACACCCTTAAGAGAAGTAGAGAGAGAACACGGCGAGCCCCTCCCGGACGCCGAACGCCACCTACAGGTGACTTCGCGCGCGAAGGCCGGCGGCCGATCGGCGGCCAGCCGCGGGCGGGGCCGTTCGCGCCCGCCGTTTTCCCCGAACCGGCCCCGGACGGGGAACGGCTCTGGCATGCTCACCCGAATGCAGTAGGCCTCCGGGTCACCGGGGCATCACACAGCGTCAAGTCGAGACCTGGGGTGGGCAGTGGAGTACACGATCAGCGCGACGGCGTTCCTGGCGATCATCATCGTCCTGCGGCTCCGGCGCCGCACCGAGGCCCGCAGCCGGACCGACGAGGCGCTCACGGTCTTCACCGCCGTCACCTTCGGAGTCCTGATCGCCGCCACCTCCTGGGGCCACGCCATCCTCCAACTCGTTGGCGTCGCCGCCGACGCCACCCACTGACCCCGCTTCCCGGCCAGCGGACGGCGGGCACCGCCGACGCGACCGGAGCACACCCGTACACCCCGAGGAGAAACCGTGGCGGAAACCGTGTGGACCACGGTGTTCTGGTCGGCCATGGCGGTCCTGGCCGCCGTAGCCGCCGTGGCCTGGTGGATGAGCCTCTACCCCGGCACCTGGCGGCACGCCTTCCACCCCCGCCACAGCCGGGAGCGGCGGAAGCTGCGCGCGGCCAGGGAGAACCTGCGCCGGGCGGAGCAGAACGTGGCCGCCGAGCAGGAGAGCGCCCGCTCGTGCGCGGCGTCGGCCGCGGCCGACGCCGCGCACGAGCACCAGGCCCGGGTGAGGGAAGCCGAGCTCCGCCTGGCCGCGCTGCGCGACCCCGGCCACGGAGCACTGCTCCACTCCCTCGGGGACCGCCTGGATCTGTACGAGCAGGCCCTGCAGGTGTGCACCGGCTCCACCCACCCGCTCCGCGGGCTCACGATCGACGACCAGTACTCCCCCACCGAGGCCTACATCTACCTGACGCCGCCCGACGGCCAGCGCGAGCTGCTCACCCTCGTTCTGGAGGACACCCCCGAGGCGGACGTACGGGCCTTCGTCGTCCACGTCCACAACGCCATCGCCGACACCGGACCCGCACTCCAACGGCTCCGGGCCCTCATCCCCGAGGCCGAGGCCGAACTGAAGCGCGTCACCGCCGACACCGGCAACCGCCGCCGGGCCGAACGGCACCTGCGCCAGGTCACCGCCCAGCTGAAGAACGACCTTCGCATCCCCCGAGCCCGACACGAACTCGACGCCGCCTACGACCGCTGGCAGGAACTGACCGGCCGCCGCCCCAGCTGACTGCCCCGTCGCGGCAAGCAGGTCCGGAGTCGCTCTGGTGACAGGCAGGGTTCCGTCCCCGACAGACGTCCCCAGAACGGCGTCAGGCTTTCGGGAGCGTTATCCCGAGTTCGAGCATGGCGGGTGAGGCGGGGCCGCCTTCGGAGCGCTCGGTCTTGTAGCCCTTGACGCCCGGGGCAACGGTACGTGGGTCGACGGCTTCGGAGGGGGCGCCGGTGGAGTAGAGGCCGTCGGGGTCCTGGTCGCGGTCGTGGGGCAGGAGCCAGAAGACCCGGCGGCGGAAGGTACCGGAGGCGCGGGAGGACTTGGCGTCGGGGCCGAGGAGCGCGTAGCCGACCATGCGGCCGTCGCGGTGGTAGGCGGGGCGGCTGCGGCGGGTGGTGAGGCGGTCCAGCGACTGGCGGACGTAGTCGAGGTCGGTGGTGTCCTCGAGCCAGACGAGGTCCGTTTCGTGGGCGAGCTCGGACGGGTCGATCAGCGCGCTCACGTCGGCTGCTCCTCTGTGTCGTCGGTGATCAGGCCGATGCCCGGGTAGAACTTACGCGAGTTGGACAGGACCATCTCCTTCGGGGAGGTCATACCCAGTGTCTCGCGCACTCGTGCGGCGAATGCGCGGGCGGAGACCGGATTGGACCCTTCGGAGCCGCACCAGCGGGTGTAGGCGCCGTAGAGCTGGGCCTGTTCGGCGCGCATGCCGTCGCCGATCCGGCAGGCCTCGTTGAGGAAGCGCCCGACGTGGTCCTCGGTCTCCGCGTACGCCGTGGTGGCGGTCTGGACGGCTTCCGGGCCGGCCAGGTCCTTGTCGCCGGCGAAGTAGCGGCGGGCGCCCTCGATGAGCCAGGCGAGGATGCCGGGGCCTTCCTCGGCGACGAGGACGTACGCCAGGTTGTCGATCTTGCGTTCCTCGGGGACGACCCGTTCGAAGGGGATCAGGCGCATCCGGCGCCAGAACGCGAAACCGCCGGTGCCCACCTCCGGGCGGTGGTTGCCGAGCAGCCACAGCTTGTGGGTGGGCGCGAAGGAGAAGAAGTCCTGGCGCATCCGGCGCGCCTTGATCTTGTCACCGCCGGTGAGCAGCTTGACGCGGGCTTCGTCGAAGCGGTCGCCCGGTTTGAGTTCGGAGCAGACGATGATGCGCCGGCCGTGTAGCTCGGCGAGGTCGGTGGGGTGGCCGTCGAAGGTCTTGGCCATGAGGAAGCCGGGCGGCGCGGCATCCGCGTAGTCGCCGAGGAGCTGGATCATGACGTCCAGGAGGACGGACTTGCCGTTCTTGCCCTGCCCGTAGAGGAAGGGCATGACCTGGGCCCCGACGTCGCCGCTGATCGAGTAGCCGAGGAGCAGGTGGAGGAAGTCGCGGGTCTGGCGGCCGTTCTTGTCGTCACCGAAGGTGTCGGCGAGGAAGCGGTCCCAGCGCGGGGTGGGCATGTGGGCGGGCGCGAGGGTGGTGGAGCGGGAGTGGTGGTGGCGGGTGGGGTCCGGGGCGGCGACCGTTCCGGTGCGCAGGTCGACGACGCCTCCGGGGGTGCACAGGGCGTAGGGGTCGGCGTCCAGCAGGGCGGCGTTGAGGACCATGCCGGGGGCGGACTTCGCCTGGGCGAGCATCGCGTTCATGCCGGAGGTCGACAGTGCGCGGCGGCGGTGTCGGCGCAGGTCCGAGTTCGTGTGGATGCCGCGCGGGTCGTGGGTGGAGATGGCCTCGGCCATCTCTCCGGCGGCCCACAGGACGGTGTCGTCCTCGTCGAGCTGCCAGCGGTGCTTGGCCCACCGGTACCAGCCCAGGCCGGGGACGTGGCGGTAGTCGCCTCCGTAGAGGTGGACGAACAGCTTGGCGTTGCCGCGGTCGGACAGGGAGTCCGGCAGGAGGCCGTGTGCGGTCGCCTCGGCGCCAACGGGAGCGGGTTGCCGGGCTGCCAGCGCGGGGGCGGGCACCGTTGTGGTGGACTGCGGGGCTGGGGCCTGCGGCTGGAGGTCCAGCAGGCTGTCCTGCACGGCCGTGGTGGCGGACGGCAGTGGAAGGGCCCTGGGGAGCCCTTGGTGGGCCAGGATGAGCTGCGCGACCTTGTAGGGGTCGAAGCCCTGGTGGGGCATGTTGTTCATCCCCGCACCTCCAGGTGGAGCGGCTGGCGGGCGCCTGCGGCGAGCCCGGCACGGATCACGGCGCGGTTGTGCCGGTCCTGCGCGGGGCGGGCGGCGAGCGCGGTGTCGAGGAGCGCCTGCTCGGCTTCGGTGCGGGTGAGGTGGCCGCCGGCGGCGAGGCCTCCGGCGGTGAAGGCGGCACGGTTGAGCTTGCCGGTGAAACCGGTGCCCTCCGGTGCCGTGGCGCAGTTCGCCACGTCCTGCAGGAGCGGCTCGAGCAGGCGGTTCGCCCTGGTGCGGCCACCGCCGGCCGCGAGGACGGCTTGGCGCGCACGTGGGGGCACCGCAGGCTGGGCGGCGGGCGGCGGGACGGGCTTGTCCTTGAGGTGGCCGGTGCGCACCAGGTTGTCGCTGAGCCACTGCGGGAGCGGGGCGGGGGTCTTCGCGCCGGAGAGGGGGGCGTAGGTGCCGGCGTGGGTGGTTGTGCCGGGGGCGACGATGAAGCCACCGTGCGCGCGGACGTCGACCTGCCAGGCGAGGGCCCGGGTGCTGGAGGATCCTGTGGAGCAGGTGAACTCGAGGCCGGCGTGATCGAGGTACCAGATGTGCAGGCCTCCGGACGGGGTGCGCACGCGCAGGGTGCCAGTGTCGGTGGTCGGGTCGGCGACCTGGTGGAGGGCGGCCAGGAGCGCGAGGCTGTGGTAGCCGGAGGCGAGCCCTTCGAGGGGGACGTCCTGGTGGATCGGGATGCCGGGCAGGATCCGGTCACGGGCGGGGACCGCGTCGGTGTGGGTGTCCACGTCGAGGACGACGAGGCGGGCGGGACCGCAGGCGACGCCCGCGCCGAAGCCCGGGTTGGTCTTCCACCAGGCGTCGAGGAGGTCGGGATCGAGGGTGGCCGCGTGAAAGCCGTGGCACCAGCGACCGGCTGCGCGGCACTGGCAGGCGTCGGCCACGTGGGCGTTTGCTGGGCAGGCGGGGCAGTTGGCGGGTGGGGTCTTGCGGCCGGGGGCGAGCGGGTGCACGGGCCAGCCCTGAGCCGCGCACCACTGGGCGACGGCCAGCGACCGGGGCTTGTTGCCCGGTCGGTCGCTTCGGTCGCTCCCCACGGCCTTCGGCGCCGTCACGCTGGTCCCTCTCCTGTTCTCGATCGCTGCTCGGTGTTCGGTCGCTGGTTGGTTCGTTGGAACAAAAGACCAGGTCAGAGGCTCGCCATCGATGAGACAGCGACTGAAGCGACTCAAGCCCAGAACATAGCCCAGACAGACTAGCCGAGTGCGGAGCCGGAGCCGGGCAACCTGCGGGATCCCCTACGGCCAGCGACCGGGCCGAGATCCAGCGACTCAGCACCGTTGGTCGCTCCTCCCGCAGGAACCTGTATTTCCCCAGGTCAAGCTACTGATCAGGAAAGATCAGCGACTGAAGCGACTCAAGCCCGGGTCTATGACGCACACGCGCACACGCGAATGTCCTCATATACAGGAACTTCGGTCGCTTCAGTCGCTGACCCGCACCCGAAAGTGCCTCTGACCTGCACGTTTTAAGAGCGACCGAACGGCAGCTACCGAAGAGCCCCGGGCCCCTCGCAGGGTCGCTTCCGGCGTGTCGCCCACACAGCTCGCGGGTGAACGCGTTTCTTCGGTCGCTTCGGTCGCTCGGGGTCCGGGACCCGGACCTTCATCCGGGCACCCGTGTCACCGCCAAGTGCAGGTACCCCACAAGCTCGAGCGAGGTTCAGGCCTTACCGCCGCCGGGGGTCACCGAGCCGAGAAACCGAACGTGGATGCCACCGGGTCGAGCGGGGTGTAGTAGCCGGTCGAGAAGCAGGTCGTCTGGGTCGAGGTGCCGGTGCACGGGGTCTTGGTGTCGGTGTTCCCGGCGATGATGACGCCGACCGGCGCCATGGAGTCGCCCACCGGGTTGGCCACGGCCGGCCCTCCGCTGTCGCCCTGGGCGACAGCGATGCCCCCGCTGCGGGACCTCACCTCGGTCGCGGCGGTGCGCCCGGACGGCGAGTGGACGCCGACTCGCGTGACCTCCAGCTCGCAGTGGAAGCCGGACACGGCACCGCTGAAGCAGGCGGACTGGCCCGGGTCCAGGCGCGCCGGCCCGTACAGCGGACGGGAGTCGCCGCTGTTCCAGGGGCCGCTGTAGAAGCGGGCCGCGGTGCCGTTGTCGGTCGTGATGACGGCGACGTCCAGGCCGGTGTCGTGGGCGGTGACCTCCCCGACCACGCGCTGTCCGTTGTAGACGTTCCCGCCGGTCTGGCAGTGCGCGGCGGTCAGCAGGACGCGCTTGTTGTTCACCCAGCCGGGCACGCCGGTGGAGCAGCGGGAGTTGTCAGCGAGGGTGAGGTCGGCTCCGGCGTACCAGGGCGGGGCGTCGGTGGTGCGGCTGCCCTGGGTGGGTGTTTCGGGGGAACCGGCCAGCGCGTGGACCGGGACGCCGGCAAGGCGTTCGACCTGGGCCTCGTAGTCGCGTGCGGGAGCGTTGGGCGGCGAGATGCGCCGGGTGGTCGTCGGCCGGTAGGTGAGCAGGAGGCCGCTGCCGTCGGTGGAGGGCGAGATCGACGACCACTCCGAGGGGTCGTCGCCGACGGCGGTGACGAACCTGTCGACGGCCCGGTCCATCTCGGAACGGGAGTAGGCCGCAGGCCGGTAGCGGACGTCGTAGTCGGGGCCCACCGGGCCGACGTTTTCGTGGTGGGCCTGTTCACGGGTGCGCGCGCGCCAGGCGTCCACAGCCCCGGTGATCCCGGCGGGGACCGGGCCCTTCCAGTAGAGGTCGAGGTAGTGCTCGTCGCCATGGAACACGATCGAGGCGAAACCGTCACCGGGCACCTGGCCGGCGTCGACCAGCCGGTGGATCTCGTCCGCGATCGGCCTCAGATGCTTCTCGTGGTACTCGCGGCTCAACAGGACCGTCGGAGCCATGCGGATCTCCTCAGCATCACCCTGAGCGGTCCTCGCAACCGCTACGGACGCTGCGCCCAAGACCAGGACCGCTGCCGCGTACAGGAGTTTCGACCGGCACATGGGCACACCATAGAGTCACCAGTCCACTTACTCAGAGTTGTCGGATTGTGTGCGTAGATACGCCAGGTCCGCTCGAGGCGGCGTTCCATACAGGCGATGGTTCGACGTCGGACGTGGGGTCGATGGCGTGCAGGCGGACGGCGACCTCGTCGGGGGCGCCGGTGTTGCAGCCCCTCGCGCAGGCCAAGCGCGGCGAGGACACCGCAGCAGGTCGGCGCTCGGCAACGTCGCACTGCGAGCGTACGGCGTGCTGTGCGCACGGCGGCTGGCTACTGCGGCTCGGACCTTGTGTCTGGGAGGACGAGTTCCGGGATGTACGGGGTGGTCCTGGTGACCACGGTCCGACGCGCACCCGGGACCTCCCCGATCAGCTCCTGAGAGGCTGTCACGACCTGGGACAACGGCCCCTTCCCGCGCGCGGCCTCCGCGAAGGCGTCCAGGAGGTAAGTCCGTACGGCGAGGTCCGACGGCGTGTCGCTGAGACCGACCAGCGCGGAATCCACGACGAGCAGGCCGGGCACGCTGCTGCCCGGTACCTCCTGGCCAAGGTCCCTCAGGCTCAGCAGAGCGTTCAGCTCAACCAGCGCCAAGGTCGCCCCGGCGACCGACACCGAGTCGAAGGCCTCGCCGTTGACGACTGGGGTGAAACCCCTCTCGGCGATGTACGCGTGACGCCACTGGCCGCCCGCACGTGCCATGCGCCGGGCGAACAGGACCGACCATCGCTTCAGAAGGTCGACCACCCGCTGGCGGGCTTCAGACTCCGCCTCGTTCACCGCCTCCGACGCGGTGCGCGCCTCCTTCTCCAGCCGTGAGAGCGCCGCCCGCTGCACATCGACGGTACCGAGCTCCTCGACCCGCTCGGCCAGCTGCTCGGCCAACGTGGCCAGCTCCTGGACACGCTTCTCCGCATCGAGGGCGGCACGCCGCAGCGGTTCCACGACCCCGTCGGCGAAGGTGTCCGCCGCCCGGTGAGCCTCCCTCACCGCCCGGTGCGCGGCCACTGAAAGCCTTCGGGCCTCGACCGCGGCTTGCCTTCGGGCATCGCACGTACGGTGTGCGGCCGCCAGAGCTTGCTCGGCCTCGCGCAACAGCTCGGCGAGGTCCGGGCCCTGCGGGCGCCGTCCGGGGTGGGGCTCCTTGCACATCTGGCAGACGTCGTCCGGCACGGGACGCAGTCGGCGGCGGCACACCGGGCAAGCGGAGGCAGTGGGCTCGCGCAGGGCCGCGAGGCGGCCCTCGGCCTGACCCACGCGCCGCAGTGCCTCGCGCAGGTGCTCCTCGGCGCGGTCGGCGGCCTCGTCCGTGGGGCCCGTAGCACCGTAGGTTTTCTTCGCGGCGTCGCGCAGTTCCTGCAAGCGGCCGTGGGCGGTGCTGAGCTCGCCTGCAGTGCCACGGGCAGCCTCGCGAGCCTGGGCGAGGTCGTGCTCTGCCTGGTGCCGGCGCTGGATGAGCTCCTCGGGCGTGGTGAAGCCGAGCTTGTCGCGCAGCGCCTCGTAGCCGGCGAGCTCCCGGCGAGTGGCGGCGAGTTCCCGGCGGACCGCCCGCAGACGGGTGCGGGCGGCCTCGATGGCGTCCTCGCGCAGGCCGAGCAGCGCCTTGACGGCCAGCTCCCGCAGCTCCGGCTTCAGCCCGCCGAGGTAGGTGACGCCGGCGGTGGCCTGACGCACGTACACAAACGGCAGGATGTGCTCGAAGGAGAGTTCCCTGCCGTTCCCCCGCAGGACGGGGATCTTGAGTTGGTCGAGCAGGAACCGGCCTGCGGTGGGCTTGTCGGAGTCCCTGGACACCAAGGGCAACCGGACCGGCGGAGCACCAGCATCGCCGGTGTTCTCGAACTCGACGCTGGAGGCGCCCGGCTTGTAGGTGATGCTCCACCGGGAGTCGCCGATCGACATCGTGACGGCCAGGCGGCTGCAGGCCCTCGCGGCCGGCATCGCCTTCAGGTGGGGCGTCGGCCCGAAGGTCAGGAAGAGTGCCTCGAGCCCGGTGGACTTGCCGGCACCGCTCTCACCCACCACCGCGGCCCAGCCTGCGGCGAGCCGCCGCTCAACCCACCGGCCCTCAAACTCGAACCGTTGCGCCTCCATGATGACCCGCATGCCGGGTTCCCCCTTTCAGGTGAGGCTGTACCTATGTCGCGGAGGGCAACGAGGACCGGTTCGGGAGGGCACGAGTCGCGGCGGGGGTACACCGGATCGGCTGATCCCTTCGTCACAGCCGTTGACGACGCGCTCCTGGCGCTCCCGCTTCGAAGCCGTCGGGATCAAGCCCGGCAGAGCGGCTCTGGCGACACCGCCCGGCCGACGGCAGGACCCAGGGAGACGGGCCACGCCCGAGAAGATCGCCTTGACGGTGCGTCCCCATCTGGTGATCCTCTGTGATCGCGGTACATGAAGCCGCACACCGAGGAGGACCGCATGGCCATGAAACCGACCGAGGAGCAGCAGGCAGCGAGGGAGGTGTTCGTCGCCGGCCGGGATCTGGCTCTGGTGGCGGGTGCCGGTACGGGCAAGACCTCGACCCTGATGCTGATGGGTTCCGCCACGCAGAAGCGTGGCTTGTACATTTCGTTCAACCGGGCCATCGCGGACGACGCCCGAGGCCGTTTCGCCTGGAACGTGGAGTGCCGGACCGCGCACTCGCTGGCGTTCAAGGCGGTGGGGAAGAACTACGGGCCGCGGCTGGAGTCGTCCGCGCGGATCCCGGCGAAGCAGACCGCGCGGCTGCTCGGCATCACAAGCGACCTGATGGTGGACGGCACCAAGATCACGATCGCCCACCAGGCCCGGCTGGTGATGGGCATGGTGCGGCGCTTCTGCTACACGACCGACAGCCAGGTGATGGCCCGGCACATGGACCGGTTGAACGGTCTCAGCGCGCAGGGCCAGGACTTCGCCGCCCGGACGCTGCTGCCCTACGCGGTGAAGGCGTGGGACGACATCCAGTCCTTGGACGGCAGGCTCCGCTTCGAACACGACTTCTACATGAAGATGTGGGCGATGGCAGCGCCGCTGCTCCCTGCGGACTTCATCCTGCTGGACGAGGCCCAGGACACCAACCCGGTGCTGGAGGAGATCTTCCTCAACCAGCCGGCGCAGCGCATCTGCGTCGGCGATCCGGCCCAGCAGATCTACGGCTGGCGTTCGGCCAAGGACGTGATGACGGGTTTCCCCGCCGAGCACCTCCACCTGACGCAGTCATTCCGCTTCGGCCCCCGGATCGCGGAGGATGCCAACCGGTGGCTCAAGCACGCGGAGTCGGACCTGCGCCTGACCGGTTTCGGAGCGGTCGACTCGCGGCTCGGACCGCTGGGCGAGCCCGACGCCGTGCTGTGCCGGGGCAACGCGGACGCGATGCAGGAGGTCCTGGGCTTCCTGGAGGACGGGGTGCCGGTCGCGCTGGCCGGCGGCGGAAGCGCCCTGGAGCGGATCGCGAACGCCGCCCTCGAACTCCAGGCGGGACGCCGCACCAGCCACCCCGAGCTGTTCCTGTTCAACTCCTGGGGCGAGGTGCAGGAGTACGTCGAGCAGGACAAGGCCGGCCAGGACCTGAAGGCGATCGTCAAGCTGGTCGACGACTACGGGGCGCCCCTGATCCTCAAGGCCGTGGCACATCTGAGCCCGGAGGAGGCCGCCAGGGTCACGGTCTCCACCGTGCACAAAGCCAAGGGCCGCGAGTGGGACACCGTGCGGGTCGGCGAGGGCTTCGCACCACCGCCGGCGACCGACGAAGGCCGACAGCTGCCCATGCGGCTGGACGAGGCGCGGCTCGTCTACGTGGCGGTCACCCGGGCCCGCCACCAGCTCGACACGCGAGGGCTCTCCTGGGTGGGCGGCTACGAGAAAGCCATGGCCGTCGAGGAGAAGGACGGCACCATCGGCGGTATCCCGATGGTCCACCTGAGCCTGACCGGCCAGCTCCAGTACACGACGTCCCCGTTGTCCCGGTTCATGGCCGAACACCTGCCGGGAAGCGGCGCCGTGGTGTCCGACTACCAGCGGCGCATCGCCGGCCTGCCGCACCCGGTCCAGCCCGTCGACGTCCAGTACCCGGACTGGCCGGCGCTCGGGCACGCCGTCGACTACCGGCTGCGGCTGTCCCTGGGCCGCCCGCTGGGCGAGGCCGTCGAACTGGGCGTCCACGGCGCCGGCCGCGGACATCGGCTTGTGGGAGCTCCCGCGGACGACGCCCGTATGGCTCTGCACGTCGCCGGGCTGAAGCTGCTGGCCACGGTGGACGACTACCTCGTCCGGCCCGCCGTGCTCAACGACGAACGGCTGGGCCGGCTGTGCTTCGTCGCCGCGCACTTCGAGGACGTCTTCCGCAGCGGGCAGTTCCGCCGGCACAACCCGCTGGCGGGCGCCACCGGGGCGACGACCCTCGACCAGCTGTGCGCCGACGTCCCGCCGTACGTCGTCGAAGACCTCCGACGACAGATGGAACTCGCCGAAGGGCCGTTCAAGGCGTTCCGCTCGCTGCCGTCCGAGGACCGGGTCTGCGGCCCGGGCTTCGCGGGCAGCGCGGACATCGGTGGCGCCGACGCCGACTTCATCCTCGACGGCCTGCTCCTGGACTGCAAGGCCAGCACCCGTCCCCAGCGGCTCGGTCGGGACGAGATCTACCAGCTCGCCGGCTACCTCCTGCTCGACTACAACGACGACTACGGCATCGACCAGGTCGGCCTCTACCTCGCCCGCCAGGGCCACCTGGTGGTCTGGGGCGCGGACGAGTTCCTCGCCCGCCTCGGCACCAGGACCAGTCTGAGCCGGCTTCGCAGTCTGCTGCGCACGCACTTGCGGGCAGCGGCCAGGGCCGCGGGCTGACACCGGGTCGGCCGGGCATCAGCCCACAGACCGTCGGGTGGGGGCAGCACCCAGGGTGGTGCCCCCCCGACGGGGGTTGCTCCGGCCAGGCGGTGGGGCCAGCCGGGCCGCCGTTGGCGCCGGCCCGTCTCGGCAGGCGGAGGATCAGAACGGTGGACCGTCCGGGTCCTCGTCGTGGACGCCGTCTCGGACCAGCCGCTCCGTATCGCTGCGCTCGTGCGGGAGGAAAGCCGCGGGCAGGTCCGGAATCCACTCGGCCAGGTCCTCGACCGCCGCAGTCGGGTGCGGAAGAACCCTCTCCTTCCGCACCCGGCCCCAGGTGGCCCGACGGCGTCGCACCTTCGGCGCGCACCGCCAGCACAGCCATCCCTCGTCGACCGACATGATGGTGCCGTTACGGCACCCGTGCCCCGCGCACAGGGTGCGCTCGGACGACGTGCCCGCAGCCGGCTTCTCCCGCCGTTCGACGACGTGCTCGTAGCCAGCGGGCCGGCGGCGCAGGATGAAGTCGTGGTGGCGGATCGTGGAGAAGCCCACGAGCTCGCGCTCGTGCAGCTCGGCGGCGGACGCATGGGAGGGGCATTTCTGCCATAGCCATCGTGTGGCCTCCCGGAAGTCCAGCGGGTCGATCTCCCAGACCCACATCCTGCCGCAGTAGGTCAGCATGATCGACTTCCCCGCGCGCCCTTTCGCCTCGGGAATGGCGACTTGCACCCAGCGCCCCTCGGCTGAACTGAACACCGCGCGTTCGCACCGCTGCCCGGGTGCCCCCTCCACGACGCACTGCAGGTCCTCGATCCTCCCCGGGCAGATCCGCAGCAGCGGCCCGTGACACAGCACGTGCCGCTCACCCGCCCCGGCCGCGGCCGCGGGTTCCGGCTCAGCTACCTCGGTCTCGTCCAGCGGCGGGTCGGCGGGAACGAACTCCCCGGAGTCGAGCAGCTCCGCATCCGCACGCCCAGCACGCGTACGACATCCTTGATGTCCCGCGGAAGGCCCTCGTGCTCGATCGCCGGACAGATCGCGGGGTGCGCCAGGAAGCAGTCACCGAACAGTGCCCCGGGGGCGGCCATGCCCATGTCCACGCTCCACCGGAATCGCGGAGGGACCCGGTGCGCGGGGACGGGGCCAGCGGAATCCGCCCGCCGTCGTGCCGGTCGTACCAGACCACCCCGTTCCCGCACCACTTGCAGCGCCCCACGGCACGGGCCCGCAGGACCTTCGAGGGGCTGCCGCGGTGGATCCACTCGCTGGTCCGGGCCGGTGGCAGCGATGGCGCGGTGCGCCAGGACCCGCAGGTCCCGTACGACGGTCCGGCCCGTCTTGCCGTTGATCCGGGCGGCCAGCTGGCGGGCGCAGCTGGGCGGAGTAGGCGGGGTCGTAGCCCTTGCGCAGGCCGAGCGCGACGAGCACGCCGTCGGCCGGCTCGCGGCCGTCGGTGCCCAGCCGGTGTCCGCGGCGAGCCGGTGCTGCGCGCGCGGTCGGCGTCGTGGGAGGTGGTTCAGCGATGCCTGAACAGCCGCTGAACGCGAAGGGCTTCGGCCTGCCAGTGCACACGGGTCTCGCTGGCGGCAGAGGGTGCTTGCCGGCCGAGGCGGGCGGCCAGGTCGCGGTACAGGGCCGGGTGTCGGGTGTCGCCGGCGGCGAGCAGGGAGGAGAGCAGCGGTTCACCGGCGGCGGTGGGCGGCGCGAGGTTTGGCATCCACGGCCTCCGGCCGCCGATCGCGGCTTCCACCATCTTCTGCGTTTCACGGGCGGAACGTCGATCCGGCCCGCCGGATCGCGAGCCTCCGTACGACGGCGGGCGATCAGGCCATCTGGGAGCGGTGGCGCACCCTCGTCACCGGACGGCGGGATCGCCCTCGCACTGCGGGCTGGAACGGCGAGGCCGCCCCGGCCGGGGCGGCCTCGCCGTTCCCATGCGTTACTCCGGGTAGCTGGTGTCAGGAGTGGGGGGACAACTCGTCCGGGGGAGGGAGTAGGCAGGGAGTGATGACCCGCAGGTACATGCGGTCCGCAGTGCCCGAGGTGGACGCCGTCGCGGAGTAGCGGCTGCTGGGGTGGAAGGCGTCGACGAGTGCGTCCGGTTTGCCGTCCACGGTCTCGCGGTAGCCCTTCACCGTCAGACCTTCGCCGGCCAGCAGGTCGCGGACTTTCCTGACCGCTTCGGGATGCTGGGCACGCGGCACCGTGCTCTTGACGCTGTACATCAGGATGTACCGGTCGTCGGAGGCGGTTTCGCCGTTCTTGCCGGTACACGGGGTGAAGAGCGCGTCGATGGTCGACGCGTCGGTCTCGATCCCGGCGGTCTGGGCCATGTGCTCGGTGATCTGTTGCGCCCAGGCTTGAGCGTCGGCCTTGGATTTCACGGGTGGTGTGTCACTCCTGTCGGCGGAACGGGCGGACGAGCATCCGCTGAGCACCGCGAGCAGGAGCGCAGTGGCGGTGAACCACCGGGGGGTGCGGGACACGCTGGCAGCCATGGTGCTCCTGAATCGCCGGTCGGCGGTTGGTTGAACTGGTGGCGGGGTCAGTGCGGGACCTTGGGGGCGAGCGTCGGCGGGCGACCCGCGATGATGCGTCCCTGGTTGTCGAGGCTTTCACTTGCCCCGTTGGCGCCCATGTCCCAGTAGCCGCCGTGTCCGCTGGTGTCGATCTGGATGCGTTGGGCCCCGAAGATCCCGTACTGGGGCCCCTCCCCGAAAACGGTGCCGGTGAACGTCTGGATGAAGTCGTCCTTCGCCGTACCGACCCAGACGTGCTTGGGGTCGATGTTGAGCTGCGACGCGGTGTCCACTCCCATACCGGGGCTGCCGAGCGCGAGGATGTCATCGACGTTCGCTCCGCCGTCCCGCGCGGCCGCACCCACGACATAGGTCCCGTAGCTGTGCGCCATCAAGGTCAGGTGTGAGCAGACGCCGTTGTCGCCTTCCGCCACCCTGAGGCCCTTGGTGAAGTTGCGCAGGAGTGGCGCCCCGGCGTCCCCGCGGTCGGTTTCGGCCACGGTGCCGTTCAACCAGTTCGGTGTCTCGTAGCCCAGCCACGAGACGACGGCGACGTTCTGGCCGTCAGATTCGTCCTCGGCTGCTTTCTGGAGACGCCGGATGTGGTCCATCTGCCCCGGCACGCCGGCGAAGACCGTCCCGGTGCCCGGCACGAAGACCGCCGTGTGCTGGGACTTATCGGGGTTGCCCGTGGAGACGATGGCCCGGCCGTTGTGCGCCTCGGGGTCGAGTCCGAGCAGGAACATCCTGTGCGGCTCCGGGTTCCCGTCGGACGCCGTCAGCTTCCTCTTGATCTCCTCCAAGGCCTTGATCCGCGACTTGTACTCGTCTTCGTCGATACCGAAGTCGCCGGGCTTCCCTGTCCGGTAGGAATCCAGCTTCTCGTCGAGCACCAGGCGGTTCGCCTCGTCCCGGACGATCGTGGGAAGACCGTCCAGCCTGCCGATCTTGTCGGGCTGCAGTGCCAAGTAGGCCTCCTGCTGCTCCGGGGTGAGCCCCTTCCACCACGCGGCGGAAGCCTCCGGGTCCTTGCCGTCCGGAACGTAGGGGTCGACCAGGCCCAGGTCCTGCATTGCGGCGGCGGCCGCATTCTTGGCGCCGGCGAGCGCACCGTTGACCCGGGTCGGGTCGAGAGCATTCGAGCTGAGCCGACCCAGGGCCGTGTTGCCCTGATCACTCGCCGTCTGGGCAGCCTTCAACGCGGTATTGATCCGGTCCTGGAAGCCCTTCATCTCCGAACCGAGCTGTTGACGCGCCTTCTGCGCGTCCGGGTCGTTGTGCTCCCCCTTCCCCTCGGGCGGGAGGCTGACGACACCATCGGCAGACACGTTCAGGCCCGCGTCCACCGCACGGTTCACGGCGTTCGTGAGGTTGGTCTGCGCCTGGTACATCCGATCGGCGACAGTGTTCAGCACCAGGGCCGCGGTGTCCGCTTCCATCTTGACGATGTTCAGCTGCTGCTCCGTCTTCCCCATGTACAAGAGCGCGGCCTTGGCGTCGTCCCCCTCCCAGTTGCCGGCCAGCGGTCCGTTGACCTGGCCGCGATGACGCTGGCCGGTGCTCTCCGCGGCGTGGCCCAGCGCGGTCCAGGCCTTCGCCGCGTCGTGCAGCCCGTGCGGGTCGAACTTCACCAGCAGATCGTAGAGACCGCTCACTTGCCCCCCTGCGGTACGACAGCCCACGCACCGGCAATCGCGCGGTCTTTGTGCTCATGGGCAGTGGCGTTGGCGTCCAGGTTGGCCGCAGTGTCCGCGAGACGCTGGCGCAGGTCACCGAGCGGCTTGGACCAGCCGGACCCCAACTGCGCCAGTCCGCCGGCGACCGACCAGCCGACGAGCTGGCCGGAGACGGTCTCGCTCGTGGTCACCGCGTTCTGAACGGGCGCGCCCAGTTCCTCCCCCAGCCCCTTCGCGATACCCGCGGACGCCCGCAGATCCGCTGGTTGGACCACAATCCTGCCAGTGGCGTTGTCACCCATATGGGCTCCCCTCCCCGAAGATGGACGCGTAGTCCCACTCCCCCGCAGGACGCTAAACCTGCTGTGTGCGCTACGCATCCGTACAGATACTCAGATGTTACGGGCCGCACCTGACCCCGTGGACGTGCCTCCGGATGGTTGGAGCAGCCGCTGCGGGCGACCACGAAGGATGACGGCTGGTCGATACGTGACGGCCGACGCGGACGAAGGCGCAGCACAGTCGGAAGACCGGTACGGGGCTGCGGGATCGAGGAGGCCAGCGTGGGTGGCCGCAGTACGAGCGGTGTCACGGGGTCGGGGCGCAGCACCGGCGCCAGTTGTAGTTGCGGCCGCCCTTGGGGCCAGTGCGCTCGGCGATCCAGGCCCGGGCGTCCTCGGGTGTGAGGGGGCGGAAGCCGATTGCCCAGTCGGCCACGTCGATGGCGAAGAGCTCGCCGTCCCGGACCATCCGTCGGCGTCCGCGGGCGCATACACACGCTGGCCGTCGGCCGGGTACAGCGACCTCAACTCGGCCTCCAGAGAGCTGGGGGCACCGGTCGGTCGGCCTTCGCCACGCTGGGGCTCGCCAGGAGCCGGTGCCCGGTGTAGTGCACCTGGCTGCCCCGACCGCCTGTTCATCTGGGCTGTAGGGATCAGGCGGGGGAACCGTGATCATCTTGGGCGAAACGTTGCTAAACCGTAATGGCCTGCCCCAGCTCCTTCTCACCCGCTTAATCCTGAATGTCCATTTTCTAAATGACCGACTAGGGGTACTCAGCCCCGTTTTTCTGTGTGGCACTTGACCCTCGGTCAGAGGTCATCTGGTAGCAGCCGCGTGCGTTGACGTGCCGGTTTTCTGGCCGATAGCGTCCGCTTGGTTCTAACTTTGCCAGCTCGGGGGCGCTGGGCACTCCCGGGTTCATCTCGTTTTCTGGAGTTCCTATGCGTATCGTTCGCAGACTGGCCTGGCCGCTTGGCGCGGCTCTGGCGATACCCGTGATGGCCGCTCCGATGCCTGCGGCGGCCGTCGACACCGCGCTGCCGTCCGCGGTGGAGGGCTTCGCGTACCCGGACGCGGCGAAGATCCTCGCCGACCGGCACATCACCCTGAAGACCGGCGACGGGCACATCACCCTCGCGGAGTGCGCCTCAGGCGCAGGCCAGATACACCTCTTCAGCCGCCAGGCTGCACCGGAGGAGGTTTGCTTCAAAGTCTCCGGGCCAACGGGCTATCTCGCCGTGGAGATCCCGAAGGTCTACACCATTCGGGGCGACGGGGAGCACACCGTCAAGGCCATTGTCAGCACCGACGGCAATACCACCACCATCGACGTACCCAAGGATGTCTGGACGGCAGTCGGCGAGTCCGGGTCCTCCCGCAACGCCAGCACCCTGCTTGAGCTCACCGCCACCGACGGGCCAGCCGTCCCCTCCCCCTCCGGAGACTTCCCGGCCGTCGGCACGGTGACCGTGGACCAGCCCGGCCGAAACCCGAACGCGAAGGCCTGCACGGCAACCCTGGTCGACCGCAACTGGGTGCTCACCGCCGCGTCCTGCTTCGGCGACAAGCCCGCCGCCGGCGCGCCCGCTGCCAAGAGCACCGCCACCATCGGCGGCCGCACCGTCGACATCGCCGAACTGGCCCCTCGCACGGACCGCGACCTGGTCATGGCCCGTCTCGCCATCACGGTCAACGACATCACCCCCGCCAGCGTCGGCGTCACCGCTCCGACCGCCGCCGAGAACCTGCGTGTGGCCGGCTATGGCCGCACCGCCACCGAGTGGGCGCCGCTCAAGGCACACACCACCACCCACACCGTCAGTGCTCTCACCACTACCACCATCGACACCACCCCAGCCGTCGGCCAGGCCCCCATCTGCCAAGGCGACGCTGGCGCCCCGCTGCTGCGCAACAAGAACGGCGCCACCGAGATCGCCGCCGTTGCCTCCCGTTCCTGGCAGGGCGGCTGCCTCGGCACGCCCGCCACCGAAACCCGCACCAACGCCACTGGCGTCCGCGTCGACGACCTCGCTGGCTGGGTCCAGCAGACCCGCGCCAAGGCCGTGGGCTGGAAGACCCAGGCCCTGGTGCGCAGCGACAACAACCTCTACTTCGCGACCCGCCTTTACGACGGTTCCTGGACCCCGTACGAGGACGTCCAGGCCGCGGCCGGGAACATCGGCGGCGTCCGTGCGGTCGCCACCGCCGGTATCAACACCTCCACCCACATCGTGGCGCTCGGCGGCGACGGGCATCTGCACTACGCCATCCGCGACCTCGACGGTGGCTGGGGCCAGAAGTTCGTCGACGTCAACACCACCGTCTCCGACCTCGGCAACATCTCCCAGGTCTCCGTCTCCCCCGTCGGCGGTGACCTTCACGTCGTGGTCGTCGCGGACGGCTTCCTGTTCCACAGCGTCCGCTACAGCACCGGCCAGTGGACCTCGTTCAAGGTGGTCACCGACGTCACCGGGCCGCTCAACGGCATCACCTCCATCTCCGCCGCCGGAGCCGCCGACGGTGGACTGCACATCGCCGCTGTGTCGGGCGGAACGGTCTACCACACCCTGCGCAACGCCGGCGGTGGCTGGTCCACCTGGGGGTCGGTCGCCGAGGCCGCCGGTGCCACCGCGCCCGTGACCGCCGTCGCCATCTCTCGTCAGAACAGCGACCTCAACCTCGCCCTCATCGCCAGCGACGGCCAGTACCACACCCTGCGCTGGGCCAACGGCAGCTGGCAGCCCATCGCCTCACTCAGCAGCGTCATCGGGAACATCACGGGCACCAGCATCAGCGCCGCCCCCGTCGACACCGACGCACAGTTCGCCATCGCCACCAGCGACAACAAGGTGCTCCTGACCGCCCGCCACTCCGACGGCACCTGGTCTACCCCCGAAACCCTCGATCTCGCCGCCATCCCCGGCAACCACACCGGAACCATGATCACCAGCACCCTCTGACCGCCGCCGCTTCAGGCCGTCCCGGCGGGGCCGGTTCTCCCTCAACGGGTTATCTGGCCTCGGCACTGACGACAAGTCGCTCGAGACGGCTGCACAGACGCGACCGCCGAGGCCGTTCGCGTCCAGCGAAGGCCTCCATCAAGTAGGGCGGGCGCAGTAGGCCCCGCACTGCTGTGGTGCCCACGGGTGTGGCGCACCGCGACACACCCGCGAGCCCATGTCTTCCGTCTGACCCCCGGCCCGTTACCGCGAACCGCAGCTGGCCGGGCGGCACTTCGGTGCCCGAACCAGAAATGAGATGACGAAGTTCACATGAGGATGTCACTGACATCACGGGCCCGATCACGGCTTGCCGCCGGGTTCGTGGTCGGCAGCCTGATCACCGGGCTGCTCACAATTCCGGCGATGGCGGAGGACACAGCGCCCGCCACCGCCGCGGACCCGGACCGGGTGAAGGCGGTCGCCGCCTGGCAGGCCGGCGGACCGGCCGTGCGCCACGCCGCCGAAGCGGCGCTGACCGGCTCCGCCGATGACCTGAAGACCTTCCTGACGAGCGGCCAGGCCGCGGCCGAAGACCAGGACCTGCGCACGCAGATCGAGGAACTCGTCGCGAAGTCCGGCCCCGGGGTACGGGAAGCGGGAACGGCCGCGCTCAACGGCTCGGCCGCCGACCTGAAGGCATTCCTCGACAAGGGCGCCCAGAGGAACTTCAACGACGACCGACGGGTGCAGCTGGCACGCATCATGGACACCGGCGGCCCCGGTGTGAAGGAAGCCGCCAGCAAGGCGCTCGACGGCACCATGACGGACGTCAACAAGTTCCTGAACGAAGGCCAGTTCAGGGCACGCGATGACGACGACCGGGTCCACCTCGCGCAGCTGATGGACTCCGGCGGCCCGGAGGTGAAGAAGGCCGCAAGCGCCGCGCTGGACGGCGGCATAGACGACGTGCGGCAGTTCCTGCAGTACGGCTATCAGACCGCCGCCGCCCACGACCAGGAAACCCTGACGGTCTCCCAGCTGGCCGACCTGACGAAGAACGCCTCCGATCAGGCCGGTCAGCAGGCCCAAACCGCGCTGGACGCGGCCGGCATGGCCCTGGACGCGACCAAGCTCGCCAAGGAGGCCTCCGAACGGGCCGCCAACGAGACCAAGGCCGCCCAGGGCTCCGCCAACAAGGCGTCCAACGCCGCCAGCAACGCCGCGGACGCCGCGACCCGGGCCGCCGATGCCGCCCAGACCGCCTCGAAGGCGGCCAAGGCCGCCAACGAGGCCTCCCGCCAGGCGGCCAACGCCGCAACGAACGCGGCTTCAGCCGCCACGAAGGCCGGCAACGCCGCCGCCCGCGCACTGGCCGCCGCCGGCGACGCCGCAGGCAACGCCGGCCTGGCCGACACGGCCCGCACCGCCGCCGTCACCGCCCGCAACGCTGCGGTCGACGCCCACACCGCGGGTGAGGCCGCCGCATGGGCCGGACGGTCCGCTTCCCAGGCCGGACTCGCCGCCCTGGCGGCCGCCGCCGCAGGCGGCAACGCCACGGCTGCCGCCGACGCCGCCGCCGAAGCCGCCGACTACTCCGGCGTGGCGGGCGCTGACGCCGCACGGGCCCGCAGCGCCGCCGCCCGTGCGAAGGCCTCGGCAGCGGAGGCGACACGCGCCGCCAAGGCCACTCTCACGATCGCCAACCAAGCCGCCACCGCGGCCGGTGAAGCCCAGCGCGCCGCCAACGACGCCGCCGCACACGCCGAAGCCGCAGCCACAGCGGCCGAGGAAGCCGCCAAACACGCCGGCGACGCGAACTCTGCGGCCGACATCGCGCAGACCGCCGCCACGGCTGCCGACGCGAGCGCCAACTCCGCGGCGAACTCCGCCGCCCAGGCCCATAAGGTCGCCGACATCGCCCGCTCCTCGGACGCGGAGCGGCTCGCCGCCCAGCAGGCCACCGAAATGGCCGCCGCCGAGGAAGCCTCCCGCGAGGCCGACCGGAAGGTGAAGGCCGCCGCTTGGGAGTCCGGCAAGGCCACCCAGTTCGCTGCCGACACCGAGCAGCTCATCAAGGACGCCACCGCGTCCGGCGTCGACCCGAAGACGGCCGTGCTCAAGGGCCGCCAGGCCGCCTTCCGGCTGTTGGACACCGCCGGGCCGTGGACCAAGGCCGCCGCCCAGAGCGCGCTGGAGGGCGACGACAGCGCCGTCCAAGCGTTCCTGAGCAGTGGTCTGACGACCGCCCGCGACTACGACGACCGCACCAGCGTCATGGCGATCGCCAGATCCTCCGGCAAGCTGGAAAAGCGTCTCGCGGCCGAGACCGCCTCCGTCGGCACCGCAGACCAGGTGCGCGCGTTCCTCGACACTGGCCAGTATCCGGGCAAGGACGACGACGACCGCGTCCAACTCGCGCGGATCATGGACGTCGGCGGCCCCGGTGTGAAGGAAGCCGCCAGCAAGGCCCTGGACGGCACGATCAACGACGTCCGCACCTTCCTGGCCACCGGCCAGTACAGGGCCCGCAACGACGACAACCGCGTCCTGGTCGCCCAGGCCCTCGACACCGGCGGCCCCGAGGTCAAGGCGGCCGCCCAAGCCGTCCTCTCCGGCCCCGCCGACCGCCTCGTACCGTTCCTGCAGACCGGCCTGCCCAAGGCCCAGCAGCGCGACGCGATGACCGCCGCCCACCTGGCCACCATCGCCTCCTACCTCGCCACCATCGACGGCTCCGTCGCCCAGGCGCGCCAGTACGCCGCCCAGGCCGCCCAGTCCTACGCCACCGCCCGCGGCGCCGCCAACGAGGCCGCCGGCTACGCCAACCAGGCCAGCCAGTCCTCCCAGCAGGCCCAAGGCTTCGCCAACCAGGCCGCACAATCCGCACAAGCCGCCCGGGCAAGCGCCCAGCAGGCCGCCGGCTACGCCAAGCAGGCCCAAGCCTCTGCGGCCACCGCCAACGCCGCTGCCCGCAGCGCCTCCACCTCGGCGGCCATGGCCACCGGCTACGCCGCCCAGGCAAGCAAGTACGCAGCCGATGCCAAAACCGCCTCCGACGAGGCAAAGGCCTCCGCCGTGGCGGCTGCCAGGAGCCGCGACGAGGCGAAGAAGGCCGCCGACGAGGCCATGGCCGCCGTCTTCACCAAACAGCAGGACGACAGCTCCGACGGGAAACTGCAGAACGCGACCGCCTTCGTCGACGATGAAGGGCGGATCTCCTTCATCGACGCCCTCCCGCAGGGCGACCCGAGCACGGAGATCGTCAAGGACGACCTCTCCCGCTGCGCAGCCGGCGACATGATCCTGTCGGCCTACGGCCACGTGATGAAGCCCCTGGACACCACGATCTGGCACAACGACGCGGCAGGAAAGCCGGTCTGCACCGTCACCCTCACGGTCAAAGCCACCGGCACCACCGACTACATCCTGAAGACCTGCCCCGAACCGAACCTCACGATCACCGCCTGCCGCGGCAAATACACCACCTGGAACACCGTCCTCATCAACAGTTCCCCGGTGGACGCCCAGTACACGCAGACCGTCGAGGTGACCTACGGCGAGTACCTCAAGAAGTACCGGCCGAAGGTGGACACCGTCCAAATCCTGTACGACATGACAATCGGCGACTTCGTCAAGTGCTATAACGATCCCGGCATCAACCTCTCCTGCGGCATGGCCGCAGCCAACGTCGCCCCCTTCATCCCCGCCCTGGCCAAAAGCGTCAAGGCCGTCGTCACGTTCCGCTACGCGCTCACGACCGGCATCGGCATCGAAAACGCCAAACTCGCCGTACAGGCCTCGCTCGACGGCTACAACATCGCAGCCCTCGCCAAGCTCACCTCCACAGCAGACCTGGTCAGCAAGTTCCGCAACACCCTGAAGGACGGCGCCGGCACCGACGCCGCCCTCGACGCACTACGCCAGAACCCGAACGTCGAACGTGTACTGGTAGAGCAGGCTGAGAACGAGGCCACGATCGCCGCGGGCGTGCGGACGGAGTGCCGAATCAACAGCTTCCCCGCCGGCACCGAGGTTCTGCTCGCCGACGGATCGCACCGAGCGATCGGAGACATCCGTACCGGCATCGAGGTCATGGCAGCGGATCCCTCGACCGGAGAACGTCACGCGCAGCCGGTGACCGCCACCTTCGCCCACGCCACCGAGCGGCTGGTGGACATCGGCCTCACCGACGGCAGCACCCTCTCCACGACCGCCGGCCACCTTCTCTACGTCGAAGGCAAGGGCTGGGTGGTCGCCTCCGCTCTGGTCGCGAATGACCGCCTGCGCACTGCGGGCGGTTCCCTGCGGACGGTCGGCGCCCTGCAGGATCGCCCCGGTCTGGTACCCCAGTCGGTCTACGACCTGACTGTCGGAGGCCTGCACACCTTCTACGTGCGCGCCATCGGCGACCGGGGCCAGGACCTGCTCGTCCACAACTGTCTGAACATCGTGGCCGACGAGGGCACCAGCGAGGCCCACACCCTGAGCCAGCACGTCAACATCTCCGGCCCGAGGCTCATTGACAAGGTCACGAAGGACGGTGTGGCGAGCGTCTGGGCCGACCAGCAGACCGCCGTGCGGGCGGCCCAGAAGGCCTTCGACCAGTGGTACGCCAACGGCACCAACGCGCAGAAGCTCGCGGAATGGATCACGAAGCAGGAACGACGCGGCAAGAATGCCCCGTTCGATCCGACGCGTGACACGAAGTCGTTCACCTGGACGGTCAGGGACGAAGGCTCCCTTGGCACGACATACACCAAGAACCCCGTCGACGATCCGAAGAACCCCCTGATCGACACACCCACTGGGAACAACGTGGTGATCACCCTGAAGTACGTTCGGGGTCATCCTCAGAAGTTCGTCGTCTACAGCGCTTACCCGAAGTAAGGAGACACCCGCATGAAGCCCCGTGCCGATTTCACCGAAGACTTCGGGCTGAGTGGCCTGACGAAGTACCTCCAGTCCCGGCTCGCGCCCCGGGACGCGGCCGGCATCCTCTCGTTCGTCGATAACCTGCTCGAAGTCGAAGGGCGAGCGTACGCACAGGAGGTGGCGGAGGACGTCCGCCGTGCGACGCGGTCCTCGTTGCCCGATGCAGTGCTCTCCACAGTGTGGCTCGCAGCCACGGAGTCGCGCTTCGATCCGGCGGGCACAGGGCTCGGTATCCGCATCTGGCTGGAGCAGATCGCGGACACCTGTTCCAGCTTTGTCCGCCGAGACGATCCGTCCTTCGATCCCGGAGAACCCGGCCCCGCCGA